>NZ_CP083663.1:1810208-2111909 GCF_020097815.1 Haloprofundus salinisoli
GGTGTACACCGAGGAACTGGACGACGAACACGAGGTGCGCCGGCCGAACGTTCTCTACCCGACAGTGAAGAACGACCACCCCGTCTTCTGCCACGTCTTCGGCGACACCGGCGTGCCGACGAAGTACTACGCGGTCGAACCGTCGCTGGACGAGGGCGACGCGGCGACGTACCGTCGAATTCGCCAGCGCATCCTCGACGAGAGTGTCTCTCGACCCGCTCCGGGCGACATCGAGCAGTTTCAGGCCCACCTCGACGAACTGCTGAACGAGGTCGTCAACATCGGCACGCCGAGGACCCGCCTCGGATCGCTGCTCAGCGGACGCATCACCGTCCGCGAGGAGACCTTCGACACGATTCGATATCTCCTCCAGCGCGACATCGTCGGTCTCGGCCCGCTCGCGCCGCTTATGGGCGACCCCGAGAACGAGGACATCCACGTCATCGGCCCCCACGAGTGTTTCACCGACCACGGCACCTACGGGATGTTACCGACGAGCATCAACTTCGGGTCGCCCGACGAGTTCGAAAACTGGCTTCGCAACCTCGGCGAACGGATGGACACGCCCATCAGCGACTCGAACCCCGTCATCGACTCGACGCTCCCCGACGGCTCGCGTATCAACATCATCTACTCCGACGACGTGAGTATCAAGGGGCCATCGCTGACGATTCGGCAGTTCAACGAGGTGCCCCTCTCCATCCTCCAGATCACGAAGTGGGGGACGCTCAGCCCCGAGATGTCGGCGTACCTGTGGCTCTGTTTAGAGAACGACCAGACCATCTTCGTCGCCGGCGAGACGGCGTCGGGGAAGACGACGACGCTCAATGCCATCCTCTCGTTCATCCCGCGGGACGCGAAGATATACACCGCAGAGGACACCGCCGAGGTCCTGCCACCTCACAGCACGTGGCAGCAACTGCTCACCCGCGAAGGACAGGGTAGCGACGACAGCACGGACGTCGACATGTTCGACCTCGTCGCGGCCGCGCTTCGTTCGCGTCCCGACTACATCATCGTCGGGGAGGTCCGTGGTGCGGAGGGGCGGATGGCGTTTCAGGCCGCCCAGACCGGCCACCCCGTGATGCTGACGTTCCACGCCAGCGACATCGTCTCGCTCATCCAGCGTTTCACCGGCGACCCCATCGCCGTCCCGGAGACGTTCATGGGCAACTGCGACCTCTGTGTCTTCCAGAACCGGGTGAAACTCGGCGACGACATGGTGCGTCGCGTCACGAGCATCCAGGAGATAGAGGGCTACTCGAAGGAGGAAGGTGGCGTCGTCACCCGACAGGTATTCACGTGGGACCCTATCGAGGACGACATCATCTTCACCGGGATGAACAACTCCTACGTGCTGGAGGACCGCATCGCACCGCTTCTGGGTTTCGAGGACTCGCGGAAGATCTACGACGAACTGCTGCGCCGCGCCGAGATCATCCGGCGGCTCATCGACTCGGATATCTTGCAGTACGCCGACGTCAACCAGGCCATCGAGACGTTCCAGAACGACGGTGTCGAGGCGCTGCCGATAGATATCGCCGGACTGACCGAGGTCGGCGGGCGGTAAGTCGTGGCGACGATGGACGGCGGCTCGGGCGGGGACGTCGCGCGCGAGGAGTCAGAGAGCCAGTTCGACTTCCAGCAGATGTTGGAGTCGCTCGAACGCGGCTACTACACGATGGAGATGCCGTACGAGCGGTATCTGTTTCTCATGCTGTTGCCCGCGCTGTTGTTCGGGCAGGCGACGTTCATCGCCGTCCTCGCGTTGGAACCGGAACTCGCCGTCAGCGCGCCGCTCGTCCTGCTTTCATTTTTCGTGCCGGGGGTCGCCCTCGTCTACCCGCAGCTCGTCCACGACCGGAAACGAAAGGACACCAGAGAGAAGTTCTACCTCTTTATCACTCACATCACCGTCCTCTCGACGACGAACATCGATCGCGTCGAGATCTTTCGGACGCTCGCCCGCGAGGAGGAGTACGGCGCTATCGCCGAGGAGATGGGGCGCATCGTCGCGCTCGTCGACACGTGGAACCAGAGTCTCGACGACGCCTGCCGGATGCGCGCGAAGTTCGTCGCCAGCCCGCTGATGGAGGACTTCCTCGAACGGTTGGCGTACTCCGTCGGCGCGGGCCAACACATCAGTGAGTTCCTGCTCAACGAACAGGACTCCATCATCCAGAGTTACACCACCCGCTACGGCAGCCAACTCGACCGTCTCGGACTCGTCAAGGACGTTTACATGTCGGTGAATCTCTCGGTGACGTTCGGGCTGGTGTTCGCCATCGTCATCCCGTTTCTCATCGGCATCAACCCGACGGCGGCGCTCATCGCCGTCATCTTCGGGTCCATCTTCGTCCAAGTGATGTTCCTCTACGCGATGAACAGCATCGCGCCGAAAGACCCCGTCTGGTTCCAAAGCGAGATCTCCCTCGAGAGGAACGTCCGCATCCGGACGAGCCTCGTCGTCGGCGCGGGGTTGTCGCTGGCGCTCACCGCCGTCTGTTACGCCGCGCTCCAGGGTATGTTACCCATCGACGCCGGAAAGATTCCGCTGCCGCTGTACGTAGCCATACCCTTTACGCCGCTTTTTCTCCCAGGGGTCGTGATGCAGCGAGAGGAGAAACGCGTGAAGAACCGCGACGAGGGGTTCCCGTCGTTCATCCGCGCGCTCGGAGCCGTCGAGAGCGTCAAACAGAGTTCGACCTCGTCGGTGCTCGCCAGCCTCCGAAAGAAGGACTTCGGCGCGCTCACCGCGAACATCTCGAACCTCTACCGGCGGTTGAACATGCGTATCGACTCGCAGCTCTCGTGGACGTACTTCTCCGCGGAGACGGGGTCGTTTCTCATCCAGAAGTTCAGCGACATGTACGTCAAGGGCCGACAGATGGGCGGGGAACCGCGCCAACTCGGGACGCTCATCAGCCGAAACATGACCGCCGTGTTGAACCTCCGCCGGAAGCGTTCACAGGAAGTCGGCACGGTGCTCGGCGTGCTCTACGGCGTCGTCCTCTCCAGTACGTTCGCCTACTACGTCGCACTGGAGGTCGTCCGGGTGCTCAAGGACATCTCGACGCAGATGGACGTGGACTCGAACATCGTCGGGTCGCTTCTGAACCCCTCGGTGTACACTATGCCCGAGATCGAGTTTCTCCTCTTGGTCGCCATCGTCGTCAACTCGTTTTTCGCGTCGATGATCATCCGCGTCATCGGCCGCGGGCACTCGATGACGTCGCTGCCGCATTTCGCGCTGCTCGTCTGGTCGAGCTCCATCGTCGCCGTCATCACGAGCGAAGTCGTCAGTTCGCTCGTCGCGTTCTGAGGCTGCTGTTCGACCTCGACGTTCATTTCATCAATAACGTAATCTCGCCTACGAAACGTATTTAACGGGCCACCCTAATCACTCGCGGGAGGACACTGACATGCCAAGAGACCGTTCGGCCGGCAGCGAGCAGACGAAACCGTATCTCGGCACCGTTCCCCGCGACGCCGCCGAGAACGTCACCGCGATGGAGTGGGCACGGTATCTCGGCCGCGAGTTCGGGCCGACGGGCGCGATAAACGCCTTGGCGTACTACCGGGATATCGACTGGATCAGCGAGCGTGCGCGCCGGATGATGATTCGCCACGTCCGCGGCCTCTCGCTCGAAGAACTCGACAGAGTCAGCGACGACCCCGTCGAGATCGACGCCGCGCTCGACTCGCTGAAGGAGTCGCCGTTCAGACGACACGCGAAGTCGCTGGAGTTCATCGCAAAGATGGCCGGGACGGACGTCGAGACGGACCTCGTCTCGCTTCGTCACCCCGACGAACACACGGTCCGATAGGTTTCACTCTCAATTTTCGCGGTGAACGAGACGGGAGCCGAAGCTATCGAGAGCAGAGAACAGCGGCTATCGAGAGCGGAAAGCGGCTGCATGGGAGAACGCGGTCGCAGAGGACCGTCCGCGCGCGGTCGAGCGTTCGGATTTAGAGGATGGCGAAGCGGTAGACGACGCTCAAAAACGCGCCGCAGGCGATGGCGAGACTGACGAACAGCGCGGCGAAGAGCGGATGGCGGACGGCGTCGAGAACCGTTCCATCCTCTTTCATCTCGGCGCTGATGATCATCGCGCGGACGACGGCGAACACGGCCGCGGCGAACACGACGAGGCCGAGGGCGGCGATGCCGACGATGACGTCGTCGCGGTTGAAGTCGAAGAGCATGCCCATCGCCCCGAGGAGGACGCCCGTGAACAGGCCGCTTACCGTTATCGCTGCCGCTTTCTGGTTCGCGCTCAGTCCGTTCGAGACGCTGAGCGCTTTGGCTTGGAGGGAAGTACTATCTTTCGTCGACATTGTTCTGTAGCTGAATGTATGCTGTGAGTGATAGATGATAACTTCTCTGGTTGTCGCAGGCGGTCACCGGCGCGGTAGCGGCGAGAAGAGAGCGGCGAGACGCCGAAGCGTGTACAGGAGCGCGGCGAGCGTCGGCGCGCAGAGTGCGACGTAGCCGACGACCCACCCGTCGATTCGGAGGTGGTCGACCGCCGAGAGGCCGAGCGTCTCCCCCGAGAGCGTCAGCACCGTCCCCGAGGCGACCATCCAGACGAACACCACCACGGGGAACGTCCAGAGGTAGTGCCAGCTGCTCGGCGAGATCCGGTATCTCCGCCGGTACCGGTCCGCGGCGGATAGCTGGCCCAGGTAGTAGATCAAGAGGAGGTAACACGCCGGAACGGTGATGACGGCGATGGCCGCCGAAAGCATCGTCATCTGGTCGGAGATGGGGACGCTGACGAACGGGAACAGCGCCGCCGCCGGCACTAAGCCGACCAACGAGAAGGAAGCGACGGTGACGAGTGCCCCGGCTGACCCGGAGTCACGAACCCAGAGCTCGCCCATCTCGGCGAGGTAGTCGCGTCGCCACTGGTAGAGTCGAAACGCCAGAAACCGCGCGCAGAGAAGTGTCGCCAGCATGACGACGGGGTCGGCCGCGGCGCTTGCGAGCGTCGAACGCAGCGAGACGCCGTACACCACGACGCCGATAAGCGCCATCTCGATGAAGAGCACGGTCAACAGCATGCCCGTGACCGCCCACAGCCACGGCGAGACGACCCACCTGAGCGTCGGACGCGCGGCCTGAGGCGGCCGGGGGGTGTCGCCCGCACGGCCCGAGGCGACCCGCTTCGATCGCTCGTCGCGGAGCTCCACGCTATAGACTGACCTCGGCGATGACCGTGAGAACGACGAGGATGAGTCCGAACAACAACAACGGCGCGACGTTGAGTGGGACCTCTGCCCGGTCGGTCTGTCGTTCACCGTCGGCTCTCGCCGACGAGAGCAGCGCGTAGACGGAACTGACGTTCATTATCTACGGCAATTCGTACACTCTATTTAAACACTTCTCTAGCTATCGTCCTTATATCATATTAAAACACACTCACGAACATTTATGAGACCGTTGGGTGTACGGTCGGACGAATCGAACGATGCAGCTACTCACCGGTCTGTTCGTCGGTCTCGGTCTCGTGACCGTCGGTCTCTCGTTTCTTCGACTCGTTCGGACCAACAGAACCGACGCGATGTATCTCCGCGTCATCGAGGGCTGTTTCGCCGCCGTCCTGGTCGTCTCGGGGTTCGGGCTGATGTTCGTCGCGTTGCTGACGTAGCGAACACACGAGTCGACAGAGCCATCTGCGCGACGCTCGATACGAACCCCTATGCCACGGAGAACGCCCGCCTCGTCGGACGGCGAGAGTCGGTACGGCTTCGAGGAGAGCGGCAGGTCGTTCGCCGATCGACTCGGTCAGTTCGTCCCCCAACCGCTGGCGCGCCGCGGGTTGTCGATTCGGCTCTCCGTCGAGCGGACCCGCTACGAGCGGGGCGAACCGATCGACCTGACGATCACGATACGGAACCAGCTCCCGGTTCCGGTGACGGTGGCGACGCCGAGGCGACGGCTCTGGGGGTGGACCGTCGACGGCCTGCTGGAGGGAAGCGACGAACCGCGCTATCTGAGCGACAGTCCGGGGTCGTTCGCCTTCCGCGCGAAGGAGACAAAAGTGATCGAACGGACGTGGAGCGGCCGTCTCAAACGCGTCGGCGACCGGACGACGTGGGAGCTTCCCGACCCCGGCGTCCACGAGATCGGTGCGTTCGTCGCAACCGGAGACGGTCGCTTGCGTGACACTGTCGAAATCGAGCTCGGATGAGAAAGTGACGCGACGACGGGCGCACGGTCCGTCTCAGTCGGCGTTGGCGGTGTTGTCGATGCGTTCGTTGTGGAGGTGACACGCCGCGTGGTGGACGCCCGTGCCGTACTCCGTCTCGACGGTGTAGTCGGGTTTCTCCTGCGCGCAGATGCTCGGTTCTGCGAACGACTCCCGGAGGAGTTCCTCGGCTTGCTCCCACTCGCCGCCGAGCAGCGAGTCGATGGCCGTCTCGACGATGTCACCGGCCTCGCTGCCGGGGACGCCCTGCTCGAAGAACTCGTTTCGCAACTGTCCCTCGTTCTCAACCTCGAACGTCCGCCGGGTGACCGCCCGCATGAAGCGGCGCACGCCCGCCCACTCGGGTTCGGTCATGTCGTACTGCTCGGGCGCGATGAGTTTCGGACATCGGGTCCGGAACCGGCAGCCCGACGGCGGGTTGATGGGCGAGGGGACGTCCCCTTCGAGGAGGCCGCGACGACCCTTCACCCGCGGGTCGGGAACCGGAATCGACCCGAGCAACGCCTGGGTGTACGGGTGCTGGGGGTTCTCGTACAGCTCCTCGGTCTCGGCGAGTTCGACCATCTGGCCGAGGTACATCACGGCGACGCGGTCGGAGATGTGCCGGATGACCGAGAGGTCGTGCGCGATAAAGAGGTAGGTGAGGCCGAACTCGTCCTGCAGTTCCTGCATCGTGTTCAGCACCTGCGCTTGAATCGACACGTCGAGCGCCGACACCGGTTCGTCGCAGACGATGAAGTCGGGGTTGACCGCCAGCGCCCGCGCGAGGTTCACCCGCTGGCGCTGGCCGCCGGAGAACTGGTGGGGATACCGGTTGTAGTGCTGGGGGTCCAGCCCCACTTTCTCCAGCAGCTCGCGGGCGCGTTCCTCGCGTTCGCCCTCGTAGAGGCCGTGCGCGCGCATCGGCTCCTCGACGATGGTCCCGATCTTCATCCGGGGGTCGAGGCTGGACTGGGGGTCCTGGAAGATCATCTGCATGTCTTCGCGCTGCTGGCGCAGCTGCTCCCCGGAGAGGTCGGCGATGTTGCGCCCGTTGAAGTAGACGGCCCCGTCCGTGGGCTCGACGAGCTTCAACACGGTGCGCGCGAGCGTCGACTTCCCACACCCGGACTCGCCGACGAGCCCCAGCGTCTCGCCGCGTTCGATCTCGAAGGAGACGTCGTCGACGGCTCTCACCTTCGGCTTCGGGAAGAAGCTGTCGAGCAGCCCCGACCCCTGTGAGTAGTGTTTGGTCAGTCCCTCGATGCGGAGAATCGTCTCGGCCTCTTCTCGCGTGTTCGTCTTGGTCGTGGTGCTACTCATTGGAATCACCTTGTGTTTCGATGATGTCGCCACCGAAGGCGGCGGTCGCCTCCGTGTCCAGCGGTTCGGAGTCCTCGTAGCCGACGTCCTCGTACTTCACGCAGGAGACGCGGTGCGGGTAGCCCTCCGGTCCGCTGACGTCCTGATAGACGGGTCGCGTCCGGCGACAGACTTCGTGGGCGTCCGGACAGCGGGTGTGGAACCGACAGCCCGGCGGCGGATTGATAGCCTCCGGCATCACGCCCTTTATCGGATTGAGTTCGTCGACCGTCTCGTCGGGACGCGGCATCGAGTCGAGCAGCGCCTCCGTGTAGGGGTGTTTCGTCTCGTAGAACAGGTCGTCGACCTCCGCCTGCTCGATGATCTCGCCGAGATACATCACGTTGACGCGGTCGCAGATTTCGGCGACGACGCCCATGTCGTGGGTCACCCAGAGGAAACTCGTGCCGTACTTGTCCTGGAGCTCGTCGACGAGGTCCAGAATCTGGCCCTCAACGGTGACGTCCAGCGCCGTCGTCGGTTCGTCGGCGATGATGAGACTCGGTTCGCAGGAGAGCGCCATCGCGATGAGCACGCGCTGGCGCATCCCGCCGGAGAACTGGTGGGGATAGCTGTCGTAGCGCTCCTCGGGTTCGGGGATGCCGACCTCCCGGAGCATGTCGACGGCGATCTCCTTGGCCTCCGTTCCGGAGACATCGCGGTTGATCTCGATGAACTCCCTCAGTTGGCTGCCGACGGTGAATACGGGGTTGAGCGCCTCCATCGGGTCCTGGAAGATGATGGCGATCTCGTTGCCGCGAATCTCCTCGCGCATCTGCTTGTTCGACAGCATCTCGTCGGAGGGGCGGCGCTCGCCGTCCGGGCCCTCCTCGAAGTCGAGGATGACCTTGTCGCGGTACTTGACCGTCCCGCCGACGACTTCGCCGGGTTCCTCGACGAGCCGCATGATCGAACTCGTGGCGACGGATTTGCCCGCGCCGGACTCGCCGACGAGGCCGACGAGCTCTCCTTCGTTCACCGTGAAGCTGATGCCGTCCACCGCGCGGACGACACCCTCCTCGGTGAAGAACTGTGTCTGCAAGTTTTCGACGGTGAGTAGTGGGTCTGCCATCAGTTGTTGATCCGTGGGTCGAGTGCGTCTCTCAGGCCGTCACCGACGAGGTTGAAGCCGACCACCGTGATGAGGATAGCGATGCCGGGCCAGATGCTGAACCACGGGTCCGGCAGCAGGTACTGCCGGGACGCCGAGAGCATCTGCCCCCACGAGGGCGTCGGGGGCTGTGCGCCGTAGCCGAGAAACGAGAGACCGGCGATGATGAGGATGTTGATGCCGACCTGCAGCGTCGCCTGCACGAGTACCGGCGCGAAACTGTTCGGGACGATGTGTCTGAGGATGATGTTTCTGTCGCGTACGCCAGCGGCTCTCGCCGCCTCGATGTAATCTTCCTCGCGGACGCTCAGCACCCGCGAGCGGATGAGGCGTGCGAACGTCGGAATCGTGGCGATGCCGACGCCGACCATCGCGAACGTGAGGTTGCGCCCGAAGGCGGCCATGAACGCGATAACGAGCACGAGAAACGGGATGGCGAACAGGGTCTCGGCGGCGCGCATCAGCGCGTCGTCGATCCAGCCGCCGTAGTAGCCGGCGACCGCGCCGACGAGCGTCCCCAGCACCAGCGCGATGCCGGTGGAGACGATGCCGACCGTGATGGCGATGCGCGTGCCGTAGAACAGGCGGACGGCGATGTCACGGCCGCGGTGGTCGGTGCCGAGCGGGTGTTCGAGCGTTCCGGGCGTCATCGGGTAGATCTCGTTAGTTAGCCCGTACGGCGGGAGCAGAATCTCCGCCTGCGAGGGGTCCCGGTTGGGGTGGTACCAGAACGTCTCCGCGAACCAGAAGTCGAGGAAGACGCCGTCGACGTACGCGAACAGCGCGATGGCGGTCATGATCGCGACGATGACTAGCCCGGTCAGCGCCGTCGGGTCGCGTTTGATCTGCGAGACGGTGTACCAGAGGCCGACGCGGGCCTCGAACTCGTCGTCCTGCGGTTCGTCGGCCGCGCCACCGTCCGGGCCGTCGATTTTCTGTGGAGTAGATGTGTCGGGTGCCATGGTCAGTCACCTCCGTCGAAGGAGACTCTCGGGTCGACGTACGCATACGAGAGGTCCGTGATGATGACGCCGACGACGAAGACGACACCGAACATCAGCGTCGTCCCCATCACCAAGAGGAAGTCCTGGTTCTGAATCGCCGTAATGACGAGCCGTCCCATTCCGTTGATGGAGAAGACGGTCTCGGTCAGGACAGCGCCGCCCAGCGCCGTCGTCAGTTGGAGACCGACGATGGTGATGAGCGGGAGCTGTGCGTTGCGGAAGGCGTGCTTGCGGAGAATTTTCCCCTCGCTGACGCCGTACGCGCGGGCGAGTTTGACGTACTCTTCGCCCAGCACTTCGAGCATCGAGGAGCGCTCGATGCGGGTGAACGCCGCCATCTGGAGCGTGCCGAGCGTGATGGTCGGCAGTATCAGATGTTGAATGGCGGTGATGATGACGTCTATCTGATTAGACGCCCCGTCGACCGTCGCTGGGGCGGCCCACGGCATCACCAGACTCGTCGCCGGAAGCACGTTGAGGTTGTACGAGAAGATGATGATGAGCATCAGGCCGATCCAAAAGGACGGCGTGCTGACGCCCAGCAGGGCGACGACGCGCGAGACGTGGTCGGCAGGCTTGTTCCGACGCTTCGCGGAAATGACCCCCAGCGGCACCGCGGTAGCGAGCGCGAACGAGAAGCTCGACACTATGAGCAGCATCGTCACGGGCAGACGCTCCATGATCTTCTGCGTCACGGGTACGCTGTAGTAGAGGCTCTCACCGAGGTCGAGGCGGATAACGTCGAAGAGGTAGTTGAAGTACCGAACGTACAGTGGTTGGTCGAGGCCGAACTTCGCTCGGATGGCTTCGGCCTGCTGTGCACTCGGCGACGGGCCGAGCATGATGCTCACCGGGTCCCCCGGGATCGCATCGGTCAAAAGGAACGTAATAGTCACGACTCCGAGCAGGACGGGGACCGCCTGGAGGAGCCGACCGATCGTGTATCTGAGTCTACTCATTGCTGTCTGTCATCCCTGATTGCAGCCTGCGGCAGTACGGTTGTGAATGGTTTCCACGGCAAGTATCGAAATACTGAGCGAAAGAGACTCGGGCTGTAGCGAGTCTACTTGTCGACCGAGACGTTGTTGTGGTTCGACGAGAGGTGGAAGCTGTCCACCGGGTGCGACGTGAAGTCGTTGACGTAGTCTTTCACGCCGTAGCTGTTCTTGAGGTTGTACGCCGGCAGGTGCGCGCGGTCTTCGAGGACCGTCGTGATCCCTTCGGTGTACAGCTGTTTGCGCTGCTCCTGGTCGGCCATCTCGCGGGCCTGGACGAACTTCTGGGTCGCCTCCGCCGCGCGGTCGCTGGAGTCGTGGTAGAACGTCCCGTCGGTGACGCCGAGGGTGTCCTCGGTCGCGCCGAACATGTAGTAGGTGAACGCGTCGGGGTCGGGCGTGCCGGACCACCCGAGCGTGTACATGTTGTAGTCGTCCTCGCTGCCGGAGACGTACTGGTCGAGGAAGGCACCCCAGTCGAGCCGCTGGACTTCGGCGTTGAAGCCGGCTTCCTGCAGCCCGTTCGACACCGTCGTGCCGATCTGTTCACGCTTGTCGTCCGGCGGGACGATGATGCGCCACGAGTAGTCCTGGCTGACGCCGGCCTCCTCGAAGAGCTGTTGGGCCTGCTCGATGTCCTTGCCGTGCGGGATCTGCTCCCACTGACTGACGTCGAAGCCCCACTCGTCGGCGAGCGCCTGCGGGAGCGGGCTGTACTGCCGGAGACCGGTCGGCTCGACGAAGTTCGAGACCGCCTGGTCCATGTCGAAGCAGTAGTCGACCGCTTCGCGGACTTTGGGGTCCGTCGTCGGACCTTCCGCGCAGTTGAACGCCATGTAGAAGTAACCGATACCCGGCACTTCGTCGATGCTGGCGTCCTGAATCTGTTCGACCGAGGAGTACAGCTGCGGCGGGATCTCCTCGATGATGTCGTTCTCGCCGTTGCGAAGCGTCGTCACGCGGGTCGTCGCCTCCTCGACGGGGACGAACTCGACTTGGGCGAGGTTCGGCATCTGGTCGCCCCAGTAGTCGTCGTAGCGGCTGATACGGACGAACTGGCCTTCCTGCCAGTCGTCGAACTGGAACGGACCGGAGCCGACGGGCTTGCTCGTGTTGAACGCGTCTTTGTCGTTCTCGCGGACCGACTTCGGGACGATGCTCCACGCGAGCGTCGTCTCGAACGCGCCGTAGGGGTACTTGAGGTTGAAGACGGCCGTCTTCTCGTCGGGCGTGTCGATGGACTCGACCATGTTCACCTCGGAGGCGTTCTGCGTCTCCTCGTTGACCGGTGCCTCGAAGGAGTACTTCACGTCCTCGGAGGTGACGGGGTCACCGTTCTGGAACGTCGCGTTCTCGGCGATCTGGACCGTATACTGCGTACCGTCGCCGTTGACTTCCGGTTCGCCGGCCGCGAGCGCGGGGACGAGACCGGTCGACTCGTTGTACTCGTAGAGGCCCTCGAAGATGTTCTGTGCGACCTGCTGGGAGGGAACGTCGTTGAGCATGATGGGGTCGAACTCGAGGGGACTCTTGACGAGACCCATCTTGAGCTGACCGCCTTGGGAGGCCTGTCCGTCGCCGGAGCCGCCACCGCTCTGGTTGCCGTCGCCGCTCTGGTTACCGCCGGTGTCGTCGCCGCCACCGCCGCCTGAGCAGCCTGCTACGCTTGCGATACCTGCGACGCCGAGACCCTGCAGCATCCGACGTCGGTTGATCAGTTGGGAGTTGTTATCTTTCGTCATGCGCTGTCACATCACTCGCGAAGGATACCAGTTCGTCTTTGCCGATTATATAAATACCTAACGCTCCGAAGACGTATCTCTCAACAGAGTTTAACAATAAGGTCCAGTTTTGGACGATTGTAGGTTCCCGGCCACGTCAGTTGTCGTTTCGTATTCTAAATGGTTCTACAGGTTGCCTCTTTTCGACTCTCGTTCGGTTGTTTCCCCCGAGTTACCGGCATTGTAACCGTTGATTGAACCGAAGCAAGGCGATGTTCCGACCGAACGGTGACTACTAATCGGGTTGTAGGCCGAAAAATTCAACCACAGTTGTTTGTGGGCCCATCGAGCCACGGCCCGGGCAGGGGCGAGACCCGCAGGCGAGATCCGCCGACGAACACCGGGGAACGACAGCGCCACGCGGCGAGTAGACAGACCCAAGGCGACTCCGCCGTCACCTCCGGTATGCGTCAGTTCGTCATTATCGGGCACGACGCCCCCACGACCTCGGAGTTCTCGCTGGACGACATCGCCGGCGGCGCGGGTCGTCTTGACGTCCTCTGTCGGTGCGTCAACTCCGCGTTCTTCCTCTCGCACGCGATCCGTGAGGACGTCCGGACCCACCTCGTCCTCGGCGACGAGTACACGGTTCGCTTCGAGGGCTCCGAACTCCGGCGGTTGAATCCCGACGAGCGGAGCACCGCGGCGTTGATTCGGAAGGCGCTCGACGCACGCGAGGAAGCTATCGGACACATGCCCGCCGAGAGCAGCCCGGGCGTCTCGCTCTACCGTATGGGGTTCGAGGCGACGCTCGACGCCGTCGCCGCCGAGTCGACGGTGATGCAACTCCACGAGGGCGGCACCCCCGTCGTCGACGTCGACCCGCCCGAAAACCCCGCGTTCGTCCTCTCGGATCACCACGACTTCACCGACGAGGAGGCGTCGCTTCTCGACGCCGTCGCGGACGAACGCGTGCGTCTCGGACCGAGAGTCCTCCACGCCGACCACGCCATCACCGTGGCGCACAGCTACCTCGACACCGAGGGCTACTCCCGATACTGATGCCCCCGAGACGAGACGGTGCCGGGGGCAGCGAGCTCGACGACCGGTTCGACGTCCCCCTCCGCGGCGTCGGCGTCGACGCCGAGACGCGGTGCGAGCACTACGACACCGACCAGGACGTCATCGCTATCGAGTTCCCGTGCTGCGGCGTTTACCACCCGTGTTTCGAGTGCCACGAAGCGCTCGCAGACCACGACCCGCGGCGGTGGCCCGCCGACCAGTTCGACGAACCCGCGGTGCTGTGTGGCGTCTGCGGAGAACGTCTCTCGGTCGCGGCGTACCTCGACTCCGACCACACCTGCCCCGCCTGTGCGGCGGCGTTCAACCCTGGGTGTGCCTCGCATGCGCACCTGTACTTCGACACGGAGTGACGCGGTTTTCCCTTCTTTCGCAACCCTTAAACATCGCCCCGGGCAACTCAGTCGTGCGGGCCGGTGGGGTAGCTTGGTATCCTTCGGCCTTCGGGTGGCCGTAACCGCAGTTCGAATCTGCGCCGGCCCACTTCTCCCGCATTTCGTACCGACGAACCTGCACAGTTCGGTTAACCACCGGATAGGCGTGTTTTTGGTGTACTTTCGATTTCGTTAGGACGCTCATACGTTCCACAGGGAGTGTCTGTCGTCGTTCAGTCGGTCTGACACCGACGAGGAGAGTCGAAACGCCCGTGTCTGACGGGGTCACCCAACCTCTGGAAAATCTCGAACAAAGCAGGTGTTTAGAGATGAGTAATTGAGTAATGTTGGGCGTACCAGGTGAAAATCAACAATACATTAATGTTTTTTAGAATTGAATGGGAGAATATGGACGAAGGCTGTGGGACGAAGGAATCGGCGTTGATTCCCACCGGACTCGGACCGTCGCGTACGTATCCGACGATACGGTCGCTCGGACGTCGGGGGATCAACACCATCGTCGCGTCGGAGCACGACAACCCACCGGTGTTCGCCTCTCGGCACTGCGGGGAGCGCCTCTCGGTCCCGGCCCCGGAGGTCGACCTCGTCGGTTACAAAAACGCCCTTCTGGGTCTCGCGTCGCGGCCGGACGTTCGGACCATCGTCCCGTCACGCGAAGAGGACGCGTACGTCCTCTCGCGCTACAGAGACGAGTTCGACGAAGTCGTCGACATGGTCGTGCCCTCGTTCGAGGTGCTCCAACGTTCGCAGGACAGGCTTCAGTTGACCGCCGCCGCGGAGAAAGCGGGCGTGCCGGTGCCGGAGACGCGACTGCTCAGCGAGGTGGACGACTGGGAGCCCGAACTGATCATCAAATCCCGGTACAACCTCCTCGCGGACGGCTACGTCGACGGGTACGCGCCGGAGGAATCCTCGAAAGTCAAGAGCATCAAACATCTCTCGCCGGGCGAACATCCCGACGTCGACGCCATCCTCGAGGAGATGGAACACGACCCCATCGTCCAGGAGTACGTGGCGAGCTCCGACGAGTACATGTTCGCCGGACTGTACGACCACGGCGAACCGCTGGCGACGTTCCAGCACCGCCAGATTCGGGGCGACTCCTACGTCGGCGGCGGCGGCGTCTACCGGAAGTCCGTCTACATCGAGGAGCTCGAACAGGTGGCGAACGACCTGCTGAGCCAGCTCGACTGGCACGGCCTCGCGTGCGTGGAGTATATGCGTGACGCCGAGACCGGCGAGTTCAAACTTACCGAGATAAACCCGCGAATGTGGCAGTCGCTCCCGGCGACGGTCCACGCGGGCGCGGACTTCCCGTACTACTACTGGCAGGCGGCGACCGGCCAAGCCGACCGTATCGACCCGGGATACGACATCGACAGCGGGAGTCACTCGCTCCGGGGCGAGCTCGGCTACGTACTCAGCCTCTTTCGAGACGAGTCCCCGCACGTGGAACGACCGTCGCTCGGCGCGACGGCCAGAGAGCTGCTCTCGTCGTTCTGCGAGGACCCGTATTTCGACTACACGCACGTCGACGACCTCGGCCTGTTCGTCAGCGGTGCGAACCGGATGCTCCGAAACCGACTCCGAAGCTCCGGCTGAGCGTCGAACGCGCCGCCGGGCCACAACGTAGCCCGTGACGGATGCGAACCGCCTCGCCGCTCTCCGGCGTCGTCCTCCCGCGGGACGAGCGACGATAATCGACACGCCGAACACGGGACTCCCACGCCGCTGCCCGAACGTTCATCGTGATCCCCGCAACAGATATCTGTACTTCGATGGTTACGAAACGCACGAGTGCCACCCTCGTTCTCGCGGGTGTCGCACTCTTCGTCGGGATGGTCGTCGTCAGCGCCGCTACTGCACCGACGATCGGCGCGACGCAGAGTCACGACAGCAGTTCGAACGAGACGGTACGGACCCTGGTCGGTTCGCAGGGCGGCGGACCGGGCCTGCACGACTACGGCAGCGTCTACCTGCTCGAAGACGGGGAGGTCGCTTGGCGACTCGACGACGCAGACAGCTACTTCGACGTGACGATGCTCGACAACGGGAGCGTCATGGCGGGCTTCATGGACAGCGGATACACCGATTGCGGCCCCTACGAGTCGCCGTGTACCCACACCGGCTTCCGAATCATCGACCCCGGCGAGAGTCCGGAAGTCGTCAGCGAGTTCAGTTTTCCCGTGCGCACGCGCGCGAACAGTGAAGTCCACGACGTCGAACTGCTCCCCTCCGGCGAGTTCCTCGTCAGCGACATGGAGTACGAACGCATCATGACCGTCCGGGGCGGCGAGATAACGTGGCAGTGGAACGCCAGCAGCATCTACACGGACGGTCCCGACGACCCGACGCGCGAGGACTGGCTCCACATCAACGACGTCGACCACCTCGGCGACGACCGCTACCTCGTCTCGGTCCGCAACGCGAACCAACTGGTCATCGTCGAACGCGGCGAGGGCGTCGTCGAGATAATCAACGAGGACCCGAACCCCGAGGATGGCCGCGTCGGCGACCCGTCGGTGCTGAACCGCCAGCACAACCCGCAGTGGTTGAACAAGAACACGATACTCGTCGCCGACTCCGAGAACGGTCGCGTCGTCGAACTCCAGCGCGGCGACGGCGACGTCTCCGCGAGCAACGGGAGCGGAGGCTCGTCGCGAGCGGAGCGAAGTGACGGCGAGTGGACCGTCGGGTGGGAGCTCTCCGAAGCCGAGGGCGTCGCCTTCGCGTGGCCGCGAGACGCCGACCGCCTCGAAAACGGCAACACGCTCATCACCGACTCCGCGAACCAGCGCATCGTCGAGGTCAACGAGTCCGGCGAGACCGTCTGGAGCGTCCGGACGCAGTACATCCCCTACGAGGCCGAGCGTCTCCCCGAGGGCGAAACGGTCGGCGGACAGCCGTACAGTACCGATGCGGGCAGTCCCGCCGGCGTCGCCTCCGGCGACGTCCCCGGCATCTCGTTTCTCCTGCAGGTGCTCCGCACCAGCATGCCGCTTCCGTTCTGGGTAACCGAACTACACCTCGTCGTCACGCTGGTCTCTCTGGGCCTCGTGTCCGCCGGTCTCGGGACGGCGGCCCGTTCGGCGTTCGCGGCGCGGCGACGCAACTGAGCGCGCTTGCCGACCGGACGATTTTTCGACTCGCCGCCGAACCACGAGACGTGAACGACGACGACGCAGACGCCGGCACCGCCCACGACCCGGACCGCCTCGAATGGGAGACGACGGACTCCCGAATCGACTACTCCTGTCCGGGGTTCGACATCCGCATGGACGACGTCCGCCTGCCCGACGGGACGAAGACGGAGTTCCACTACGTCGACGAACCGCCCGCCGTCGTGATTCTCCCCTTTACCCCCGACGGCGACGTCGTGCTCGTAGAGGAGTGGCGGCAGGCGGTCGACCACGTCAACCGCGGGCTCCCGGCGGGCGGCACCGAACCCGAAGACGACAACCTGACGACCGCCGCGCGCCGCGAGCTCGCAGAGGAGACGGGGTACGAAGCCCAGTCGATGGAGCGATTCTACGTTGCCGAGCCCGCAAACGGCATCGCCAACTCGGTCCACCACTACTTCGTCGCCCGCGGCTGCGAACCGTCCGCCGAGCAGGAACTGGATTTCAACGAGAGCATCCGTCCGACGAGGATGGGTTACGAGGAGCTTCTGGCGGCCGTCGTCGACAACGAGATTCGAGACGGCCGCACGTCGCTCGGCGTGTTGCAATACGAACTCGCGCGTCCGTAGCCGCTACCGTCGGCGCTCGCGGGCCGCGTCTGTGGACGCCGGAACGCAACTCTTACCGACACGCCGCCGAAACGCGGCGATATATGCGCGACTGTTTCGAGCAGCGGCAGGGTGACACGGCCGGACGCATCGGCCAACTCACCGTGCCGCGCGCCGGGGTGACCGTCGAGACGCCGGCGCTTCTTCCCGTCGTCAACCCCAACGTCCAGACGATTCCGCCCGCCCGACTCGAATCCGAGTTCGGCGCGGAGATTCTCATCACCAACTCCTACATCATCCGCAAGACCGCGGACCTCCGCGAACGGGCGCTTGACGTGGGTCTCCACGAGATGCTCGGCTTCTCGGGTGCGATCATGACCGACTCGGGGTCGTTCCAGTTGGCCGAGTACGGCGACATCGACGTGACGACGACCGAGATTCTGCAGTTCCAGAGGGATATCGGGTCGGACATCGGCACGCCCGTCGACGTCCCGACGCCGCCGGACGTTCCCCGCGAACAGGTCGAAGACGAACTCGAACTCACGGAACAAGCACTCGCTGACGCCGAGGCGTTCGACGCGGGCGAGATGCTCGTCAACGCGCCCGTCCAGGGATCGACGTACCCCGACCTCAGAGAGCGCGCCGCCCGTCACGCCGACGCGACGACGCTCGACGTGTTCCCCGTCGGGGCGGTCGTTCCGCTGATGAACGCCTACCGCTACGACGACATGGTCGACGCCGTCGCCGCCGCCAAGCGGGGCCTCGGGGCGGACTGCCCGGTCCACCTCTTCGGCGCGGGCCACCCGATGATGTTCGCGCTCGCCGTCGCCATGGGCTGTGACCTCTTCGACTCCGCCGCCTACGCGCTGTACGCCCGCGACGGCCGCTATCTCACCGTCCGCGGCACCGAACATCTCGAAGAGCTCGACTACTTCCCGTGTTCGTGTCCGGTCTGTTCGTCGCACACGCCCGACGAGGTCCGAAACGCCAGCGACGCCGACACCGAGCGACTGCTCGCCGAGCACAACCTCCACGTGACGTTCGCGGAGATCCGCCGCATCAAGCAGGCCGTTCGCGCGGGCAACCTCCTCGAACTCGTCGAAGTCCGCGCCCGGGGTCACCCGGCGATGCTCGACGGCTACCGCGCGCTTCTCGACCACGCCGACCAGTTAGAGGAGTCCGACCCCGCCGCGAAAGGGTCGTTCTTCCACGTCTCCCACGAGAGCGCGAAGCGACCCGAAGTTCGTCGACACCACCGTCGTCTGGCCCGCCTGGACCTCGCGGAGTACGGCGACGTGCTGCTGACCGAGGGCGGGACGCCCTCCGAGAGCGAGTACGACGCCGTCTGGAAGGTCGTCCCCCCCTTCGGCCCGTTCCCGGGCGCGCTCTCGGATACGTACCCGCTGAACGCACAGGTCCCGAGCCGACTCGACGACGCGGCCCGGCGAGCGGCCGCCGAGGGCGTCGCGGCGCTCGTCGCCGAGAATCCCGAGGTGTCGTTCACGCTCGCCCACGACGACTGGACCGCCGCGGCGCTCGAAACGGTCCCCGAGTCGGTGACGCTCGAACCGCTGTCTGGCGTCGTCGGCGACGAGTCGACCCTATCCGGCGACGAAACGGCTGAACTCGACGATTGAGGCCGGGGGACTCCGTCTCGGTCCGGTCCGAGCGACGGGGGTGACGCACCGCGGCTCTGACCCGACAAAGCAAGATAGTTCACGCTCCGCCGCAGAGGGCGACTATGACCGACTACTTCGAGGTGCACGCCCGCGACGGGGCCGCTCGCCTCGGCGAACTCCGTCTCTCGGAGCCGCGCACCACGCCCGCGCTCGTCGACGACGTCGTCGAGGACGCCGGAAGCCTCTGGGCCGCCGAACGCGACGCCCCCGAGGGCGACGAGAACCGCCTGACCGTCCTCCCGCACCGCGGTTTTCCGGCGGGGACCCGCGAGGAAGTCAAGGAGTCGTTCGCCGTCGACTACCCCGATACCGACTATCCGAGCGCGGCCGTCGTCGCCGCCGACGCCGCCCGCGACGTGGGCGCGGACGCGTACATCCTCTCGGACGCTCACGGCTTCGTCGGGCACGCGGCCGCGTTCAAGGACGCCGTCATCGAGGCACACGAGTCGCTTCCGGCCGATACCGCGCTCTACCTCTCGGGCGTCGCCACGCCGACGAACGCCGCGACGCTCGCGTACGCGGGCGTCGACCTCGTCGACGCCAAGCGCGCTCGGGTGAAGGGGTTCGAGGGCAAGTACCTCACGAGCGACGCCGAGTTCTTCCTCGAAGATCTCGACGAGCTCCCCTGCGCCTGTTCGGCCTGCCTCGGCGGCGTCGACGACTTCTCCCGCGAGGACTGCGCCGCACACAACGTGAACGCGCTGAGGGCGGAACTCGCGACGGTTCGTCGCCGCATCCGCGACGGCCGACTCCGCGACTACGTCGAGGGACAGGCGCGCCACGACGTGTGGCTCACGGCGGCGTTCCGCGAGTTCGACCAGCAGTACGGCTACCTGGAGGAACGAACGCCGGTCATCCGGAACTCGGAGCTCACGGCGGCGACCGAAGATTCGCTTCGCCGCGTCGAGATTCAGCGCTTCGCCGAGCGGGTGACGACCAGATACCGGAATCGCTTCGACACGCCGCTCGTGCTCGTCCCGTGTTCGGCCCGGAAGCCGTATAGCGAGTCCCAGAGCCACGGCCAGTACCACGACGCCGTCCAGTTCCGCGCCCACCAGGTGTCGATGACGTCGCCCATCGGCGTCGTCCCGCAGGAACTCGAACTCACCTACCCGGCCCAGCACTACGACTCCGTCGTGACGGGCCGGTGGTCCGAGGACGAAAAGCGATTCGTCACGGAGGTGCTGCGGCGCTATCTCCAGCGCAACGAGTACCCGCGCGTCGTCGCGCACGTCCCGCCGGAGGGCTACCGAGACATCGTCGAACGCGTCGAGAAAGCGGTAGAGATGCCGTTCGAGTACACCGTCGAAGACCACCCGACGACGACCGAGTCGCTGGCGAATCTGGCGTCGACGCTGTCGAGCGAACCCAAGTACCGAAAGCGCGAGCGCGAGCACAACACGGTGCAAGCCATCGCCGACTACCAGTTCGGCGACGGGGCGGGCGACGCGCTGTTCGCGGACGTCGACATCAAGATGACGAGTCGCTATCCGAAACTGCAGGTCAGAGACGGAGACGGCGAGCAGTTGGCGACGATGGTGCCGCAGTACGGCGTCCTCTCGTTCACGCTCGAGGGCGCACGGGTCTGGGACACCTCCGACGCGCCGACGAAGCGCATCGAGATCGACCGGTTCGTCCCGCACGGCAGCGTCCTCGCACCCGGCGTCGTCGACGCCGACGAGGAGATTCGCCCCGGCGACGAGGTGGTCGTCGAGGGACCGAAGGCGTTCGCCGTCGCCCGCGCCGAGATGTCGGGGCCGGAGATGGCCGAATCCACACGCGGTGTCGCCGCCGAAGTCCGACACGTCGAAGAGAAGTAGCGACCGTTCACGACCGTTCACATCGAAATCGGTCCCCAGGAATTCGTCGCTCAGACGCCCTCAATCCACCAAATTTCGACAGAACCCACGAAATGTAAGATTTCTCGGAAACGGTCACGAACTCGTACTCGTTCGTGGCTCGCCGCGAATCAGTCCCCCGGCGGCATCTCAACGGGCAAATCGACGCTTGCGGGTGGTTTTATCGGTGCATAAGAGCGGCCAACTGTCTATTTATCAGGTGGACGGTTGTAGCTATTTATTCGAGCCTGTGCTGTACGATTCATCCGTCGGGTCACGGACACCGGAACCGGGCCTCCGGACCGGGCCGACGCACGAGCCATGTCAACGATCCAAATCCACGGCAGCGATCTCCACAAGCAGGGTACCGTTTCGAGTCGTCCCGCGGGGGCGACCGCGCCGACCGCAGCGGTGCGTACCTACGGGGTGATCGAAGATGGTCGCTACGACCACTGACATCATCGTTCCGAACGGCTGGATGTGCGAGACGCTCTCGGACGACGAAGTGAAGTTCGTCCCCGAGCGATGGCGGCTCTCGCTGCACGCCGTTCGGCTCCCGAACAGAGAGTGGGAGCTGTACTGTCGTGAGAGCGCGGGCGAGGCGACGAGCACCACGACTCTCGGCTTCACGCAGACCCGCTCGTCTGCTATCGCGGCGTTCGTCGAGGCGATGGAGTGGATAAACACCGCCGCCGACCCGAAACAACGCGAGTACGAGGTGACCGAGATTCCGGTGCGCATCGCCGCGCTGGCCGACCATCTGACCGCCCGCTCCGACGTCCTCGAATGCGAGACGTGGGGGCAGACGCGCGGACAACCGTCGGACGTCGCGGGGAGCGACGGGTCGGGCGGTTCTCGCCGCCACCTGCCCCCGGCGGGCAGCGGGTCTCGATGCACGGCCGACGACATCTGGGAGTCGCTGGCGGACCACCGATTCCGTCGCACCCTGCGCGACGGCAGTCAGAACGCGCCGAACTCCTCGACGGGGTGAGGCCTGACGACCGCCCGAACTCGGGCACCGCGCCCGATACCCTCCCGTTCGACGACAGTTGGGAGGTCTGAAACGATGGCCGACAAGCCAGCTTTTTAGACGCGGCCGCTCGACTCCGAGCCATGGAGCACGTTTCACTCGGCGTCCCGCGTCGCATCCTCGACTCACTGCCGGACGACAGCGACGCCGCCGCCCAGGACATGCAACGCGCGGTCGACGGTATCGAGTCACGCATCAACCGCGCTATCGATCAGGCAGCGGACGAAGCCGAGGCCGCCGAGTACGTCACCGACTCGCTCGAACGACTGGAGTCGCAGCTCGAACGCTACGACGAGTTCGTCCCCGAACTGCGCGCGTGGGGTCAATCGCCCATCTACGCCATCGCGTGGCGAAACCTCCACGCCGACTTGATGCTTCAACTGTACGAGATCGACTGGCTGACCGAGCAGATCGACCGCGAGCGGAACCACCGTCTCGTCGAGGACGGCATCCGCTTCGGGAAGCGATAGCGGCCCATGCAGCTCGCCGACGCACTCGCCGCGCGGGAGGGGATGAGCTGCGTCGTCGGCGCGGGCGGCAAGAAGACGACGATGTACGCCCTCGCGTCGCGTCTCGACCGGGCCGTCGTCACCGCGTCAGTCCGCATCCCGATACCGTCGCTCGAAGAGAACGTCGAAGAAGTCGTCGTCACCGACGACCCGCTCGCCGCCCTCGAAGAAGCGGCGCCCGACGACTTTCCGCTCGGCCTCGTTCCCGGTCAGGCCGACGAAATACGGTATCACGGCTACGAGAACGAACTCCTCGATAGCCTCGCCGCGGCACACGACGGACCGGTGCTCGTGAAAGCCGACGGCGCGCGGATGCGCGATTTCAAAGCCCCGAGCGACCGCGAACCGCAGATTCCCGACGAGACGGCGACGGTGCTCCCCATCGCCAGTGCGCACGTCGTCGGCGAACCCCTAGACGAGAAGCTGGTGCACCGACCCGAGCGAGTCGCCGAAATTACCGGCATCAACGTGGGTGACACGATTACGGCCGAAACGGTTGCGGCCGTGCTCGCCAGCGACGACGGGGGGTTGAAGCGAGTTCCCGAAGAAGCGACTGCGGTTCCGGTCGTGAACAAAGTCGACACCGAGGCCGATGTGGCGGCCGCCCGGGACGTCGCGGAGACGGTGCTGGAGCGCGCTGGTGATCGGGTCGCGCGGGTGGTGCTCACTCGATTACTCGACGAGGAGCGTCCGGTCGTCGACGTGGTGGAGTAGTCCCGCCGAAGACGACTGTTCGACGGGCTACGACGCGCTCTCGTTCGACGCGTCGTCTTCTCGACTCTCGAAGGCGCTCTCGTTCAGGTAGAGACTCGTCCAGTGGACCGTATCGTCGTACCGGACGAGGTACGACCCGCTGACGCGCCCGTTCTGTCCGCCTTCGACGGGGTCCTGCGGCCGGAACCGGTCGACGAGCGAGACGAGCGCGTCCGGTGGCGACTCGTCGTGCGGGACCGTGTATCCGTGCTCGGACTCGACCGCCTCATCGACGACGGACCGCTCGGCCGACGAGAGCCCCGACAGCGAGAACTCGTGCGACTCGCGGACTTCTCGGCCGTACGCCGCGGCGTCTTCCATGACAGTCTCGGCCGTGTACCGGTACGTCTTCAGTTCGACCTCGTGCGAACCGTTCACGCTGAACCGTGCCCGTTCGCCGTTTTCCCAGACGATGACCGTGCGCTCGGGTTCCGGGACGAGCGCCGACGCATCGCGCTGCTCGTCGGTGTAGACGAGTCCCGTCCCGATGCCGATTATCTCGCCCTCGTCGAAGCCGCGGGCGGCGAACACCTCGCGGTCGGCCGCCGGTAGGTCGCCGAACTGAACGATATCGTCCTCTTCGACCGCTCCTTGTACGATGTCGATGAGGACGGAGTACGCTGTCGCGTGTCGGCGATTCTCGACTGTCTGGGCGAGCCGATAGACGCTCCCGTCGTAGACGGCCAGCACGTCGGCCGGAATCTCCGGTTCGGTCCCCTCGGTCGTCGTCGGCCCGTTCTCGACGACATCGGCGACGAAGCGGTGCTGTGGGGCGTCCAGCGGCCCGAGTTCGTAGGTGGTTCGTTCGGCAACATCGATGTCGCCGACGGCGGTCATATCGACGCTGGCGGTCGGCGCGTAGGCGACCGCTGGTTGTCCGTTTCCGCTCATTACGTCGGTTCCGGGGAGGGTGGCGCACCCACCGAGCGCAGCGGGGAGGAGAGCGGCGGCGGACGCGAGGAACTGGCGGCATCGCATGCTCTCACCGCCTCGCGGGTCGGTAATAAAAGTCACTCCTGTGACGTCTCTCGGCGAACCCTCGGACTCGGGCTACTCTCCCGCCAACTCCGCGGCCGCTTTCTCGAACTCCTCGCGCGTGTTCAGGTTCTCGAACGTTCGCAAGCTCCCGTGCTCAGAAACTTCCGACTCGTCGACGACGACGTAGTCCAACTCGAACAGCGGATCGATAATCTTCCGCGCGCCCGTTTCGAGCGCCGCGTCGCAGGCGTCGGCCATCGCGTCCGCCCGGTAGACGGCGTGCGTCGTCTGAAACCACTCGTCATCTAATCGCGGCACGGCGGCGTCGTGGCCCTCGGCGCGTTCGAACAGGTACGAGACGACATCGGGGTCGACAAAGGGCATGTCGCAAGCGACGACGACGGCGTACTCGCCGGAGACGGCCCGAAGACCGGTTCGGATCCCCGACATCGGCCCCTCGTCGGGCGTCTCGTCCTCGGCGGCGGAGACCGGATGTGGATATCCCTCGAACGCGTCGCGTATCGCCGCGCGCTGGTCGGCGCGGCAGTTCACCACGAGAGAGTCGACGACGCCCGCGAGTCGGTCGCCGACGCGGCGAATCATCGGCGTACCCGCGAGGTCGGCGGTCGCTTTGTCCGCGTCGCCGAAGCGGGTCGAACGACCGCCGGCGACGATGACTGCCGTGCGCATGTGTGGCGGTTCGAGACGACGGAGCATGCTTCTTGCGCCGGTACGCGCCGCGTCCGTCAACCGCCTCCCGCCGTCTAGCCGACCGCCCCGCCAACGCTTATTGCCGTGAGGAATCATTTATAAATCAGATGACGACTCCCACGCGCGACGCCGTGCTGCGGGTGGACCTCTCGGCGGAGACCGTCGAGAGAGAGCGCGTCCCCGAGGAGTGGCGACGCGACTACCTCGGCGGGAAGGGGTTGGGCGCGCGCTACCTCTACGCCGACCTCGCCCCCGGCGTCGACCCGCTGGGGCCCGACAATCTGCTCTCCTTCATGCTCGGCCCGCTGTCGGCGTATCTCCCGGGTGAGACGCGCTACGCGGCGGTGACGAAGTCGCCGCTCACCGGCGGCTTTCTCGACTCCTACAGCGGCGGGTCGTTCCCTGAATGCCTCGCAGGGTCGCTCGGCGACTGTCTCGGACTTCTGGTCACCGGCCGCGCCGAGAGACCGGTGACGCTCGTCGTCGAAGACGGAACGGCGACGATAGAGCCCGCCGACGAGCTGTGGGGCCGCGACACCGTCGAGACGGACGCGGCATTTCCCGACGCCGCCGTCGCCTGCATCGGGCCGGCCGGCGAGTCCGAAGTCGCCTACGCCACCGTCGCCTCCGACGGCGGCGACCACCACGCCGGACGCGGCGGCGCGGGGGCGGTTATGGGTTCGAAGCGACTGAAAGCCGTCGTCGCCCGCGGCGACGCCCCCGAGGTGCCGTCCGCGCTCCGCGACCTGCGCGAGCGGTACGAACGCCAGTACGAGAACCACGATACGGGCCGCTGGCAGGCCGCGGGCGAGACCTTAGAGAGCGTCGACTTCGCCAACGAGGTCGGCGTCCTCGCCACCGAAGGTTGGCAGCGCGGCCAGTTCGACTCGGCCGAGAACATCGGCATCGAGGCGGCGCGCGAGGCTGCGGTCGGACGCGAACGCGACACCGAGACCGCCCCCGGTGGCTTTCGCGTCCGGACCGAAGACGGCGAGAGCGTCCCGCGGGGGGCCGCGCCGATGACGCTCGGGGCGGGACTCGGCGTCGAGGAGTTCGACGCCGTCGCGGCGCTCGGCGAGACCTGCGACCGGCTCGGCGTCGACGTGATAAGCGCCGGGAACGCCGTCGCGTGGGCCATCCGCGCCGCCGCCGCCGACCTCGTCGAGACCGACGCCCGCTTCGGCGACGACGAGGCGGCCCGCCGACTGCTCGCCGCAATCGCCTCGCGCGACGGCGAACTGGCCGACGCGCTCGCAGACGGCGTCGCCGAAGCCGCGGCGCGCTACGGCGGCGACGGGTTCGTCCCGACAGTCAAGTCGATGGAACTGCCGTCGTACGACCCGCGCGGCGCGGTCGGGATGGCACTGGCGTACGCGACGAGCGACCGGGGTGCCTGCCACCGCCGCGCTAGACCGGTCGAACGCGAGGTGTTCGAGGCGTGGGACGACGCGGACGTGGTCGACGCCGTCGCGGGCGCACAGATCGTTCGCTCGGTGCTCTGGAGCCTCGTCGCCGACGACTTCGTCGGCGAGACGATGTGGGACGACCTCGGTGCGGCGTGGTTGGACGCGGTCGGACTGCCCCACGACGCCGACGAACTGACCCGAACCGGCGAGCGCATCTGGACGCTCGTCCGCCTCTTCAACGTCCGCGAGGGGTTCGACCGGAGCGACGACGCGCTCCCGGAGACGCTTCGTCGCCCGCTCTCGGAGGGCCCGGCCGCCGGACGCGCCATCGACCCCGAAGCGTTCGAACGCCTGCTCGACGCCTACTACGCCACCCGCGGGTGGGGCCCCGACGGCCACCCGACCCAGGCGACAGTCGAGCGACTCGGCCTCGGAGGCGTCGTCGACGACGCGACGACACTGGCCGAAGAGGCGGCGACGGCGAACCCGGAGCGCGAGACGACCGCGATCACCGACGACCGACACGACAGAGATGACAGATAGCATCGACCTCGACGAACTGGACGTATCGACCGACAGCGACGCGGAGAAACCGAACCGGGGCGACTGGTTCTGGATGGGCGAAGGCGACCCTGACGACGAAGCTGACGCCGCCGACGCGGGCGACGACTCCGACGAGTCACCCGACTCGTCCAGTTCGGCCGGCGACGACGTCACCGCCTCGGTGAACTCGGACGCCGATACCGGGGCCGACCACCGCGCCATCCCGCGCGTGCCACGTACTAACGACGGCAGTCCGGTCGGTATCCCCATCGAGGGTGGCGGCGCGGGCGGCGCGGCGATGGGGAGCGCCAGTGACCAGGAAGCTGACACCGACGCGGACGCGGAACCGGAACCTACGGGGCCGCACGGCAGCGGCCCCTCCGAGATGACGATGGCGCTGACGTACGAAGCAGTGAAACGACTGGAGAATCCGGCGGCCGCCTTCGCCGACGCCGAAGGGTGGACCGACTGGTTGGGCATCGTCGGCGACGTGGACGCCCACGTCATCACCAAGTTCCAGCGCGAGTCCGTCGTCGACGTCGACTTCTTCAACGGCACCGGCACCGGTCCCGCGGAGCGCCTCGCCGGTATCGACGGTCACTCGATGTTCTTCGCCGAGCGCATGGCCGTCGTCGGCGTCGCGGGCGTCGACGAGTACATCGCCGAGGACAGCGGGTGGGAGTTCGTCCCGCTGTCGACGGCAGCCGAGAAGGCCGGGTGGTCGCTGGCCGACGAGCCCAGTGACCCCCGAGCGGACGGCGGCGACGGCTCAGGTACGTAGCCGAAACCGAGACCACGGCTGTGCCAGCGCTGAGACGGCCACGCTAACCCCGAGACGGAAGTCGAATCGACGCCGAAACTCGGTGTCCTCTGTGGCTGTACGTAAATTTTTGTGACCTCGACACGCACTAGCATGTAGCATGACTCTCAGAAACAGCTTCCGCCAATCCTGGGTGCTCACGTTCGGCATCATCGCCGCGATGGCGTGGTTGACACTCACCGCGATACGGGTGTTCTCGCTCATCGAGTCGCCGCTGGCGTGGACGACACCGACCATCGGCGCGGGCGCGATGGGGGGTCTCGTCGGTATCGTCGTGATGGCCGTCTTCGTCGGCGTCCTCTTGGTACTGTTCGGCGAACTCGGCGAGTCAGACCCCGCACCGAGCGCGTGGCCGCCGGAGAAGTGAGATGACGCAGTTCGAGTGTACCGAGTGCGGTCAACTCGGCCGGTTCGGCCGCTTCGACGAGTCGACGCTGACGATGCGCTGTCCGGTCTGTGAGGAGCAGACGGTCTGGACCGTCGCGTTCGCCGACGAAGGAGGGGTGTCCTTTTGACGCTCGTCGTCCCGATCAGCGAGCGATTCCGCGAGGCGTCCGAGGAGTGGGCCGACACGCGCCTCATGGACCCTGAAGACGCCCTCGAAGTGAAAGCAGAACAGGCGCTCCTGGAGGTTGAACACCTCGTCTCGGGCGCGCACGAAGTCGAGTTCGCGGTCGAAGACGGCGAACTTCGCTACGAACCCAGCGACGAGTTGGCCGCGTTGCTCTCCTCGCACGCGGAGCGAGCGGGCGTCGACGAGGCGACGGTGCTCGGCCTCCACGTCGACCTGTTCGCCCGCGTCTTCCTCGACGACGCCGCCAAGCGGCCCTCGAACGCGCCGCCGAAGTGAACGTCTCGTCGGAGCTCACCGGAGCGGCACTGCTCCGTACACGACCTATTATGACGGCACATTGCGAGGCGTTCGCACATAGCGAAGAAGGACAGCGGGTGGCGACCGACCGCGGCGATGGACGAGTACAAGGGCTACGCCACGTGGGGGTACGAGACCGGCCCCAGGAGATAAACCAGGGCGAAGTCGACGGCGAACCGGTGTTCTCACGGGAACCGAAGGAGAAACTCGGTCTTCGACGACGACGTCGAACCGACGGAGTGACGCGGGCGGCGGCCGACGACTACTTTTCTGCGAGGGCTCACAGAAGCGGGAACGAGCGGTCGTTTCGCGCGGGGACGTAGAAGTTCGCCCGCGAGGTGACGCGGATGAAGTTGAGGATGCCGTTATGTTCGCGGTCGGTTATCGACGAACTGTCGTCGCGGACGTACCAACCGTTCATCGCCTTCCGCGTCCGCCGGAAGTCGTCGAGTTTCCGCTGGAAGGCGACGAAGTGGACGCCCGGCTTCCCGCCGTCGACGGTGTTGAAGTCGCGCCGGAGCACCAGCGGTTCGTCGGTGTCGTCGCGGCGGACCTGCGCGACTTTCTCGTGGTGACCGACGACGTCGTAGTCGCGGGCGTGTTCGCGGACTCGGTCTGAGAACGGCACGTCGTCGGTGAAGTTCGCCACGTCGTCTTCGGTGAACTCGGGCGAGAACATCCGTCGGATTCGCTCTCTCCCGTTCAGCGTCCCGTACCAGTCGCGGAGGTTCACGGTCAGCCGACTGAGGTGCATCGTCGTTCCGTCGGCGAACCGTCCGTCGGGGATGGCGACGCTCCCCTCTCTGGGTTGGGTGCGCTTGCGCCCCGAGAAGAAGCCCATGAACATCTGTTCCTCGCCGGTCAGCGCGTCTGCGGGGATACCCTCTGCGTCGGCGTGTTCGGCCGGGAGGCCCTCGCCGAGGAACCCGGTTCGGCGTCCGCGGACGCCGAACACGTCGCCGAGGCGTTGGTCGACGGACTCGCCTTCGAGTCGGTTCCGGGAGCCGAACAGCGCGTTATCGGCCGCCGCGAGGTTCGAGGGGATGTCGCTCTCCAAGACGAGCGCGGCGTCGAACGACTGGAGGTTCGGTTTATCGGTCCGCGACAGCACCTGCGGCGGCGAGATGGGGACACGCGAGAGTTCACCGATGCGCTCAAAGTAGTTCGTCCCCCACGCGAGGGTGTGAAACAGTCCCTCGTGGTCCCAGTCGTACGCCGCTTCGAGCGTCCGCATCGCTCGCTCGACGGTCCGCGCGTCCTCGACTGACGGCTCTCGCTGGAGGTCCAAAAGCAGGATGCGCCGATAGCGCGCCTGCAGGTGGTTTCCCGCGTCGTCGGTCGGTAGGTACTCGGTCTGGGCGAACTGGCGGTCCGGGAGGCGGTCGCTTCGCGGGTTGGCAGCGAGTCCGTCGACGCCCGGGCCGGTCGCCGGGTCAAGGAGGCGACTACAGCCCGAGAGTCCGACAGTTCCTGTCGCAACCGCGATACGACTGAGCGCGGTGCGTCGTGAAACCACGGCGTCTGTGTAGCTCAATGCTGCCGGTCGCAAAAATTCTGTCTGTCCATTCGGCGTACTGTCACGTCGTCGGTTCGAAACTCCCACCGACCGTACATTTATTCGGCCGCTCGCACAACTCTCGATAACGATGCTTCCGACACCGCTCCACGTCCAGGGCGCGACCGGCCTCAACGGCCCGATTTCGCTGGAGGTCGCGCTTGTCTCGCTCGGGTTCGGAGCCGTCGTCCTCGGGTTCGTCGCGTACGACGCCTACCGCGCGTACGGGGAGTACGACTCGTGAGCGGCGCTTCCCGGTCAGCGACCGGCGTCGCGCCGAGCGCAGAGCGCACGCTCTACTACCTCCGGGCGACGGTGTACCTCCTCGCGTCGCTTCTGTGCTTTTCGCTGCTCGTCGTCGGTACCGTCGCGGTCATCGCCGAACTAAAAGGGACCTGGCACTGGGCGATACACCTCGAATCGACTATCAGCTACATGGGCCTCTTCGTCGCGGCGCTGATGGTACCGCTCGTGCCGCTCACGGCGGCGCTTTTCGTCTCTCGGTGGTGGTTCGATGCGTGACCGCTACGTCACCGTGCTCCGCCGGTTCGCCGTCGTCTCCGTCGTCGGACTCGTCCTATCTGTGTTGGGTGTCGCCGTCGTCGCCATGGTCGCCGAGTCGTACGCGACCTGGGAGTGGTATTTCCGGATGGAACAGGCGATGAGCCTGCTGATGCCGGCGACGATGGCGTTTCTCGGCCTCGCCCTTGTCTCGGGGTTCGGCGTCGTCTACGCGGCCGACCGACGCTGACCGGTTCGCGCAAAACGGACCTTCGAAGGGCGATTCCCAATCTGTTATGGAATCAGGTTTTCTATAGGTGAAGGCTTACCCCGATTCGATTGTCAGCACCTTCCGCTCTGCGGATCTGATGGGGGGCGGAGTCTCAGCAAGTCGTTCTTGTGCTCGACTCGCTGGCTGACAATCGGTACTTTCCGACGTCTCGAATCACTCCGAGCGACGCGAGTCTCATCTGACCATCTGCGCGACCAGTTCGTCCTCGAACTCGACGACACCCGCGAAGACGAGCGCCGCCGCCCGGAACAGGGGTTCTTCCGTCTCGTCGAGCACGTCGTCGACGAACGCCTCGTGCCACGACGTGAGATGCTCGTCGAGGAAGACGCGTTCGTAGCCGAACGCCTCCTCGGCTCCGTGGTACTGTCGTTCGACGAGATAGCGAAGAAAGGCGAGTTCGACAGCGATGAAGTCGTTCTCTTCGCCGTACTCCTCGGGCGGTTTCCACCCGGCGGCGGCGTAACTGGCTTCGACTTTCGCCAACCCCTCGCCGATGAAGCTGGTATCCTCGCGGTAGTACGTTTCGTGCGCCAGGACGGGCGGGCGCGGTCCGACGAACACGCGCGTGTACTCTCGCGCCAGTTCGTCTCGAACCGCTGCCGTGTCACGGCCCTCGTTGTCGGCGACGAACTGCCGGAGCAGGTCGAACCCCGCGTCCAACGACTCGTTCACCTTCGCGTCCGGCAACTGGAGGCCGTCGCCGAGCAGGTCCGCTAGAAACGCCTCGTCGGGCACGTCCCAGAACACCTCGGCGACGAAGTCCAACAGTTCGAGGCGGGCGTCGTAGACGGCAGCGTCGTCCATCACCGACCACCTCCGTGCTCGAATAGCAGTCCGGCGCGACAGTCGCCGCAGTAATCGAAGACGCTCGCTTCGGCGTTCGGCGCGATTCCTTCGACGACGTCGCCGACCTCGCCTTTCACCTTCTCGATGGAACCCATACTGGCGAACGGCTTGCCGCAGCGGACGCACTCGGCCATCTGGCCCTCGAACACCGTCTCCCAGCGCTCACCGTCGGTGCGCTCGGGGAGTCGAGAGAGGTCCAGACCCGTCTCGATGGTGATGGCCGTCTCCGGACAGCCCTCCTCGCAGAGTCCGCAGTTGACGCAGTCCTCGTGACTGAACTGCAGGTCGCCGTCGGTCGTCCGCCGGATGGCATCGGTCGGACAGAGCGTCGAACAGGTCGGCGTGAGGTTGCACGCCTCGCTCACCTCCATCAGACCGAACGCCTCCAAGCCCCGAATCACGTCCCGGTTGGGGTCGGTGCGGTCGACGATCGATCGAACGCTCTCGAGCGCCCAGTCGTGGGTGTTGAACGCCGGATTCGGCTTGTCGTCGCGGACGACGCCCGTCGCGCGGTGTTCGCCCGCCGAAATCGGCGTCTCCGAGAGGCCGTCGACGAACGCGCTCACGTCGTCGACGAACGACTCGTGGTCGTCCGGGTCGGGTGCGAAGAAACTGACGCGCTCGTCGAGACCGAGGTCGGTCGTCGCGCGGTTCAGCCGTTCCACGAGTTCGGCCTTCGGGTCCGGTCCGGAGTGCAGACAGCTCTCGCCGCACCCGACGATGGCGACGCCGTCGGCCCCCGCGGCGAGCGCGTGGAGGACGTGCGCTTCGCCGACGGTGTCGGTGCAGTTCACCGAGACGGGGAGAATCGGGGGATAGGTGAATTCGGTGCCGCTGGCGGCGCGCCGACCGTAGGCGCGGAGCGCGTCGGCGGCGCGTTCCGAGCAGACGAACGCGACGACCGGCGTCTCGATGCCCTGCTTCCCTCGGCTGAACAACCAGCCGCTGCCCTGTTCTTCGACGTCCAAAAGCGCCTCCACCTCGCGGGCGAGGCGCTCGTTCGAGGGTTCGCGGAGCATCGTCGCGCCCGTCGGGCAGGCGCTCGTACACGCCCCGCAGTCCTGACACGCCACTTCGTCGAACTCGACGGAGTCGACGGTCGGTCGCCGGACCGCGTCGTGCGGGCAGGCATCGGTGCAAGCGGTACAGCCCTGCTGGCTCGACTCGCCGGCCGCGCAGACGTCGAGTTCGAGGTCCAGATGCTTCGGCTTCGTGACGCCGCCGAGGAGACTCTCGACGGCAGCGACGGTTCCGGCGTCGACGGGGCCGGTGTAGAAGCCGAGTCGGCCGCCCCGCGCGACGGATGGCGAGTCGGTAGAGACCACCTGGTCAGCGTCGACGGTTCGCTCGACGCCCGAGCGGTCGATGGCGTCGGTCGGGCAGCACTCCTCCCACTCGCCGCCGGGGGCGTCGGGATCGATGTCGACGGGGTAGCGCGTCAGCATCCCGTCGGGACCCTCCTTTACGCACTTCATGCAGGAGACGCAGTCCTCTGTCACTTCGGACCTGAGCGTGAGTTCGAAGCCGCCGAACTCGCCCTCGACAGCGACGACGCGCCCGCGCTCGACGGTCACGTTCGACAGGTCGGCGTCGACGTCATGGAAGTCGCGGCCGTCGGCGACGAGCGTCACCTCGGCGGAGTCTGCGAGCGCGGCGGCCGTCTCGGCGTCGCCGACGACGACGACGGCGTCACCCGCCTCGCCGGTGACGGTGCGGGTCGCCGCCTCGTGTTCGAGTCCGGCGCGGCGCGCGTTCAGCAGCCGGGAGGTCTTGTCGGTGGCCGCGTCGCGTTCGTGGACCCAGCCCGCGCCCGCGCGGTGGTCGACGAACGAGGTGGCCTCCGGGTGGAGTCCCTTCTCTTCGGCGAGTGCGCGGAAGCGTCGCTGGCAGCCCGAATCCGGGGCGGTAACGAGTAACTGGTCGAGTTCGTACTCGTCGACGAGCTGCGCCATCGCGGGGAGGCCGTCCTCACAGAGTAGCGTCGAACTGGCGACGATGTCCACGTCACGGACGCCGTCTCGCGTTCGTTCGAGGTCGATGTCGCAGGCGTCGCCGCAGGAGCACACAAAGGCGCCGACGTTCATACTCGTGTGATAGCTTACCACACGTGAAAGCCTTTGCGCGCCGACAAGATTCAAAAGAAAGGAAATATCTCTGCAGGGAGATAGTTGACAGAAGAACTCAGTGGTTTGTGGAACGTCCTTGAGCCAACCACGGTGGTCATGGTGGCCGCAGTCGGAGTCCGCCGACCGCTCGTTGAGCCGCGAGTGAACTACCCCACCCTACTCGCTCGCTACGTTCGCTCCTTGATCTTTGAAGTCGGAGGCTCCACCTTGAATTACGCTGAAAGACGGGGTAACGCCTAAACCACTGGCGGCCTATGTTAAACTATGACACACAAAGACAGCGGTTGGCGACCGAGTGTCGGAACCCAGACGTACGCCGGATTCGAGCTCTGGGATCACGGCTCTGCCCCGCACAAAATCAACGACGCCCAAGTCGACGGTGACATCGAATTCGACTGGGAGGAAATCGAGCGAGCGGTTCGGTCGAGAGAGTAGCTCCTCTCAACACCTAATCGACTCTTTGCTAGCGGATCACCGCTTAGCCTACGGCGAGCGGTCCAAGTGTTCCCGTGAGACCACGATTCAAAGGCGGTCTGAGTCGGTCCCTTCGGAGTTCAGTTCGCCAACGGTACCGAAACGCGTCACCGAACCGTATATTAGCGAGTTCTACCGTTTTCGCCATTTCTTCATGCCGCCATCTGCTTCGTGCATTTTCTATTACTGGAGAGATTAATAGATGGAACGATAACATCTGGCGACTGTATCCCAGTTCCACCATAACACTCATTATTAAACATGCTGGATATTTGAGCATGTGCATAGCTAACAGCGGACAATCACCGCAGTTGAAAGATAGGTGGAGATCATGAGTTCGGAACCCGTTTCGCTGGATCTCGACCGTCGGTCGTTCATGAAGGCTAGCGCGCTCGCCGGCGCACTCGCGTTGGGAGGGAGCGCAACAGGCCAGGTGCTCGCTCAGAGCGAAAGTGACGAAGAGGGTGGAGCAGATACGGAAGGGGAACTTGTAAAGACGATTTGTAACTTCTGCGCCGTCGGCTGCGGGTTCAAAGGCGAGCGGAAGGGCAACGCGTTCGTCGGCCAGGAACCGTGGTTCGAACACCCAGTCAACAACGGTTCGCTCTGTTCGAAAGGTGCAGCGATTTACGGCAGTGAACACTCGCCGAAACGACTGAAACACCCCCTGAAACTCGAAGAGGGCGAGTGGAAGAAGATTTCGTGGGGCGAAGCAATGGGCGAGATTGGCGACGAACTCCTGCGTATCCGCGACGAGTACGGCCCGGATAGTGTCATGTGGCTCGGAAGCGCCCACCACGCTAACGAGGAGGCGTACGCCTTCCGTAAACTCGCCGCGCTTTTCGGAACGAACAACGTCGACCACCAAGCGCGCATCTGCCACTCCACGACCGTCGCCGGTCTCGCAAACACGTGGGGCTACGGTGCGATGACGAACACGATAAATGACTACCGGAACTACGACCTCGACATCATCATCGGGCAGAACCCCGCCGAGGCTCACCCAATCGCGATGCAACACATCCTCGAGGGTCAGAGACGCGGCGGCACGATCGTCTCGGTCGACGCCCGGTACACGAAGACGTCGGCACACGCTGACCACTTCTACCGTATCCGTCCCGGTACGGACGTTGCGCTGATGATGGGGATCATCCGCTACCTCCGCGAGCAGGGCGAACTCGATCAGCAGATGATCAACGACCGAGTCCAAGGGTGGCCCGACGTCGACGCCAAACTCGACAGATACGACCTCGACACGGTCGAAGACATCACTTGGGTGAGCAAGGATGACATCCAGGAACTCGGCGACCTCATCATCGAGAACAAGCCGAACGTCCAAATCGAGTGGGCGATGGGCGGAACCCAGCACAACAACGGGACCCAGAACATCCGTTCGTACGCGCTGACGAGCCTCGGGTCGGGCTGTGCGGCCCGCAGCGGCGGCGGATTGCAGGTAATGCGCGGCCACTCGAACGTCCAGGGCGCGACCGACCTCGGCCCGAACAGCCACATCCTTCCGGGGTACTACTCCAATGACTCGCCGGGGTCGTGGGCTTACTGGACCGACGTCTGGAACGAGAGCCCGTGGACCAGCGGGAGCATCTCCATGTCAGAGATGTACGATCGTTTCGAGATGATGTCGAAGGAGAAGTACGAGGCGCAGGGCGGCTCCGAGTCCACCTTCGAGAACGAGGGCCTCGAGGTCAACAGCCGATCGATGATGCTCCAGAGCGGACTCACCGTCGCCCGGTGGTTCGAGGCAGCCCTCGACAAGAAGGACCGGCTGAACCAGTCCGAACTCTACCAGCCGAACAAGGTGAAGGCGGCCATCTACGACGGACACTCCACGAACTCCATCAGCGAGATGGACAAGCAGAAGAAGGCGTTGGAGAACCTCGACCTGCTGGTCGTCGTGGACATGTTCCCGTCGTTGGCGTCGGTGATGCACAACCGCGACGACGGCGTCATCCTATTACCGGCGTCGAGCCAGTACGAACACCACGGCACCGTTACCAACTCCCACCGCTCGGTGCAGTGGCGCAACCCCGTCCGGCCGCCGGGCCACAACTCCAAGACGGACATGGAGATTATCCAGCTGTTCGCCGACGCGCTCGGATTCGGCGAGCATTTCGACTGGGGCAGCGGCAACGGCCTGTTCAATGGGCGCTCCACCTACGAGGATGCGCTCCGCGAAATCAATCTCGGAGTGCGCACCATCGGCTATCAGCAGGACCCCGAGCGTCTCCAGCGCCAATACGAGTACGACTGGGCGTTCAGCACGGAAGACCTGAAGGTCGACAAGCCTGGGCTCCCGGTCAGCGGTGAGTACTGGCAGCTCCCGTGGCCGTGCTGGGGTGAAGGACATCCAGGTACGCCCATCATCTGGCGCGATGATATTGACCCGCGCGAGGGCGGCCAAGACTTCCGCGCCCGCTGGGGAACGAAAGCGCCGACGCCGCAAGAGTGGCAGAAGATGAGCGATGCAAAGGGCATTCAGAAAGAGTACCCGTTCAAGGAGACGGTGAAGCAGCAAGGCCAGAAAGGTCTGGACATGCTTCGAGCGCCGTACAAACCCGACTGGTACGGCGGCAAGGAGATAAAGGGCGTTCCGGAGTACCCCAACTTCTCCACTGCGTGGCCGAAGGATGTCGCGAATCCCGACTCGCTTTCGATTCCGTACGAGTACGCGCTTCGAGCGGACAAATCGCCCTATGATGCTGCGAAGGAGCTCAAGAAGCGCGGCGCCGACGTCAATCCGAAGGAGTACGAGCCGTACGACGTCAAGCAACCTGATCCACCGACCGGTCGAGGGCGTGCCCGCGGTGTCGCCTGGGACTTCTTGGACACCGTCCCCGTCCACCGCGAACCGGTCGAGAGTCCGCGCCCGGACCTGGTCGAAAAGTGGCCCGCGAACGGTCGGCAGACGAACTTCTATCGGGTCGACCAGAACAATGCGGAGGTCCAGAAACGAGCGACTACGGCGGCGCAAAAGCAGGGCATGAACATCATCATGACGACCGGACGCCAGGTCGAGCATCAGGGTGGTGGGTCTGAGTCGCGCTCGAACATTTTCCTGGCCGACCTTCAGCCGCACATGTACGCCGAAATTCATCCGAATCTGGCCGAGCAAATCGGCATCGACGGTGGCGACCTGGTCGTCGTTTCGACGACAGACCGGGGGTCTATCCTCGTGAAGGCGCGGGTAACCCATCGACCGAACGAGAAAGAGACGTTCCTGCCGTTCCACTGGGGTGGCGTCTACCACGGGAAGAGCCTAGAGGAGAAGTACCCCGACGGAATGGCACCGTTCGCCATCGGGGACAGCGTGAATATCATCACGTCTCGCGGGTACGACGTCGAGACCCAGATGCAGGAAACGAAGCCTGCGATGGTGAAAATCCAGAAGGCGACTACCGACCTACTCGAGAGGCTGAATATGGATACCGACCTCACGTTCCCGCAGGACCGTGATGGCGTCGGCCTGCAGAAAGATTTCGACGTCCGTGACTCGAAAACTGTTCAATGAGGTGATACTATGTCAACAAACAACTCGAACCAAGTAATGGGCCAAGGCGTCATGAGCGTCGGTGAGGACGCGCGAATCTTCCCCGACGTAGAGGCGTGTATCGACTGTGGCGGCTGCGTCGTCGCCTGCAAACGAACCTGGGACGTCCCGCGAGACGAACAGCGCATCAGCATCTCGACGATGCTCGAAGGGCAGGAGGCGGCGGCAGGGCTCAACGCCAACAGCGCGCAGGCGCTTAGACAAGGCCAGTCGCCCGGTGAGACGAGCGTGCCGATGCAGTGCTACCACTGCGAGAACGCCCCCTGCGTCTCGGTCTGCCCGACCGACTCGCTGTTGAAGAAGGACAACGGCTTCGTCGAGGTCAGAGACGACCTCTGCGTCGGCTGTCAGTACTGCCTGTCGGCGTGTCCGTTCGGTGCGCCGCAGTTCCCCGAGGCGGACGAGGGAGCGGCGAAACTCTTCGGCACCGGCGGGACGATGGACAAGTGTACGATGTGCGAGGAGCGCCAGGACGTCGGCAAGGGTCCGGCCTGCGCCGAGGAGTGCGCGACGGACGCTATCCTCGTCGGGACGACCGGTCAGATAGCCGAAGAACTCGACAAGCGCGGCAGCGCGTCGTTCTTCAATCAGGAGGCGATGGAGATCATCTTCGGTGAGGAGGGCGCGAGGGAGTTCCAATGAACCGTTCGCTGCCCGAGACGAGAGATTACAGCGGGCTGGCTATCGCCGTCAACGCGGTCATCGCCATCGCCGTCACCGCTGTCGTCGTCTGGTTGGCGTCGGGGTTCGCATTCAACGCAGAGGCGCTTTTCCGTGTCGGTCCAACCGTCGAAGCCGGCGGTATCGGTGCGGACTGGCGCGCCGGTAACACGATTCCGGCGCTGGACTTCCTCATCGCGTTCGTCCACGCGGCCGACGTACTGATGGGCATCTTCATCCTCGTGATGGTGTTCGTCCACTGGGGCGCGTTCCGTCGCCTGGCCTCGCGGATGCGCCAACCCGGCGAAGCGGCGCGCTACGAATCCGACGCCGTCGCCGACGGCGGCCGAGCGGTCTCCAGCAGGGCCTCGGACTCCGGTGACGACGCTCCCGACCCACGGGGTGACGACCGATGACGAACTTGGACCACGGGAAGTTCACCGGGATGACGACGACGTTCCACACGCTGTTGGCGCTGGACGTGTTCATCCTGTTCTTCTCGGGGTACGGGATGATGTTCAACGACGAACTCTGGTGGCTCGTCACGCTGATGGGCGGCAACACCGGCGTGACGGCGGTCCACCGCATCGCGGGACTCGGCCTCGTCGCGCTCATCGTCTTCTGGATGCTGATGATGCTGACGACGAGCACCGGTCGCAGCAACTTCCGCGAGATTCTGATGGGCCCCGACGACATCGCCGCGATGATACAGGACATCAAGTTCGTCCTCGGGATGGCCGACGAGCGCCACTCGAACGCCCGACAGTTCGCGGGTTACAACTCCGACGAGGTACCGCTGCTGTCGTACGTCGGCAAGGGCGTCGTCTACATCTTCTCCGTCGAACTGCTGCTTCTGACCATCTCCGGTCTTCTCATCTGGAGCAAGACCGGCGTCATGCAGTACTTCGCCACCAAAACGGCGGCGATGGCGTTCGTCGTCTTCCACGGTCTGCTCGGCGTCATCATGCTGATGGGTGTGATGTTCCACATCTTCGAGCACGGCTTTCACCCGGCGTTCTACCCGGTGGAGGTGAAGGCGTTTATCCCTCGAAAACTGATTCCGGAGGAGCACGCCGACACCGACCACGACTCGACCGGCATCAGTCAACTCGGCCTCGCGCCGTCGTGGGGGTGGGCGACGAACGTCATGGGCGTGCTCACCGTCATCGGCATCGTGAGCGTTCTCGTCGGGAGCATCTTCGACGAAGGCTACCCTGTCCCGCGCGAACTCGTCGTCGGCGGGGGTCCGACGGACCTGTTGTTGACTGTCGGCATCAATATCGGCATCCTCGTGCTGTTCATCGGCATGGCGCTGCAGATGTACGGTAACCTGCTGCGCGTCCGCTGGCAGAAGCAGTTGGCCGAGGAGGCTCGCACGACGGCGGCGACGGACGGCGGACAGGTGAACGACCACTGAACACCGACTTTTCGACGCCCACCTTTTGCGCTGCGAGGCGGCTTCATCGCCCTGCGGGAGAGCGAAGCTCTCCCGGGCCCTTGCTCACTACGTTCGCAAGGATTCCGTTCGGTCGTCGGCCGAGAATCGCGGAACGATTCTCGCACGGTAAGTAACGAGACGTAGCTGTTTCTCAGCCACCCGGCGTACTTTGTTCAGGTTACCATCGACCAGCAGTACTCACTCTTCGTGGCTCGCTCTCGGCGTCAACCGTCGAAAGACGGGGAGGAATAGTTTCAGCAGGAGAACCGCAGCGACGAGAAAGACCAGAAGCGCTCCGCTGTCGGAGACGCCGAGCGCCATCGACCCGAGCGCCGAGACGCCCGCTGCGGCGAGATACAGCCAGAACGCGACGACGACCGGAACGTACCCGTGCGTCGGGGAGGGCGTTTGGTACATATCTACGCGTTCGTCCAATCTCAGATAAGTTTTCTGCCCGGAATGTTCGGATAATTCACTCGGTGCGGGGTGTGTTCGGCGTTCTCACGCCGACAATAGTTCCGCGCCCTCCGAGGAGAGTTCGACGGTCACGTCCTGTCTGGTGTGTTGGCTTATCTGGTCGATGTTGCGCGTCAGCACTTCGAGGACGTCCTTCGGTTCGGGGTAGACGAGCATGTTGCCGTCGTCGTCCTCCATCACGAGTTGGGTGTCCGACAACGATATCTGGTCGTTCTCAATGCGGGCGACGATGGCGCGCAGCTCCTCCGCGCCGCCGGGGTCGCCCTCCTCGACCATCGTCACGTACAGCGAGTCGAGACCGATGAGGTCCTTGTACTCGCGGACGCGGCGAGCGCAGCGCACCATATCCTTCGTGACGGCCGTCTTCTGGGGGTTGCCGTGTTCGCCCTCGAAACAGTGTTTACACACCCGGAGTTCCATCCGCATACTTTAACTCCGCCATCGACTCCGATATATGTTGGCACGGCGTTAGTTCGTGGGTGTCGCGTTCGGGTCGCCGCGCCGCTCTCGCGGCTCACCGTCTCCGGTCGCCGTACCGTTTTTGTGTCTCGCATGCGAACTATTCGCATATGGCTGGAATCCTCAACACCGTGTACGTGGTGGCGGTACTGCTCGTCGCGATCGGCGGCGTCGGCGGCGTGATGTGGCTGACGCGAGACTCCACGCCGGACCCGCGCACGTCGTCGACGCGAGTTCGGAACGCCTCGAACGCGCTCATCGTCGCCGCTATCGGGATCTTCCTGATTGCGATGGCGGCGAGTCTCCTGCTGTGACCTGCTCCGGCGGACTACGGGGGCTCGCCTCGCGTCGACGTCTCGGTCGCCGACCCGTTGGAGATGCGATAGAGACGCGAACTGCCGCCCAGCGCACCTTTTTACGGCCCCCACACCATCTGTGACCATGCAACTTCAACTCCGGTTTTTCGCAACGTTCCGCGAAGCCGTCGGGCAGAAGACCATCGATCGAGAGTACGACGACGGCCTCGTCGTCGGCGACGTGCTCTCGGCGCTCGAATCGGAGTTCGACGGCCTCGAAGGCCAGTTGCTCGAGAACGGCGAGCTCAAGCCGCAGATAAACGTCCTGAAGAACGGCCGCGAGGTGCTGCACATACAGGGCATCGAGACGACGATGGAGGACGGCGACACCCTGAGCGTCTTCCCGCCGGTCGCCGGAGGGTGAGATGAGCGACACCACCGGGGAGACGAGGACCGTCGAGAAGTCGTTTCGAGGGATCTCTGAGCGCCTGGCCACACACTATCTGACGAATCTCGGCGGCGAACGCGTCGAAGACGACCGCGTCGCCGGCGACGACTGGGAGGCGACGCTCTCCTCGGAGAAGGTCGATATCGGGCCAACGCTCGACATCACCGAAGTGACGCTCGTCTTCGAGGGTGACGCCGAGACGCTCGTCCCGCTGATAGAGCAGTTCTCACAGAAAGCGATGCGCGCCGGTGGATGAAATGCCCGACTCCCCCGGTAACGGCGAACACGACCCCGATGAACCCGCCGGCAACGCCGAGTCGGCCGTCGTCGACATCGAAGACGTCCCTATCGAGGGCCAGGTCATGCTCATCGCGGGCGCGAAGGCGAGCGTCCCGCCGGAGCGGCTTCCGGGCCTGTTGACGCGAGCGCAGGCGGACCTCGGCGGCCGGGTTCAGAACTACCGCCTCCGTTACGAACTCGTCGCAGAGACCGACGAGTACGCCGCCTTCTTCGTGCCGACCGGCCACTGGGGCGAAGTCGGCGAGCGACTCGGACTCGATCAGCGGGAGGCCGACGCGCTCCGGCGAACCCACGAGGAGCAGCTGCGTCGACTCGGCCGGCGCAGCGGCCGGCGCGAGGAGTTCGACTCCGCGCTCGAAATCAGGGAAGCGGCCGTCGTCGGACTGTAGCGACCGAGAGTCGACTGTTCAGAGGCGGCGGTCGAGATAGTCGCCGACGTACGAGTACGCCCGAACCTTCTGGTCGATGTCGGTCGAACCGTGCCCCTCCTCCCCCAACTCGGTGTACTCGAACTCGCCGTCTTCACCTTCGGACCAGCCGCGTTCGAGCAGCGCGTCGCGGAAGACGCGCGCCTGCGAAATCGGGCACCGAGCGTCGTTGACGCCGTGGACGATGTACAGCGGCGGTTCCGCCACCTCGACGTGCTCGATGGCGCTACGCTCTCGCCAGAGGTCGTTATCCTCCTCCGGGTCGCCCATCTGCGTCTCCAGGAACGTCTGGTAGTGCGGCATCGCCTCCTCGTGCATCAGGTGGAGGTCGGTGATGCCGACCCACGCGACGCCCGTCTTCCACAGTTCCGGGCGCTGGACGAGCTGCATGAACGTCGAGTAGCCGCCGTACGAGCCGCCGAAGACGGCGAGTCGGTCGGCGTCGACCCACTCCTTCTCGGCGAGCCAGCGAGCGCCCGCGGCGACGTCCTCCTGTTCCATCCCGCCCCAGTCGCCGTGGATGGCGTTTTTGAACTCGCGGCCGCGGCCGATGGAGCCGCGGTAGTTCGGGAGGAGAACGGTGTAGCCCTTCGCCGCGAGAAACTGCGCGTAGAGGTTGAACGCCTTCGACGACCACGAGTGTGGCCCGCCGTGGACCATCACGACGGCGGGCGAGGGCTCGGTCCCGGCGGCCGTCTCGCGGGCGTCGTACAGCAGCGCACCGACGTCGAGGCCGTCGGTCGACTCGTAGGTGACGTACTCGGCGTCGACGAACCGCTCGGAGTCGATGTCCCCGTAGTCGGGTTCGACGAGCGCCTCAGACTCGTGACTGTCGAGGTCGTACGCGAGAAGCGTCGGCCGCGCGGTGGGCGTCGTGTGCGCGACCAGCACCGTCCCGTCGTCGGCGACCGAGGAGCCCACGTTGGCGACGCCCTCCGGCAACTCGAACTCCTCGCTCTCGCCGGTTTCGAGGTCGTAGACGACCGGAAGCGTCCCGGCTTCGCGCATCCGCTTGGCGACGACGCGGTCACCGTCGGGGCCGAAGGTGACGGCGGCCTCCTCGTGTTCGCCGTCGCCCAGCCACGTCACCCCGCCCGTGTCGAGGTCGTAGACGCCGACGCGGCCGAGGTCCCCGCTGTTGTCGGTGACGAGCACCGCGTCGCCGTCGGGGTGCCAGTCGGACGGGCCGACTTCCGTGCCGACGGTGCCGACGTCGAGTTTGCGCTTCTCGCTCCCGTCGGCGTTCATCACGTAGGCGTCGTAGTTCTCCAGGTTCTCCGTCTCGTTGGCCGCGTAGGCGATTCGGTCGCCGTCGGGCGAGAACGAGGCGAGAGCGACCGGGAACGCGTACTCGGTCAACTGCTCGGTCTCACCAGACTCGGTGTCGTAGCGGTAGACGTTCATCTGTTGGTTCGCGTCGCTTCTGTACAGCAGGTAACGACTGTCGTCGGTCACGTCCTCAAGAATCGCCTGCCCGTCGAGTTCGACCACCGGGTCGACCGAGGCCATCTCGCCGTCGTCGAGTCCGACCGCGTAGATATCGTTCTGCTCGTCGCCGTCGGCGTCGAGGTGGAAGAAGACGCGTTCGCCGGTCGAGTCCCACGCCACCGGCCAGCGGGCGTTCCTGGGTACCTCGCCGTCGGTGATTCGTCGGCGCTCGCCGCTGTCGAGGTCGACGAGGTGGAGTTCGTTGCGACCCGTTTCGTCGTAGTACAGCGCTACCCGGTCACCGTCGGGCGAGAGTCTCGGGTGGTGAAAGGAGGGCAGGCGCGCGAGGTCCATCGGCGTGAACGTGTGGTCTGTCATCGACGTTCATGCCACGGAGAGATATCTGATAAGGGTTTCCCGAAGCGCCGTTCACACAGTCCGCTGAGAGGACGAACCCGATGACCGTTGCCGAATAGACAGGAGTTTCACGTCGGGTGTTCCGAGAGTGTACATGAACGTTCCCACGGAACTCCGTGCGGGTGTTCGGGACGTGTTGCCGCTGTTTCTCGGCATCGTCCCGTTCGCCGTCGTCTTCGGCGTCGCCGCCGTCGACGCCGGACTGACGGCCGCGCAGGCCGTCGGCCTCTCGGTGTTCGTCTTCGCCGGCGCGTCGCAGTTGGCGACGCTCGACCTGCTCGCCCGCGACGCCGCCGTCCCGGTCGTCGTCCTCACCGCCGTCGTCATCAACCTCCGTATGCTGATGTACTCCGCGTCCATCGCGCCGTACTTCCGGTCGCTCGCCGGCCGGTCGAAGGCGGTGCTGGCGTACTTTCTCACCGACCAGGCGTACGCGCTCTCGGTCGCCCGCTACGGGACGCTCGCCGACGCGGAACCGTCGGGCGTCTCCGACCGTCGCTGGTACTACCTCGGCGTCGCGGTGAGCCTCTGGGTCGTCTGGCAGTTAGGGACGGTCGCCGGACTTGTCCTCGGCACCGGGGTCCCCGACAGTTGGGGACTCGACTTCACCGTCCCGCTGGTCTTTCTGGCGCTTCTCGTTCCGGCGATGAAGGACGTACCGACGACGGTGGCGGGCGTCTGTGGCGGGGTCGTCGCCGTCGTCGCCGCCGGGCTCCCGCTGAATCTCGGGTTGCTCGTCGGAGCGACGGTGGGCATCGTCGCCGGCCTCCTCGCGGAGCGTGGTCGTCGGTGACGACGTCGTATCCGACGACGACGGTGTGGGCCGTCGTTCTCGCCATCGGCGTGCTGACGTTCGCCATTCGGTTCTCGTTTCTCGCCCTGTTCGGATCCGGGTCCGCAGAGGGTCGAAGCGGGGCCGGAGAGACCGTCTCACCGCGAATCCGCGCAGTGCTCCGGTACGTTCCGCCCGCGGTGTTGGCGGCGCTCGTCTTCCCGGCTGTCGTGACGATAGAGCCGACAGTCGCCGAGACGCTCTCGAACGACCGACTGCTCGCCGGCGCGGCCGCGGCGGCGGTCGCGTGGCGTACCGAGAGCGTCCTCGCCACCATCACCATCGGGATGGGCGCGCTGTGGGCACTGCAGTTTCTCCTCTGAGGGGACTCCGACCTCTCCTTCCCTCAGAGGGGGTCCGGCGGCGGAGAACGCAGTCGGGAGCAGGATAACGAAACTGACGTGACCGGCAGCGAACCGAAGCCAGTCTACTCGGACGTGGCGATCAGTTCGGTGAGAACGCCGAGATACCGGTGACTGACGCCGTCGACTCGGAGCCCCGCCTCCGTTACGACCTGCTCGGGCGTCTGGTTCCACCGACAGCCCATCTGCTCGAAGTGCCGCGGCGCGAAGCGGTCCTGGAGTCGAGCCAACGGCTCGACACGGCTCCGGCCGTGTTCGAGCAACAGAATCTGTCCGCCGGGCTTGCAGGTCCGAGCCATCTCTTCGAGCGCCGCGACCGGGTCGGGAAACGTACACGTCGACAGCGACGAGACGACCGTATCGAAACTATCGTCGCCGAAGGGAAGCGCCTGGGCGTCGGCCTCCCGAAGGTCGGCGTCGATACCGAGTTCGTCGACCCGCCTCCGCGCCCGCTCGAGCATCTCCGGACTGAGGTCGACGCCGACGACCGAGACGCCCGCAGGGAGATACGGGAAGTTGGCTCCGGTGCCGCAGGCGACGTCGAGCACGCGGCCGCTGGCCCGCGAGAACAACCGGCGGCGACTTCGACCCAGAAACAGACGGTCGAGCGGTTCTGCGCGGTCGAACTGCGACGCGGCGTCACCGTAGATGCGCCGGAGCTCGTCGACGGACTTTCCGGGTCGCTCCGAGTTCTCTGCGCTCACAGTACGTGGTGGGCTACCGAGTACCAAAAATCGTACTGCTGTCAGCAGCGTCACTGCCGTCGTCGGCGCTGCCGTCGTTGCCTCGCCCGCTCCCGTCTCGTCCCCTGTCGACGACCGTCGACACGACGTTTATGCTCTCGAAGCGCCTACGTCTGTAGTTCATGAAACACATCCAAACCGCTATCGACATCGAGGCACCGCCCGAGATCGTCTGGGAGGTGCTCACCGACCTCGACGTCTACCACGAGTGGAACCCCTACATCACCGAAGCCAGCGGGGAGATCAGCGAAGGAGAGACCGTGACCATCCGCGTCGAACCCACCGGACGACGGGATTCGACGCTCCGCTGTACCGTGACCGAGGTCGTCCCCGAACGCAGACTCCAGTGGGTCGGCAGGCTCCGCGTTCCCGGGCTGTTCACCGGTCGACACACTTTCGAGCTCGAACCGCTCGGCAACGACCGAACGCGCTTCGTCAACCACGAGGACGTCTTCGGACTGCTCGCGCGCTTCGTCGTCACCGAGGAGACGCCGCTGGACTACGACTGGATGAACCAGGAACTCGCCCGGCGCGCCGAGCTGCAGTTCAACCCGCAGCGGACCGCCGAGGCGTGACCGTTCACGGACGTTCGTCGGCCTCCCGTTCCCGGACGGCGGCGAATCGCTGTGCGGCGTCGGCGATTCGCTCGAACGCGAGCAGGAAGCGGTAGACGAAGTACAGTGACACCGACGCGAAGAGGAACCAGACGACAACGAGGAACTCTCTGAACCCGAGGGCGACGAGCAGGAGCAGTACCACGACGGCGACCGTGAGATACGGGCCGAATCGGTTAAGGAGGTCGTAGACGGAGGGCGGCGACGTGTTTGCGCTCACGGACAGACTGTCCGACGAGTGTCACAAAAGCGTTCGCTTTCCGAGACGTTGGCCTGAATTGGACGAGACATGCTTTCGCCCTATTCGAGCGCGTCGGCGACACGAGCGACCTCCTTGACCAGTCGATACAGCAGGTAGGCAACGACGAGTTGTGGGAGTACGCTCGCAAGTGCGAGTAGTACTGGCGGGTTGGCAACCGCGAGGGCGACGACGGCGAGACCGACGAGGACGGCGACGAGTGGCTTGTACGCGGCCACTGCCTCGGTGGCGTTCAGCGCGCTCTCTCCGTCGTCCGCTGGAGGGCGTTCACTCATGGCTCTCGGTCGCTCGAACCGCGCAAAAAAGTTCGGTTTCTGATAGCTCGCTCAGTCGTCGGCGGGGGCTGCGGAGTCGCTGCCGCTTTTGACGCCCGTGCCGGGACCGATGTCGATCTCCAACGCGTCGAGTTTCTCGTCGGGGACGACGCCGTCGACCCAGCCGCGGTGGCTGTAGTACTCCTCTTTCATCTCGTCGAGTTCGCAGAATTCGCCCTCGGAGGCACCCTGTCCGGGGATGCCGCCTTCACCGTCGAGGAACCGCGCTGGCAGCGAGTCGTCCGCGCCGTCGAAGCCCGCGAGGTTGTTGTAGTAACGTTCGAGGTTGTAGACGCGCTCGCCCGCCTCGATGAGTTCGTCTTCGGTCACGTCGAGCCCGGTCATGCCGTTGTACTGCATGACGTACTCCTCGATGCCCTCCGCGAAGGCGTTGAACTTGCAGATGTCGAAGCTGTCGGAGATGGCGTGGAGGTTCTGGAACGTGGCGGTGAGTTCGCCCTTGCCCTCCCACGCGTAGGGGTCGACCTTCTCCGGGACGCCGAGAATCTCGGCGGCCGGGGTGTAGGCGCGCAGGTGGCACGCCCCGCGGTTCGAGGTGGCGTAGGCGATGCCCATCCCCTTCATGCAGCGCGGGTCGTACGCCGGAATCGTCTGGCCCTTGACCGCCAGCGAGTTGTCCTCGGCGCCTTTCTGGTCGGCGATGCGCTTTGCACCCTCGGCGAGCAGGTCCGGAAGGCCCTCCTCGCGGTGCGAGATCTGCTCGATGAGGTCGACCATCGTCTCGGAGTCGCCCCAGTCGAGCGTGCCGACGTCGTTGAGTTTGCCCTCCTCGGACATCTCCATCGCCATGGCCATCATGTTGCCCACCTCGATGGTGTCGATGCCCATGTCGTTGCAGCGGTCGATCATCAGCGCGATGTCGTCGCGCTCGGTGTGGCCCGAGTTCGGGCCGAGCGCGTACGCCGACTCGTACTCGTACGACTCCATGCGGACGTTCATCTCCTCGCCCTTGTGCATCGTCGTCACCTCGACTTCCTTCTTACAGGCGACGGGACAGGAGTGACACGTCGGCTCGTCGACGAGGATGTTCTCGCGGACGTTCTCGCCGGAGATCTCCTCGGCGTCGATGGTCGTGCCCTCGCTCTCGGAGAAACTCCGCGTCGAGGTATACTTGCCGTTTCTCGTCGGGAGGCCGTCCATCTCCTCGGTGATGTTCATCAGGACGTTCGTCCCGTACATCGAGAGGCCGCCCTCGTTCGGCGCGGTGACGTCGGACTCCTGGATGGCCTGCATCCCCTGCTGGTAGCCCTTCTGGAACGTCTCGGGGTCCGCGGGTTTCGGCATCCGGGTGCCGGATTTGACGACGACCGCTTTGAGGTTCTTCGACCCCATCACGCAGCCGGTGCCGCCGCGACCGGACGCGCGGTCGTCCTCGTTGACGATGCAGGCGTAGCGCACGCCGTTCTCGCCGCCGGGGCCGATTGCCATCACGGAGACGTTCTTGCCGATGGAGCCGTCGACTTCCTCGTCGATGGCTTCGATGGTGTCGTGGACGCCCTTCCCCCACAGATGGGAGGCGTCGCGGAGTTCGACTTCGCCGTCTTCGACGTACGCGTACACCGGTTTCTCGGCCTTACCGTCGAACAGGAGGCCGTCGAAGCCGGACCACTTGAGTCGCGCGCCGGACCAACCGCCGTGGTGGGAGTCGGTCACCGTGCCGGTGAGCGGCGACTTCGTGACGACGGCGATGCGGCCGCTCATCACCGTCTGAGTGCCCGTCAGCGGGCCATTCATGAACGCAAGCCGATTCTCCGGGCCGTCCGGGTCGACGTCCGGGCCGGCGTCGAAGACGTACTTCACGCCGAGGCCGCGCGCGCCGATGTACTTGCGCGCGTCCTCGTCGTCGATGCCTCGGTAGGCCACCTCACCCGATGTGAGGTCGACCTGTCCTACGTGGTCTTGGAATCCGCCGAGTTCAGTCATTGTAAGGTACTATGATTATAATGGGCCCCTACTTCGTTAACTGTTGTCACGACGGCGTAACTACATTCGGTTACACACGCCGCAGTCAGCGGGTTTTCCGGAGACACGAAACCTGCTCCTTGCGCTACCGACGACGGAGCGGGAGGCTTATTCGAGCGGCGAAACCACTCGGAGGCGATGGCTCCGGCCCCGTCGCACACCGCCGCTCGCCCGTCGCTGCTCCCGCCCCGTCTCCGCTGGGCCGCCGTCGTCGTTGTCGCCGGCGGCGTCTTCGTCGCCTCCGTCGTCACGCCGCCGAGCGACGGCGTCCCGGCGCTCGGCCCGTTCGGGCTCGTCGGCGCGGACAAGTGGTTACACGCCGCCGCCTACGCAGTCGTCGCCGGAACGCTCTCGCACGCGCTCTCGACGCGGGTCCAGCGCGCGTCCCTCGGCGGCTTCGTCGGTGGGTCGGTCTACGGACTCGGTATCGAACTCGTGCAGGGGCTCGTCCCCGCTCGCCAGTTCGACCTCCTCGACGCCGTCGCAAACGGTGTGGGTGCGGCGCTCGGGGCCGGACTCTGGGTCGTCTTCGCGTTCGGTCTCGCACTGGTCGTCGGACGCGAGTCGGACTCATCCCGACCCTAAAGGGTCAAGCGTTCTTCTTGAATCTCCGTAACGATGGGGTTTACCGGCGGTCCGACTCCGCCGATCCCGGCGATCCCGGCGATCCCGGCGACCCCGACGGTGGCGGCTGTGACACGCTGACGCGGCCGTCGGCGTCGACGACGACGTACCAGGGGCCGACGGCCGGACAGGTGAGCCACCCGTACCGCTCGCGCGACCCGTGGTCGGTCTCGACGACCAGCGAGAACGGGCCGAGGCGGGCGAACAGTTCGGCGTCCGTCGCCGTCTCCCCCGGTTCGAGTCGATAGCGACGTTCCGCCGCTCGCGTCCGGTCGGCCAGCGGCTCGATGCGAACTCGCAGGTCGTGTACCTCGTCATCGTCGTTCACGAGGTGACACCGACTGCTGTCCGAGCCGCACCCGAAGGTGACGGCCTCCTCGTCGACGACGGCCGGGAGGTGTGGAACGACCGTCGGCCACCTCGCCCGTGCGGTCGCGGTTTCGCTGTCGACCCTCACCGAGAGGGTTCGCTCACGCCGACCGACCGGGAGGACGAGGCGAGCGTCGGGAGGGACTCGATACCGCGAGACGCTGGTCTCGACCGACGAAGCGAACGCGAGATGGACCGTTCGCCACCCGACGCTTCGGTTCTCCAGACGAAAACTCGGGTCGGGTCCGAACGCGGTGGACGTCGTGTCGCTCTCGGGGTCGTCTCCGTCGGACTCGGTGCCCGGCGCACCTTCGGGCCGCGGCAGGAGAGAGACGGGCGGACACGCCTGAGCGCAGGTGACGACCGGCGTGAATCGGATTCCGCTCTCGTCGAGGGCGACGTCGAGGTTGCTCCGCGCGCCCTCGACGACCCAGTCGTAGACGGTTCGCACCCCGTCCGCCGTTTCGACGAAGAACCGATACGTACCGGCGCTGCCGACCAACCCCGAATAGACGACCGACTCGGCGCGCGTGAGCGTCTCGCTGGTACTGAACACCTCGGTCGCCTCACCGATGGAACCACTCGCGCTTCGGGTGCGCTCGATAGCGTCGATAGCGACTGTCACGTACCGCTCGTCGACTCCCGCGTTTCGAATCCGCACGCCATGTGGTTCGGCGAGCATCGGGCCACCGCCCCGATACGAGCCGGCGGTGTGGGCGGGCTGTCGCGCCGGCGTGTCGTCCGAGCGGTGGGCTCTCTCCCCGCATCCGGGGACGCCGACCGACCCGGCGGCGAGAACTCCGAGCAGTCGACGTCGTCGCATATCTCGGTCTCGGCGGTCGAAGCGTATGAATCTGCGGTCGACCTACCCGGCGTACAGTTCGTCGTCGACGCGCGCGACTCCGTCTCGACGGTGAGTTCGTACCGTCCGGGGGCGTCCACGGGGCGATCGTGGCGACCGCTGCGAGGAGCGCGCGTCGGCGCATACGTCCGGTGAGGGTTCCGCGTGTGAATTGCTCCGGTGGAGGGGGTGCCGGCGGACGGAGCGCGGACGACGTCTCGGCCGCCGAATCGAGAACTGTGGCCCCTCTCGGTTGCTCGCCGGGAGTGTTCTGCGAGCTGACTCACAGGTGGCGTGTCAATTTAAATACAGTCTCCGAGCACCTTCGCCATGCCAAGCGTCGAACTCGTCGCCCGCCGGTAGCGCCGCCGGCTCTCCTCCAGCGCTCTCGGACCTCGCGCCGCAGCGGGCGCTCGACCGAATCACCACCGTCGACGCTCCGCCCAGACGAAGCCGATATACCCGCGGACGGATTACTCCGGCGCAATGAGTGAACCAAGTCCCGACGTGTACGAACGGGGACGCGGAATGGACGCGCACAACAAGGTGATGCGCGAGATTCGAGGCCTGAAGGAGAAACACTACGATCCGCACGAACCGACCCGCGTCTGGATCGACGAGGACAACACGCCGAGCGGCGTCTACCAGTCGCTCACCATCATCCTCAACACCGGCGGCTGTCGGTGGGCGCGCGCCGGCGGCTGTACGATGTGCGGCTACGTCGCCGAATCCGTCGAAGGCGGCACCGTCGAACACGAGGCGCTGATGGACCAGATTCAGGTCTGTCTCGACCACGAGGAAGAACGCGCCGACGAGCAGTCGCCGCTCATCAAAATCTACACCTCCGGGTCGTTCCTCGACGAGCGTGAAGTGCCCGCCGAGACCCGAGACGCCATCGCGGAGACGTTCGCGGACCGCGAACGCATCGTCGTCGAGTCGCTGCCGGACTTCGTCGACCGCGAGAAACTCGACGACTTCGTCTCGCGGGGACTGGACACCGACGTCGCCGTCGGCCTCGAAACCGCGACCGACCGCGTCCGCCGCGACTGCGTGAACAAGTACTTCGCCTTCGAGGACTTCGTCGCGGCGAGCGAGGAGGCCGACGCCGCGGGCGCGGGCATCAAAGCCTACCTCCTGATGAAGCCGCCGTTCCTCTCGGAGTCGGAGGCCATCGAGGACATGAAATCCTCCATCCGGCGCTGCGCGGAGTACGCCCACACCGTCTCGATGAACCCCTGCAACGTCCAGCGCTACACGATGGTCGACGAGCTCCACTTCCGCGGCGGCTACCGTCCGCCGTGGCTCTGGTCGGTCGCCGAGGTGCTGCGCGACACTGCCGACGCCGACGCCATCGTCGTCTCCGACCCCGTCGGCCACGGCTCCGACCGCGGCCCGCACAACTGCGGCGAATGCGACGACCTCGTCCAGAAGGCCATCAAGGATTTCGACCTCCGACAGGACCCCTCCGTGTTCGAGCAGGTCGACTGCGACTGCAAGGGGACGTGGCGCGCCGTCGTCGAAGAGGAGACGAGTTACGCGATGCCGCTGGCGAAGTGAGCGGGCGACTCGCAAACTCAGAAGGCGAGACGGCGTAGCGTTCTGGTCACGTTCTCGACGGAATGGTAACGACTCGCACACTGTTGTAAGCGGTCGTTTACCCCCGCGTAGGCCGCTCATAGTGATACCGGATATCGTAGTACGCGAACGTAGCAGTCGAACGGTTGCGCGGCGGCGACGCGCCGCCTCGGCGGCCGTCTCGACTATCTCGACCATGAAACAGACGCAACGAAGCTACAAGGCGATATACTGCTCCGACGGCTGGCTGGAGATACGCGAAGAGCAGAACGTCGAAGGCTGGATATCCACCGACTCGCCGGTGCCCGTCACGACGTAGGCCTGCAACCGCCGCTGCACTATTCGACGGGACAACAGCGCCGCCACACTCGTTCTCTCGGAGTCAGTACGTCGTCCGACGCCCGCTTTTCCGCTGGATTCGAGCGACTGACTCGCTCGCTCAGGCGAACCCTTGGAGGATTCCCGCGCCGTCGGTGCCGCCGACGTCGGCCAGCGTCGCTCGCTCGGGGTGCGGCATCAACACCGCGACGCCGACTCGCTCGCCCAGAATGCCGGCGACGTTGCCCGTCGACCCGTTGGGATTCGCCTCGTCGGTAACGTTGCCGTCGGCGTCGCAGTAGCGGAACAGCACGCGGTCGGCCGCTTCGAGCGCCTCGTACTTCTCGGTCGAAATCTCGAAGCGCCCCTCGCCGTGGGCGATGGGGACTTCGATGACCTCGCCCTCGTCGTAGGCGGCGGTCCACGGCGTGTCGGCGTTCTCGACCCGCAGGTAGACGCGCTCGCACTGGAAACGGGCGCTCCGGTTCGTCGTGAACGCGCCGTCCGTCAGCCCCGACTCACAGCCGATCTGTGCGCCGTTGCAGACGCCCAGCACGGGCACGCCGTGTTCGGCGGCGTCGCGGACCTCGTTCATGATCGGCGACTGCGCGGCCATCGCCCCCGCGCGGAGGTAGTCGCCGTAGGAGAACCCGCCGGGCAGCAGTACGCCCGTCGCGCCCTCGGGCAGCCCGTCCTCGTGCCAGACGCGTTCGGCGTCGATGCCGAGGTGGGTGAGCGCCGCGACGGCGTCGCGGTCGCAGTTCGACCCGCCGAACTGCACGACTGCGACCGTCACCGTAGGCACCTCCGGTGTGACGAGACGACGGTGGTAGTCGCGGAGACTGCGACCGTCATTCGGCTTCCTCGACCACCACGTCGTAGTCGTGGATGGTCGGGTTCGCGAGCAGTCGTTCGGCCATCTCGTCGGCTCGTTCCTCGGCGTCCGCGGCGGAGTCGGCGTCGACGTCCACCTCGAAACGGTCCGCCGAGCGTAGCCCCTCCAGTTCGAAGCCCAGCCGTTCGAGGGCGCGCTTGGTCGTCTCCGCCTCGGGGTCCAACACGCCACGCTTCAGTCGGACGGTCACCGTCGCGGTGTACGCGGTCATCGTCCGACTCTGCGCGGTCGTGGGTAAAATGGCTTTTGGATACTCTCCAATAGACACGTTTGTGTACAATCCGGCGGCCAGAGTGAGCGAGTTTCCCGCAGCGTCGACGCGTTCGATAGTTCATGACCCTTGACGCGGGAAATCTCCACTTTCGCCGAATTCGAGGGATACGAACCATCTAGGACACGGCAACGGAGTCGAAGACGTTCGGGTTGTTGCCACGAACGGAAGACGTATCCTCAGTTATGCTCCACATTACCACGTGTTCACTCCCGGTTTTCAGGTGATGAGAGCATGACCCGTGAGTTGACCGAAATTACTGTCATCGGCGAGGACAAGACGGGCCTCGTCGCGCGTATTACGTCGCTTCTATTCGACCGCAGCATCAACATCGAAGATATCGACCAGGCCGTCCGCGAGGGTATCTTCCGGATGACGTTACACGCCGACACCAGCGAGATGGTGTGCACCTCCGAGACGCTACGCTCGACGCTCGACGACCTCGCAACCGAACTCGGCGTCGAGATTCGAGTCCGGTTCCCCTCCGACCGCGAGACGAAGCGCCTCGCCGTGCTCGTGACGAAGGAATCGCACTGTCTGGAGGCGCTGTTCGAGGCGTGGGCCAACGACGAACTCGACGCCGAGATCGGCGTCGTCATCGGCAACCACGACGATCTCCAACCGCTGGCGGACCACTACAACGTCCCGTTCCACGACATCGGCGACAAGAAAGGCGGGGCCGACGAAGCCGAACTGCTCGACCTGCTCGACGAGTACGACGTGGACCTCATCGTCCTCGCGCGCTACATGCGCATCCTCTCGCCGAACGTCGTCTTCCGCTACGAGGACCGCATCATCAACATCCACCCGAGTCTCCTCCCGTCGTTCCCCGGCGCGGCCGCCTACCGTCAGGCGAAGGAAGGCGGCGTCAGAATCGCGGGCGTCACCGCTCACTACGTGACGACGGACCTCGACCAGGGACCCATCATCACCCAGCGGGCGTTCGACGTGCCCGACGACGCGTCGGTCGGCGAAATCAAAGCCCGCGGGCAGCCGCTCGAAGCCGACGCGCTGCTCGAAGCGGTGAAGCTGCATCTCGACGGTGCCCTGAGCGTCCACCGGGGGCGGACGAGCCTCCGCGACAGCGAGGATATCGACTACCAACTCGGTCTCTCGAAGGAAGCGCAGGCGGCGAACCCCGACCGCCCCGTCGACGGGAAACTGCCGCAGTCGCTGCAGAAGGCGGTCGAACCGAGCGACGACTGAGCCCCCCGCACCGGTCTCACCGCACGAATCCGCGTCAGAGATTCCGAACCGCGTCGACCGCTTCGTCGAGTTCCGGCGCGTCGAACCAGTCGTAGTTCGTGTACGCGTTCGTCCCCGCGGCGTACATCTCCGAGACGGTCTCGACGACCGAGTCCGGCAGCGCCGGTGGCTCGGTGTCGCACAGCGCGCGCCAGTCGGGGTCGTCGCGGTGGTCCGCCTCGGCTTTCGCCTCGCTGACTGCGTCGACCCACTCGGGGCGTTCGCGCTTATAGTACTGGCGGACGACCTCCTTCGACATCTCCTGGCCGTCGTAGCTGAACCGGTTCTCGTCGAACGTGCCGACCACGTCGGCGACTTTGATGGTTCCGTCGTGGTAGAGACACTCGATTTTGCCGTCCTCGTGGACGAGCCCCGCCCGTTCGGCGCGGTCGGTGAGGATGTGGTTCACCGCGAGCGCCAGCTCTTCGAGACGGTCGATCCCGGCCGGACCCGAGATCTCGTCGGCCTCGCTCCGCGAGAGGTAGCGGTCGCGCTCTTCGAACTTCGTCGAGAACTCGACGACCGGCTGCGGGAGGCCGACGGCTTCGTCGGGCCACGACTCGTAGTCGAGGCCGTAGTCGGCGGGATCGCCGCGCGAACGGAGACTCGATCCGACGGGAACGGTGTTCCGGAAGACGATTTCGAGCGGTATCAGGTAGTTGTTCCCGACGGCGTCGTAGAACCCGTCGTAGTCGTAGCCGTCGTCGTAGCGGAGGTTCGGAACCTGTGCGAGGTCGATAGCCATTTCACGGGGGGTCTCGGTCGTCTCGCCGAGTTCGAGTTCCTCGCCGCCCTCGACGATTCCCCGATAGTGCGTCGGGATGTGGTTGACGTCGAGTAACTCGAAGTTGTACGCGCCCATAGTACAGAGGCTCGCTCCTTTTCCCGGAATCTCGTCGGGCATCTTCCCCCAATCGAAGACGGAGTAGTCGTCAGTGAAGACGAAACTGCCCCGCCCGAGCGAGTCGGCTGTCGGTTCCTCGGCCACGCGGAACTCCTTGACGCTCGTCATAGGTAGACACGGAGGGGCGCACGGTAAGTAACTTTCACTTCTGTGCGGATTCGGACCAGATACATCCGGGAAATGAACACGTTCGTGGGGTGTTCTCGGCGACGTGGGTCGCCGACTACCGAGAGCCAGAGCGCTCTCGCGTCCGGTTGCGAACAGGCAACCCTGCTCGTCCACGACTGAGCCCGGACGCTCCCGCTGCGGGCGCGCCGTCTCAGGGGCCGGTACTCGTCGAGTGACCGTTGCAGTCCAGTACCCGCTCTTCGACCAGACGGACGACGCGCGCCGCCAAGGCCTCGAACTGGTCGGGACCGCTCTTTTCGAGGTAATGCTGTCGCGGAATCGGCCGGTCGAGTTCTATGTGAGGCACGTTCGTGAAGAGGAGAAACGGCAGCGTCGGGTGCGATTCGCAGACCGCGTCGCGCAGTTGGAGCCCGTTCATCGTCGGCATCCGGTAATCGCTTACGAGACAGTCGAACGGGCCGCTCTCGAGGAGCGTCAACGCGCTCTGAGGGCGTTCGACCGACGTGACAGACAGGTCGTCGCACTTGTGCTCGATGAGGCTCGCCACCACGTCGAGCAGCGCTGGGTCGTCGTCGACGTGGAGGACGCGAATCCGGTCGGTCATCGCTCACCCGCCTCGGCCGCCCCTTCGAGGCGCTCCAGTCCCGTCTCGACGCCCGACTCGGTCAGCGGGACGTACCCGATGTCGCTGACGAGCGACGACCCCGCCCGTTCGATGTAGTAGGTGACGAACGCGCGGAGTTCCGGGCGCGAGAGTTCGTTCTCGGCGACGTAGATGAAAAGCGGTCGCGACAGCGGAGTGTACTCGCCGCCTTGCGCCGTCGCCGGCGACGGTTTCACGCAGCCGTCGCCGTCGTCGATGCCGAGCGCTTTCACCGCCTCCCTGTTCTGGAGGTAGTACGCGTAGCCGAGATAACCGACGGCGTACGTCGACTCGCTGACCGACTGGATTATCGCGTTGTCGTACTCCGTTCCCTCGTAGTCCGTTCGGTGGTCGTCGACCTCGCCGATCACCGCCTCGGCGAAGTAGTCGAACGTCCCCGAATCCGACGTCGGCCCGTGCAGTTCGACCGGTTCGTCCGGCCAGTCGGGGTCGACGTCGCTCCACTGCGTCGCCCCGTCGGTCCGCCACATCGCCGCCAGTTGCTCGGTCGTGATGCAGTCGACCCAGTCGGCGTCGGTGTTGACGACGACGGTCAGCGCGTCCGTCGCGACGCGGAGTTCCAGCGGATCGACCTCGTTGCGGTCGCACTGCCCCGATTCCTCGGACGAAATCGACCTGCTCGCGTCGTTGATGCTCGCTTTCCCTCGACAGAAGAACTGCTTGAACCCGCCGCCGGTTCCGGTGGGACTCACCGATATCGACACGTCCGGATACTGTGCGGAGAACTGTTCGCCGACGGCGACCGTCAGCGGATAGACCGTGCTGCTGCCCGAGACGTGAATCGTGCCCGAGAGCGCCGGGTCGCTCGTTGTCGCCGGCGACGAATCTACCCGATTCCGTTCGCCCCGACCGAGACAGCCGCACACCGCGGCCAGCCCGCCGCCGAGCGCGGCGCCGACGAACCGCCGCCGCCCGGAACCGTTCATCATATCGTCTTCTTCCCCCATCGGCTAGACGTTCCGAAATACCTACTAAAGCGGTTGCTATTGGGCGTATATAGTTCTCAGAACCGGATAGAGACGACCTCCGCGGCGGTCGCTTTCGCCGTTCGCGCCCTCAGCGAGCGCCGCTTTCGCCGTTCGCGCCCACGACGTCGGAACACGGCCCACTCTCGGTGTCGAACTCGAAGCGCGCTCCGCCGGTTTCGCTCTGGCCGACGGAGACGCCCCAACCGTGGGCGTCGACGATTCGCTCGACGATGGTGAGGCCGAACCCGGTTCCGCCGCCGCCGCGATTCGTCGTGTAGCCGGTCTCGAACACCGCGTCGCGCTCGGCGGGCGGAATCCCCGGCCCGTCGTCCTCGATGGCGAACCCGTTCTGCGTGTCGCACACCCGGACGGTCACCTCGGGGCCGCCGTGTTCCACGGCGTTTCGGAAGAGGTTCTCGAAGACGTGTGCGAGCAAGTTCGGGTCGGCGTCGACGTCCCGGTCGGCGTCGACGGCCAGCGTCGCCGCGCCGGTTTCGACCTGCGCCCACGCCCGCCTCGCCTGCGAATCGAGGTCGAGGCGGCAGACCTCCTCGACGTTGCTGTCGCGGGCCAACACGAGCGCGTCGGCGATGATGTCGCGCATCCGTTCGAGCGAACGCTCCAGCGGTTCGACGTGCGGCGAGTCGGACTCCTCGCCCAGCATCTCCGCCCGCCCGAGCGCCACCGTGAGCGGGTTCCGCAGGTCGTGCGAGAGAACCGTCGCGAACGCTTCCATCCGCTCGTTCGCGGCCTGTACGTCGTCCATCATCTCGTTGAACGACTCGCCGACGGTCACCATCGCGCGGCTCTCGCTCTCGACGTCGACCCGGCGTTCGAGGTCGCCGTCGGCGCACTGCGCCATCACCTCCCCGTACCGCTCCGCGGTCCGTTCGAGGTGGAGCCGGAGCCGTTCGGACTCCGCGCGTGCCCGTTCGGCGGCCTCTCTCGCTTCGATGGCGCTCCGCCGCGACGCCCGCGCGTGGTCGATTTCGGCCTTCAGCGAGACGCGCATCTCGTCGAACGCGTGGTAGAGTTCGCCGAGTTCGTCGACGCGGGCCGTGTCCACCTCGGTGTCGAGGTCACCCTCTCTGAGGGCGCGACTCGACTGCGCCAGGTCGCGTATCGAAACGACGACGTCGCGTCCTATGGTGAGACCGACCAGTCCCGCGCCGGCGAGGACGACGGCGAGCAGCCAGAGGAACTGTCTCGTGACGGTCGACTGGAGCGCGTAGGCGTCCTGTTGTTTCATCCGTGTCGTCACCACCCAGTCTTGGGTTTCCATCGCCGCGTACCCCACGGCGATGGCCTCGCCTTCGTCGTTTTCCGCGTGTACGAAGCCCGAGTCGTTCTCGAAGCGGGCGCGGTCGATGGAGTCCGCCCGGAGAATCCGACTCCCGTTTTCGGCCATGATGACGGTACCGCTCGTGTTGACGACCGTCGCATACGACTCTGTGAGCTGGTGCGCCTGCGACTCCGAGAGGTCGTCGAGGTTGAACGCGGCGACGATGGCGCGCGACTCCCGGTTCGGCACGCCGGTCCGGATGAGAACGATGGGAGCCGATCCCTCGAACGGCCGGAACGGCTCCGAGAGCGTCACTTCGTCTCTGAGATGGCCGTCGAGCGTCGCGATGCGGCTCTGTCCCGACCGCGTGAGGACGCTCTCTGCGGAGACCACCCGCGCGTCGCCGGTGCTTGTGATGACGTCGCCCGTCCCGGTGTCGACGTAGTAGATGGCGGCGACGTCGGGATCGCGCTCGGCGATTTCGTACAGGCGCTGGTTTATCTGCCCGCGGTCGTCGCCCTGGAAGGCGGCCGAGTCGGCTATCGCGTCCATCGCGATGATTTTGCCGGTGAGCCACTCGTCGAGGCGGTCGGCTTCCAGTTCGGCCGTCGAGGTGAGCTTGCTCTCGGTCTCGTCGGCCAGTTCCTCGCCCGTGTAGACGTAGGCGTAGCCGCCGAAGGAGCCGATGACGGCGGCGACGGCGACGAGAATGAGGACGTACTTCGCGGCGATGCTCCGGCGGAGAAGCTTCGCGAGGGCCGTCCACGGGCGGGTCATCCGCGCAGTCGCTCCGACCGCTCGCTCGAACGGCTGCGGTTCGGGACAGTACACTCATCCCGTGTCGCCCCGCCGACGAACAGCGCTGGTTTCTGTCTCATCGAGTACTCCCCCTCAGCGCGGGTTCTCCCCGGCACTTCTCGCTCGGGGCTCCCCATGCTGGTATATAAAAGCTTTATATGTGAGAACCGTACTGCTCGTGAGACTGTCTCGGAACTACGGAGTACTATATTCCCGTTTCGGCCCGCAGACCTGCTTATGCGGAGGGCAGCTCTCGACCGAGTCACCGCCGTCGACATCCGGTCGCGTCCCGAGTTGCCGACTACCACCTGACTTTTACGCCTCGGCGCTGTGGACCTGTTGTATGCGTGACGCGCCAGCGCCGGACGCCGGGCGCGGTCCGACCGGGCCGACGGCGTTCGATTTCGAACACGTGCCGGAGACCGACCAGTCGTTCGAGAACGCGCTGGCGAAAGCCCGAGACGGAGAGCGGCTCACCGTCGACGACGGCGTCGAACTGCTGACGACCGGCACCGACTCGGACGGCATCGACCCCGTGCGTAAGGAACTCGTGCTGGAGGCCGCCGACCGCCGCCGCGCCGAGGTCGTCGGCGAGGACGTGACGTTCGTCGCCAATCTCAACAACAACGTGACGACGGCGTGTAACACCGGCTGTCTGTTCTGCAACTTCAAGAACAGCTCGCACGCGTTCGAGGTCGACTCCGACGCCGACCACGGCGGGTTCACGAAGACGCCCACGGAATCGAGAGCCGTCGTCGAAGACGGCCTCGAGATGGGCATCTACGAGGTCACCTCCGTCTCCGGCCTCCATCCGGCGTTCGCACTCGACGAGGAGCACCACGAGATCCTCCGCGGCTACGACGACGCCGCGCGGACGGTGAACTACAAACCGCCCGAGCGCTACGAGACGGACCCCGGGACGTACCTCGAACAGATGGCGGCGATGTCGGTCGGCGGCGTCCACCTCCACTCGATGACGCCCGAGGAAGCGTACCACGCCCGCCGCGGCACCGACTGGTCCTACGAGTCAGTGTACAGAAAGCTCCGCGACGCCGGCCTCGACTCCGCGCCCGGAACGGCGGCCGAGATTCTCGTCGACGAGGTGCGCGAGGTCATCTGTCCCGGCAAAATCGACTCGCAGGGGTGGGTCGACGCGATGGAGGCCGCGATTTCGACGGGACTGGACGTGACGGCGACCATCATGTACGGTCACGTCGAGAACGAGATGCACCGCGTCATGCATCTCGAGGAGGTTCGAGATCTGCAGGACCGGACCGGCGGCATCACCGAGTTCGTTCCGCTCTCGTTCGTCCACCAGCAGACGCCGCTGTACGAACGCGGCGTCGTCACCGGCGGAGCCTCCGACGACGAGGACGAACTGCTCATCGCCGTCTCCCGGCTGTTCCTCGACAACGTCGACAACGTCCAGTCCTCGTGGGTGAAGTACGGCGACGCGAAGGGGCTCAAACTGCTCAACTGCGGCGCGAACGACTTCATGGGGACGATTCTCTCCGAGGAGATTACGAAGCGCGCCGGCGGCGAGTACGGCGAGTTCCGTTCGTTCGACGACTACGTCGAGATGCTGTCGGCCATCGGCCGCCCCCCGGTCGAACGGTCGACGGACTACCGGACCCGCCGCCGCGTCGACCCCGACGAGGGGCCGCACGGACCGATGCTCGGCCCCCGAGCCGACGGGACGCCGATGCTGGACCGACGGGAGCGGAGACAGTGAGGGCCACGGTGCGATGATGAGTCCGACTCACATCGCAATCGGCGTCGTCATCGCCGCCCCGGTCACCGTTTTCGCGCCGGAGCTCGCGCCGCTCGTCGCCCTCGCGGCGATGGCCGGCGGCGTCTTTCCGGATCTCGACCTGTTCGTCGGCGTTCACCGCAAGACGCTGCACTTTCCGGTCTACTACTGGGGCGTCGTGATTCCGGCGGCCGTGCTCGCCGTCGCCGCCCCGTCGCCGGTGACGATCGCCGCCTTCTTCTTCTTTCTCTCGGCGGCGGTCCACTCCGTCGCCGACTGGTTCTGCGGCGGCAACGAACTCCGGCCGTGGGAGAAGACCTCCGAACACGCGGTGTTCGTCCACCCGCTCGGCCGGTGGCTCCGCCCGAAGCGGCTCGTCCGCTGGGACGGATCGCCGGAGGACCTCCTGTTGACGCTTCTCTTCTCGCTTCCGGGTCTCGTTCTCTTCGAAGGCCCGGTTCGAGTGCTCACCGCGGCGGTACTCGTCGTCGCCGTCGTCTACGCAGCCGTCAGAAAGCGGGTACCAGACCTCGCACCGTGGTTGGCCGAGTAAGTTAGAGAGAACACGAGTCCCGTTCCGTTCTGCCGCTCAGTCGTCGGCGGGTGTCTGTGCGTCCTGCGTCGTTACGCTGCCGTCAACGTCGACGCTGCCGGTGAGTTGGCGGTACGGGTACGGCATGTCGATTCCCTCGGCGTCGAGGCGCTCTTTGACGTTCTGGACGACGTCGGACTGGACGCGGACGAAGTCCGAGCGGTTCGGGTTGTCGACCCAAAAGCGCGTGTTGAGTCCGACGTAGGAGTCCGCTAGTTCGTTCACGCGGACGTCGGGTGCGGGGTCGTAGAGCACCTCGGGAACCGCTCCGACCTCGTCGAGAATCGCTTCCTTGGCGTGTTCGATGTCGTCCTCGTAACCGATACCGAAGACGAACTGCTGCCGGAGACGGTCGTAGGCGACCGGGTTCTTCAGCGGGTTGTTGGCGAGTTCGCCGTTCGGTACGGTGATGCGCTCGTTGTCGAACGTCCTGATGCGGGTGACCCTGAGGTCGATATCCTCGACGCGGCCCGTGATGTCGCCCACTTCGATCCAGTCGCCGACCTCGAACGGCTTGTCCTTGAGGATGAAGATTCCGGCGACGAAGTTGCCGAGCAGGTCCTGGGCGGCGAACCCGACGGCGAGTGCGAGCGCCCCGCCGAACACGCCGAGCGCGGCGATGGCGGTGCCGAACCCGGCCAGCATGAGACCGACGGCGAGCGCGAGCACCCAGACGACCGCCGCCATGATGCTGTCGGAGAGGCTGCGAACCGTCTCGTCGTGGCCTTGTTGTCTGAGTACCCGGTCGACGAGCGGAACGAGCACGAGTCGGCCCAGTGCGAGCGTCACGGCTACCCCAACGACGAACAGCACAACTGGGATGAGGTACTGTTGGATGAGTCCACCGAGCGTGAGTCCTTCTATCGATATCGTCTGCAAGGCAACCGAGGCGACAGTCTGAAGCGACATAGTACGTAGATACCTTCGCGGGCTCGCGTCATTACTTCTCAGAGGTGACTCTACCGTCGAGGCTCGTCTTGTCGCATCCTGGACGTCGGTCGTGGCTGACGGTCCGAGCTCCGTTACTGCGAACGGAGCGCTCGGTACCGCCGCCCGGCGTCGTCGTCTGCGCGCATCGCATTCAGGATACGAGGCGAGAGCCACTCGGTTCCCGTCGAGTCAGACTGCTCTGATTCGTCGCCGACGCTTCGCTCGCCGAGCGTCGAGGGGAGGAACCGGTCGTAGACGGGCAGCCGCTCCCGCAGCGGGACGCCGCCGTCGTCGGCGATGTCGCGGAGTTCGCGGAGCGCCGGCCACTCGTAGTCGGGATTGATGTAGTCGTCAGTCACCGGCGATACCCCGCCGAGGTCGTCGACGCCGCAGTCGAGCAGCTCGCGGGCGGGCGAGAGGTTCGGCGGAATCTGCACCGACACCTCTTCGGGGAGTGCCACGCGCGCCATCGAGACGACGCGGCGCATCGTCTCGACGCTCGGCGTCTCGAAGTCGGAGCGCTCGTTCGGGACGACGTTCTGGACGATGACCTCCTGGACGTGGCCGTGACGCTCGTGGAGCTCGCGGATAGCGAGCAGGCTCTCGGCGCGGTCGCGCCACGTCTCGCCGATACCGACGAGCAGTCCGGTGGTGAACGGGACGCCCGCGCGACCGGCGGCGCGAATCGTGTTGAGGCGCTGCCCGGGCGTCTTCCGCCGGCTTCCCGAGTGCGCGGCCACGTCGGCGGTCGTCTCCAGCATCACGCCCATCGAGGCGTTGACCTCGCGCAGTCGTTCGAACTCCGACTCGGTGAGGTCGCCGGGGTTCGAGTGCGGCAGCAAGCCTTCTTCGAGTGCGATTTCGCAGGCGCGGTAGAGGTAGTCGAGAACCGAGTCGTACCCCCACTCGTCGAGCTGGTCGTGAATCGCCTCGTAGCGCGCGTCCGGTTTGTCGCCGAACGTGAACAGCGCCTCCGTACACCCGGCGTCGGCACCCGTCCGGAGCGTCTCCCGGATCTCCTCGGGCGACATGAGCGTCGCCTGCCCCGGGACGTCGTAGTAGGTGCAGTAGGTGCAGGTGTAGCGGCAGGCCGTCGTCAACGGGAGAAAGACGTTCCGCGCGTAGGTGAGCGTCGGGGCGGCCTCGACGTCGTCGGGTGTCACCGACAGCAGGCGCTCTACCTCGGCGTCGTCGACGGCGATAGCCACGTCGTACTCGTCGGCCGCGGGAAACACGTTGGACTGTCGCACGCCGCCGGACAAAAACGTACCACTCCCCGGCAACCCGTGGACGACGCGGGACAGAACCCGCGATGCGGGGCCGACGTCACGGCGCAGAGATGGCGAACAGGCGGCGAGTTCGAGTCGTTGTCGCTCCCGCGGAGGAGTTCGCCGCGCACCCGCCCAGACGCCCCCGCGACCGTTCGTCAGGTCACGCGCGGAGGTGGTCGCGTTCTCGTACTTCAACCCTCGCGCCGAGCGCCGACGCGGCCGTCGCGCGTCTCTACTTCGAACCCCGCGTCGAGGAGCCACTCGCGCGCCCGGCCGTCGGTGTGAAGTAACACTTCGACGAGGTCCTCGGGTTCGTCGATATCGGCCGACAACCGCATCGAGTCGAACTCGCGGACGCTCGCACCGACCTCGCGGGCGATTTCGAGGTGGTCGAGATAGGACGTCCCGTGGTAGTCGACGCGGAACGCGGGGTGGCGGACGACGAGCGCGTTCGTCCCGCCGCCGCGTCCGGGCGCGACGACGACGTCGCCGCTCGCGTCGAGGAATCGCGAGAGCAAACGCGGCGTGACGAGGGCGAGGTCGCTCATGACGACGGCCGTGGGCTCACCAGTTTCGGCGAGGCGGTCGTTGACCGCCTTCGAGAGCGGCCGGTCGTCGACGACGACGGCCGCCTCGGCGTCGAGTTCGACCGGTTCGGTCGCCACGACCGTCGGTTCACCGCCGGCGTGGACGACGGCGTCGACGACGTCCGCGAGCATCGCCCGCGAGAACGACTCTCGCTCGACCGGATCGAGCGCGTCGGCGAGGCGCGTCTTCGGACGCGCTGCTGCGTAGGGAACGAGAACGGTCATAGGAGAAGAGAGGGAGCTATCCCAGTTTATCGTAGGTGGTCTGGTTCGAGCGGTACCAGAAGAAGCCACCCGCGACGACGAGCAGCGCGACGAGGCCACCGACGGCGTACATCGCCATCTGCATCGTCTGACTCGACTGCTGGGCGGAGCCAGCCTGCTCTTCGGCTTCGTTCGCCAGCTCGGTGGCGAGCTCGAAGTCGGGGTTCTCCCCGTCGAACGCGCGAATCGCCTGCGTCAGCGACTGCTCGGCCTGCTTCGTGTCCGCGCCGCCGGCCTGTTCGATAGCCGCCTCGGCGTCCTCGATGGCCGCGCGCGCGTCGGCGCTTTCGGTCGTGTAGTGGTGGGTTTCCCACGTGCCGATACCGTTCCTTGCGCCGCCGTTACGCGACTGCGAGAGGCTCATGAGGAGGAACGTCTGTTCCTCTTCGTAGCTGTACTCGGTCACTTCCGGCACCGTGCCGGTGACCTTCACGTCGACTTCGCTGATCCCGTCGTCCGAGGAGACGGTCGCACCAGAGAAGTTCTGGCCGTCGAACTCGTCGCTGCCGACTTTCGACCCGGTCTGGTCGTAGTAGGTCGCGGTCCACGTCACGTCGGTGAGATCCGTCTCTCCGGCGACCGACCACGTGTTCCACTGCGGGTTCTGGTACAGTTCGTCGAGCGTCACCGTCGCGCTCACCTGCTCGCCGACCTCACCCTCCGCCGGTACGTCCTCTTCGGCGACAGAGACGGCGGCCGCCGGGGCGGCGAACGCCGACAGGAGGAGCGCACAGGCGACGAGCGCGACGAGCTTAGAAGAGCGATTCAAGTTCGTCCTCGTCATCGTTGACCAGGTTCTGGAGGTTGGTGTCGCTCTCGCGGTTTATCTCGTCGATGTTGTCCTGCGCCTCGATGGCGACCTGCTGGAGTTCCTTGATTCGGGGGACGTTCGTCACGCCCGACAGCAGGATGACGCTGGCGACGAAGCCGCTTCCGGTGACGGGATAGTCGCCGCCGCGGACCTCCATGCTACCGGTCTGCTCCTCGAGCCACTTGCGGCCGCGCTCTATTCCTTTCCGGTTGAGGTGCCGCGGTGGACCGGCCATCACGAGGAGTGCACGTTCGGTTCCCTCGATCTCACAGGGGAGCGTCAGTCGTCCGAGCGCCGCCTTGCGAACGAGGCTCGTGATACGGTTCGTCGTATGCGCGGTGTCGAGCGTGTCGTCACCGCCGCCGTTACCGGTCAGCCGTGAGAGGAGTCCGCCGGACTGCTCTTCCTCGACGGATTCGGAGGCGTAGCCGACCGTGGAGACCCCACCGCCCGAGAGCGTGTTGATGATCTCGGAGGAGTCGACGACGCTCTCTGCGACTTCCTGACCCGCCTGAACCTCGCCCGCGCCGAAGAGGATGCCGAAGCGGCGGACGATCTCGTCGTTGATCTCGTCGTAGCCGCCCTGTACGGACTCACCGGTTTTCCGCCAGGCGTCGTTGTCGAAGACGAGCAGGTTGTCGACTTCGCGAACGAACGTCTGGAACGAGCGGGCGGCGTTGAGCGTGTAGATACCACCCTCGTCGCTGCCCGGGAGGATGCCGAGACCGTAGACGGGTTCGGTGTAGATGCGCTTGAGATGCTTCGCGAGCACCGGCGCGCCACCGCTGCCGGTACCGCCGCCGAGACCCGAGACGACGAGGAACGCGTCCACCTCGTGGACCGGAATCCCGTCGATAGCGCCCTGTACCTCGTCGATGTCCTCCTCGGCGACTTCCGCGCCGAGTTCGTTGTCCGCGCCGACGCCGTGACCCTTGACGCGCGACTGTCCGATGAGCACGCGCTGTTCCTGCGGGATGTTCGTCAGACCCATCAGGTCCGCCTTCGCGGAGTTGACCGCGACCGCTGCCCGGACGATGTTGCTGCCGTGTCGCTCGTCGTACTCGACGAACTTGTCGACGATTTTCCCACCGGCTTGCCCGAAGCCGATCATTGCCAATTTCATGCTTTCGCTCCCCTCGTCATTGTGTAAAAGCCAATACGAATGTCGATATAAGCCTTATGATGGTAGAAAGTCAGCTAGCTGTGATGTTCAGGGGTGTCAATCTGTCTCAACGGCTCAGTGGTAATGGGTTCTTACATCGGATGAAATGCCCGAAATCGGCGGTGTGAGTGGATTAAATGGATGAGTTAGTGACGAGTGTCGCTCAACGCATACTCGTCTTCTCGCCGACCCAGAACGCGTAAGATATCGAAAGTAAGCCGCCGTTACCGGCGTTTACCGCGACGAATCGCGGAGATAGGCGCCGAGCGTTTTCAGATTTCTGTCACGTGTGCCGAACGCACCGACGTCGTTGTCGCTCGTCGAGAGGTCGACCTGCAGCCCCCGGTATTGGTCTGCGCCCATCGGAAAACCCGGTATCTTGCCGCCGACGGTCAGCCCGATGCCAGCGAATGCCATGGGGATGGGGACGACGTTCACCGACCGCCCGGAGGCTCCGTGGACTTGCTTCGCTATCTCCGCGAGCGTCAGGGTCTCCGGACCGCCGATCTGGTAGGTGTGGCCGACGTGTTCGTCGTTCTCGACGGCGTCGGCGAGCACGGAAGCCATGTCGCCGATCCAGATCGGCTGGAACTGGGTCTCCCCGCCGCCCGGAAGCGGCGTCACGTACGGAAGCGCGACGGTCTTGGTGAACGGGATGAACTCGCCACCGTCACCGAAAACCACCGTCGGACGGAGCATCACCCAGTCGAGACCCGAATCCCTGACCACCTGTTCGGCCTCTCCCTTCGCTCGGAGGTACGCCGTCGGTCCGTTCGGGTCCGCGTGTATCGCGCTCATCTGGACGAGTTTCGGAACGCCGTGCGCCTCGGCGGCTTTCACGACGTTCTCGGTACCGCCGAGGTGGACCTCGAAGTGTTTCTCGTTGCCACCGCTGGGTTTGAAAAGCGGCGACAGCGCGACGAGGTTGATGACGACATCTTTCCCCTCGAATGCTCCCTGCAGGGAGTCGTAGGCGGTCACGTCGCCGCGGGCGGTTTCGACCCCCGGCGGCAGGTCCTCGTCTTCGGGACTCCTCGACAGCACCGTCACCTCGTGGCCGCGGTCGAGCAGTTCCGCCGCGAGGTGCGTTCCGACGAATCCAGTTCCGCCGACGACGAGCACGTTCATACGAATACTGTCGGACGGACTGAACGTAAAGCTACCGCGCTATTCTGCCGCAGTTGCCCGTTTTCCCGGTCGAGGCGGCCGTTTTTCGCCTCAGTCATCCCACTACCGCCGGCGCGGAGAGCTATCAATACTTAAGCGCGGCCACCGACTCCACCCGGACATGCTCATCACGCTGGAGGGGCTCGACGGCAGCGGGAAGACGACGGTGTGGGAGGCGTTACACGACTCCCACCCCGACGCCGTCTTCACCCGCGAACCGACGAACTCGTGGTACGGCGACGCGGTCAACCGCGCCATCCGCGACGACGACGCCGACCCGCTGGCCTCGCTGTTTCTCTTTACGGCGGACCACGCCGACCACCTCTCGCGGGTGATTCGACCCGCGCTGGCCGACGGCGAACTCGTCGTCTCCGACCGCTACTCGGACTCCCGCTACGCCTATCAGGCGGTCGAACTCCAGCAGTCCGAGATAAACCGCCCGCTGGAGTATATTCGCGGCATCCACGCCGCCTTCACCCGCCCACCGGACGCGACCATCTACTTCGACGTCGACCCGGAGACGGCGGCGGCGCGAAGCGGCGCGACCAACAAGTTCGAACAAGTCGAATATCTCGCCTCGGTCCGCGCGAACTACGAGCGACTCCTCGACGCCGAACGGCACCGATTCGTCCGCGTCGACGCGACGAAATCGCCCGAGGAAGTCATCGACCGGGTCGAAGACGCCGTCGACAGACTCGTCGCCGCCCACGACGACTGAGCGAACCGCCGCGTCGGGCAAGGAGGTGCCGTCCGACGCGAATGTGGCGACGCGTTGATATACCGCGCATCGGATGTTCACCACGATGCCCTCCAAACTCGCTCCGCTCGCGGTCGTCGCGCTCCTCCTGCTGTCGGGTTGCGGCGGTTTCCTCGGTGAGTCGACGCCGACCCCGTCGAGCGGGAAGCAGACAGAAGAGCCTGCAAAGTGGCTCGCGCCCGGACTGACGAGCGACGGCGTCACCGACGCGGAGGCGCTCGCGTCGACGCACCGTCGGTCAGTGGAGTCGCAGTCGCGGACAGCGATTCGGACCCAGACGTTCAGCGCAGAGAACGAAACCGTCGTCGCCAATACGACCACTGTCATACGCATGAATGGGGGGCGTGGTCCACAATTCGTCGAAACACGGTCGCACGGCCCGACAAACGTGACGCACGCTCCGAAACGGAGCATGGTCTGGTACAATCCGAAGACCTCCGAATTCGCCGGGTCCAGCGAATCGAAAGATAGGGCCGTTCACTATACCTATCATCCGGAACGTGACATAGTACTCGTGGTCAACGGCACGTATTCGGACCGACTCTACAGCCTGTTCACACTCATAAATACCAGTGTCGACCCTGAGACAGTCAGCAATTCGGTTCACCGTCTCGAAGGTTCGAAACGGCAACTGCGGTTCGAGAGCGAACAGCTCCGAAACGTCACGTTCACGGCCCGAGTCGACTACACAGGAGTCGTCCGTTCCTACGAACTACGGTACGAGACGGAGCGAGACGGGATGCCAGTGCAAGTAACCGAACGGGTGCGTATCACGAACCTCGGGACGACCGAAGTCGAACGCCCTGAGTGGGTCGAGACGGCGAAGAACCAAGAAGGGCAATCGACCAGCGCCGACGAGTTACCGGCCGACCCCAAGAACAGGTCGGCGGCGAACTCCACCACTTCGTAACTCCTCAGCGGGTGTCGGGAACACTGTACTCGTCGGGCGACGGCATGTAGAGCACGTCGATGGTGAAACCGAGCGCCAGCGGCATGCCGACCAGCAGTCCGAGCGTCCCCATCTGGCCGAGCTCGAGCGGGACGAGCTGTCCGGTGACGAGCGTCAGCGCCAACAGCGCGAGCGGGATGAGGACGACGGCGTACAGCACCGTCCCCCACTGGGTGTTCAGACGCAGCCGAAGAAAGCGCGTCATCACCGCGGCGACGAACGTGTGGGCGACGAACGCAAGCCCGAGTACGACCACTCCGAGGACCGAGACCATGACCGACCTACGGACCGCGCGCTCTTTGGACTGTCGGAACCGCGACGAACGTCGGAACGACCACCGTCGCGTCGACCGTCGCCGCGTTGGACCGACCCACTTTATCACGAATCCTCACCGACACGTGTGTCATGCACCGACTCATCGACGACCGGTCGCTCTCGGAGTCGTCGCTTTCGGCCGACGACGCCCGAGCGGCGTACGTCGACATGGTTCGAACGCGGCGGTTCGACGAGCGCGCGCTGGCGCTCCAGCGGCGCGGGTGGATGAGCGGGTATCCCCCGTTTCTCGGCCAGGAGGCGTCGCAGGTCGGCGCGGCGCACGCGATGGCCGACGACGACTGGCTCTTTCCGACCTACCGCTCCAACGCCCTCCAGATCGCCCGCGGCGTCCCGATGAGCGACATCCTCCGCTTCCGCCGCGGCTACCCCGAGTACCACTCCGACCACGACGTGCCGGTGTTCCCGCAGGCGGTTCCCATCGCCAGCCAGATACCGCACGCTGCCGGCGCGGGGATGGCGCGGAACTATCGGGAAAACGACGAAGCGATGCTCGCCTGCTTCGGCGACGGCGCGACGAGCGAGGGCGACTTCCACGAAGGGCTGAACTTCGCGGGCGTCTTCGACGCGCCGGTCGTCTTCTTCTGCGAGAACAACGAGTGGGCCATCTCGCTGCCGCGGGACCGACAGACCGCCAGCGAGTCCATCGCCGTGAAGGCCGAGGCGTACGGTATCGAGGGCGTCCGGGTCGACGGCAACGACCCGCTCGCGGTCCGCGAGACGGTCGCCGAGGCGCTCGAATCGGCCCGGAGCGGTTCACCCGTGCTGGTCGAGAGCCTCACGTACCGCCGCGGCGCACACACGACCGCCGACGACCCCTCCGTCTACCGCGACGACGACCCCGACCTCCCCGAGTGGCGCACCCGCGACCCGCTCGAACGGTTCGAGGAGTTCCTGCGCGCCGAAGGTGTCGTCGACGACGAGTTCGTCGAGGGCGTGTACGAGGACGCCAACGAGGAGCTGTCCGAGGCCGTCGAAGTCGCCGAATCCGGCCCCCGAGCGGACCCCGACGAGCTGTTCGACTTCGTCTACGAGTCGCTGCCGCCGGAGCTCGAAGTCCAGCGCGAGCGGATGTACCGTTCGATAGCGAACCACGACCCGCAGGAACTGGACCGATAGCGCTCGCGCCGACGGCCAGCGGCCACCGACTCACCGAATCGGGATCGACCGCGTCGACGCGTCCCGCTCTTCGGCTCTCTCGACCAACCGTTCGATACGCGCCTCCAGCGGCGGGTGCGTCGACAGCAGGCGCCCCAGTCGCGTCTCGTCCTCGGGCCTCGATGTCGGCGTCGGGAGGCCGAAGAAGAGATTCAGCGGCGACTCCGTCGCCTGCTGGAGCTGCTTGAGCGCGCGAGCGAGCGAGAGCGGTCGCCCCGTCACTTCGACGGCTCTGTCGTCGGCGGCGAACTCCCGACGACGCGAGTACGCGCGGACGAACAGCGTCAGCCCGACCGCGACGAGCGTGACGAGGCCGCCGACGCCGTACTCGCCGTTCGACAGCGGAGTCGCCGTCGGCGCACCGCGGAGCCACGCAGTCGCCCGGGCGACGCCCTCGAAGAACAGCGCGACGGGTAACAACGCGACCGCGAGTACGCTGACCACAGTCCGAAGCGCGCTGACGGCGAACGTCTGCACCAGTCCGTCGTACCCCTCCAGATGCGCGAGTTCGTGCACCAACAGTGCCTCGAACTCGTCGCCCGAGAGCATCCGAAACAGCGAGCGGTCGACGACGACGATGCCGTCTCTCGGGCCGCCGAGGGCGAACGCGTTCGGCGCGACGAGACGCGCGACGTACACCGTCGGCGTCGCAATCTCCATGCACTCACACAGCACGTCGAGTCGGCGATAGAGTCCCGGCGCGCGCTCGGGGACGAGGCGAGTCGCTTCGACGCTCGCCAACAGTCTCGGGGTCCCGAAGCGGTAGTTGACCCACGCCGTCAGGAAGACGACGCCCGCGACGAGAGTGACGCTCACCGCCGGTTCGGGGCGGACCGACCAGAGGAGGACGAGAAACCGGTACGTCAGGAGGGCTAAGACGGCGTAGAGCACGAGAAGCGACAGCCCCACCCCGGCCGCGAACGCGCGGAAGAGAAGTCGCATAGACGAGGTACGTCGGGTTGGTTCAAACAGTTGTTGTCGGTGGGTCTCGCTCTCTCCCGCCGTCGCTCAGTCCTCGAGCGAGATGTAGGTTTTCGTGTCGGTGACGCCCTGCAGCCCCTGAATCCCCGACGAGGCGGTCTTGAGCACGTCGTACACCTCCTCGGCGTCCACCTCCACGATAACGTCGTGCGCGCCCGCGACGATGTGCGCCTCCGTCACTCGTTCGAGCTCGCGGATGGGCGCAACCAACTGCTCTGACTCACCGGCCCCCGTCTTCACCATGATGAACGCGTGAACCATCGTGGTGTGTTACTCGGTAACGTGGCAAAAAGGTTCCCCCGGAGCGGAATCGACGAACGGGGGTAAGGTTATTCCCCCCCGACGACGTACGCTGTTCTATGCGGTTCGTTATCATTGGTGCCGGCCGTGTCGGGCTCCGGACGGCGCGCGTCCTCCGCGAGGAAGGCCACGACGTGACGCTCATCGAACGGGACGGCGACCACGCCGAACGCGCCCGCGCCAGCGGGTTCGAGGTCGTCGAGGGAGACGGCTCCCGCGAGCCGATACTGGAGTCGGCGGGCGTCGACGAAGCCGACGCGCTCGGCGCGCTCACGAGCGACCTGAACGTCAACTTCGCGGCCTGCATGATCGGCAAGCATCACGGTTGCCGGACGGTGATGCGCATCGACGAGGACTACCGCGAGGAGATCTACAAGAAGTACGCCGAGGAGGTCGACGAGATCGTCTACCCCGAGCGACTCGGCGCTATCGGCGCGAAGAACGCCTTGCTCGGCGGTTCGATTCGCGCCATCGCCGACATCGCCCAGAGCCTCCAGGTGCTTCTCATCACGATCACCGACGAGTCGCCGATGAACGGCTACACGATAAGCGAAGTCGCGCTCCCGTCGGAGTCGCGCATCCTCGCGTTCGGCAAGGACGGCGACGCGATGGGGATTCCGCTCCCCGACGACTCGCTGGAGACGGGCGACCGGGTGGCCGTGCTCGCGGACTTCTCGGTGCTCGACGAGGTGCGACAGCTACTCGTCGGCGACAGTTCGATGGCCGCCGCCGTGGGGGGTGACTGAGAATGGTCACCGCCTACGTGATGGTGAAAGCCAACACCGGCGAAGCCGAACGACTCCGCGAGGAGATCTCGTCGCTCGACGGCGTCGTCGACGCGCACATCGTCGCCGGCGACGTCGACATCATCGCCAAAGTGACCGTCGACACGCCCGCGGAGGTCAAGAACATCTCCGCGACGCAGATTCAGGGCATCGACGGCGTCGAAGATACGCAGACGTACATCTCGATGGACTGAGCGCGAGCGACTCGCCTCGACAGCCAACTTCGCCCGGCCCGGTTTTTTCCGCTTTTACTCCGCGGGGTCACTGCCGCCGGCCTGGTACGCCTGCGAGAGCATCGACGACACTGGTTCGGCGTACTCGTAGCCGGGGATGATGCCCTGAGCGTACGTCCCCTCGACGAAGTCGACGAGCGCACCCGCGTCGTCGACGCCGCGCCGCTCGTTGATGTCCTCGAACGACAGCTCGACGGTCGCGTGCCGGCCCGTCTCCGATACCGTGGGTTCGAGATCGCGTTCGACGGCGGTGACGCCGCCGACGTCGACGACGCGCAGTTCGAAGGTCTCGTACCACCCCTCTTCGACGACGTCGGCCACTTCGTCGTCGGTCACCTCGTCGAGCATCGGGACGCGGACGGTCACGTCGTAGGCGATTTTGCCACCTTCTCCGGGCGACACCTCGACGATACCCTCGAAGGGGCTCTTTACGGATTCGTAGGTCGTCTCGTCCACTCTCTCGAACGACGCGTGGTCGCGGAAGGCGCGGTGCACGCGGTCGGGAACGTCTGTCATCGGTGGAGGAAGGCGCTCGCGGGAGAAAAACGACTCGCGTTTGGCGGCGCGTCGTTTCGGTCCTCGGATCCCGAAGTGGGGTTTCCCCGCCACACCCACCGCGATGACGACAAGATATTTACAGATACTCCGAAACTCTGCGCCTGACAGATGTTCGAGTGGCTCTTCCCGGAGTGGTCAAACCCCCTCGGTCTGACGGCGTTCGTCGGCCTGCGAATCCTCTTCAACGTCGCGCTGACCGCCCTCGCGGCGAGCGCCGTCGGCCGGAGAGCCCCGCTCACCGCGGCGATGGCGGCCGGGACTTTGCTCTCCGCGACGATGGTGATTCTCCTGCTTCGACGGGGTACGCTCGGGTACACTGCGTCGTTCGTCGAATTCGGGATCCAACTCGCGATAGTCGTCCTCGCGGCGTACGTCGCCTACGGCGACCACTCGATGAAGCGGCGAGTGGCCACCGCGACCACTCTCGTCGGCGCGCTCACGCTCCTGCTGTTCACCGTCCCCATCTACGGCGAGGCGTTCGTCGCGCCGTGAGACGACCAGCCACATGAGCCCAGATATCGGCCCCGCTGTCCGCTATTGACGGGCTTTTATCGCTCGCACCGAAACGACCGCCCATGGCAGACCGGTTTCTCGAAACGGACGACTTGCTGGAGGCCGTCGCCGAGGCGGAGTTCGACCGCCCCCCGGCCGTCGTCGCCAACGCGCACATCACGGGGCTGAGCGTCGCGCGGGCGCTCGACGCCCACGGTGTTCCAGTCATCGCACTCGACCGCTCCGGCGACGGCGTCGCGCCGCCCTCCGACGCCGTCGACTTCGCCGGGCGCGTCACCTACCCGCTGGACGACAGAGAGGGGTTCAAGAGAGACGTCGAAGCGCTCGCCGACGCCGCCGGCACCGACCTCGTCGCGTTCGGGTGCATGGACGAGTGGGTCCACGCGTTCGCCCGGACCGAGCCCGAAGGCGTCCGACGCCCCTTCTCGGATAAGAAGGGAATCGACGCCGTGTTGAACAAGTCGTCGCTCTACCGCCTCGCCGAGGAGCTAGCGGTCCCGTACCCCGAGACGTATCGGCTCTCCGAGGACGACCCCGACGCCGCCGCGGAGGCGCTCGGCTTCCCGTTCGTGCTCAAACCCACGCTGAAGCGCGAGGGCGAGGAGGCGCTGGGGACCAACGTTTTGGAAGTCGGCGACCGCGAGGAGCTGTACGAGACGCTCGAAGCCGCCGACGCGGCCGACGTCGAACTCCTGGCGCAGGAGAAGGTGAACATCGCGCAGGGCCACGACACGTCGCTCGCGTCGTACATCTCGCCCGACGGCGAGACGCTGTCAGTCGTCGGCAACGCTCGCGTTCGCTACCCGCTGGCGTTCGGGACGTCCTGCGTAGTCGAAACGACCGACCGGCCAGAAATCCGCGACCGCGCGCTGTCCGTGCTGGAGCGAACCGGCTACTACGGCATCAGCGAGTCCGAGTTCGTCTACGACATCGACCGAGAGGAGTACGTTCTCCTCGACATCAACACGCGCCCGTGGAAGTGGATCTCCATGCCCGTCGCCGCCGGGGCGAACCTCCCCTTGGCCGCGTACTCGTCCGTCGTCGACGGCGTGCAGTACGACGTCGCGGACGCCGCCCAGTCGGTCGACGACGCGCGCTGGGTTTACCTCCGCGATTACCTGACCCTGCTCTCGACGGACGACTCCTTCCGCGACGTGCTGTCGAGCGACGACTGGACGGCGCTCGCCTCGGGGTCGTTCGAGTCGTCCGGGTCGCTGACGACGGGCGTCTACCGGCCGTCGGACCCGAACCCGACAGCCAAACTCCTCGAAACCGAGTTCAGCCGCCGCGGCTACTACTGCTCCTGCTGAGACGCGACCCGGTCTTCACGCGCCGCAGGCGCGCGGCGAGGAAGTGATAGAACTGTCACGTGCGCGCGTTCGCGCGATTTTTCGGCGGCAACACGCAAGCCATTTCAACTCAGTATGCTGTTTGTTCGATGTATGGCCGAGACTGAGGCTCGAAACAGCGTCGACCAGCTCGTCGAACTGCTCAACGACCGCCTGAAGCAATCCGAGTGGGAAATTCTCGTCGCGCTCGCCGAGGCGGACGGCCCGCTCACCGAAGACGAACTCGCCGAAGCGACCGGCTACACCGAACGCACCGTCTCCAAACGCGCCGACACGCTCGAAGAGCATGTCCACGGCGGCACGCTCGTCCAGCGCGACGACGACGGCAACCCGTACCTCCACCCGCAGTTCGCGGCCGCGGTTCGGCAGTACGAGTCGTAGTCGGTTTTCGCCCTTCGTCGCCGCTACCCCACGTGAGCCGCCGGTATCGCCCACCTATTACTACCTCCCTCCCTTGCTCTCCGCCAATGACCGAGCGGATGCATCTCAACCTCTTTACGATGAACTCGGTGGAGCACGTCTCCCCCGGTCGGTGGACCTACCCGGGTGACCAGTCGCACCGCTACACCGACCGCGACTACTGGACCGAGGTCGCCCGAACCGCCGAACGCGGCGGCTTCGACGCCGTCTTCTTCGCCGACGTACGCGGCATCTACGACGTCTACGGCGGCGACCGGGATTCCGCGATTCGAAACGCCATTCAGACGCCGGCGAACGACCCGCAGGCGCTCGTCCCCGCGATGGCCGAAGTCACCGACCATCTCGGGTTCGCCGTCACCCGGTCGACGACGTACACGCATCCGTACCAACTCGCCCGGGAACTGTCGACGCTCGACCACCTCACCGACGGCCGCATCGCGTTCAACATCGTCACCTCCTACCTCGAAAGCGCCGCCGAGAACCTCGGCCTCGACGAGCGGATGGACCGCCAGACGCGCTACGACCGCGCCGACGAGTTCATGCGGGTGTGCTACGCGCTCTGGGAGGAGAGTTGGGACGACGACGCCGTGATACAGGACCGCGAGCGCGGCATGTACGCCGACCCCGAGAAGGTCCACGCCATCGACTTCGAGGGCGACTTTTTCTCGGTGCCCGGCCCGCACAGCTGCGAACCGTCGCCGCAGCGGACGCCCGTGCTGTACCAGGCCGGCTCGTCGGACCGCGGCCGCGACTTCGCCGCCGACAACGCCGAGGCGGTGTTCGTCAGCCAACCCACCGAGGCCGGCACCCGGAGCTACATCGAGGACATGCGCGGACGCGCCGCCGACCGCGGCCGCGACCCCGATTCGCTGCGCTTCTTCCCCGGCATCGTCCCCATCGTCGGCGAGACCGAGAGTTTGGCCCGCGAGAAACACGAGAGCTTCCGCGAGCACGTCAGCACCGAGGGGACGCTGACGATGCTCTCGGGCTTTTTGGACATGGACCTCTCGCAACTCGACCCCGACCAGAAGGTCGAACACATCGAGACGGACGCTATTCAGGGCGCGATGAACGCGTTCACGAAGAACGACCCCGACCGCGAGTGGACCGTCCGCGAGGTCGCGGAGTTCTCCGGACTCGGTTCGACGTCGCCGGTCGTCGTCGGCACGCCCGAACGGGTCGCCGACGAACTGCAGTACTGGTTCGAAGAGGTCGGCGTTCACGGCTTCAATATCAAGGAGATTTCGCGCCCCGGCACGCTGAACGACTTCGTGGACCTCGTCGTGCCCGTCCTCCGCGAACGCGGCCTGCTCCGCGAGGCGTACGAGGGTGAGACGCTCCGCGAGAACGTGCTGGGTGCGGGGCAAAGTCGGCTTCGAGACGACCACCCGGCGAACCGGTAGCAGGAAACCCAACCTCCCGCGCCGGTTGCGATGGGATTTTGTCGTCTGCGTGACCCGTAGCGAGTAGTGACCGACGCAAACACGTCATTTCAGGCTCTCGCTGACCAGGTCAAACGCCCGATACAGCGGGTGTTCGACGAGTACGGCAGACCGGAGTTGCGGTGGCTGACCCTCGGCGTCCTGACGAGTTTCCTCTCCCGCGCGGCGAACCTCGTCCCGCCCCTCCTCCTCGGCGTCACGCTGAACGCCGTCGAGAGCGGTCCCGGCGCGTACAGTCTCCCGCTCGTCCCCGACGCGTGGCTTCCCTCGACCGTACCTGAGCAACTGACGCTCTCGATAACGCTCATCGCCGCTTCGTTCGTCGTCGCCGCGGTGGCCTCGTGGGGGCGGACGGTGACGCTGAACCTGTTCGCGCACCGCATCGAACATTTCCTCCGTATCGACACCTACGAGCGGATGCAATCGCTCGACATGGCTTTCTTCGACGACAAACAGACCGGCGAGATAATGTCGGTGCTGAACAACGACGTGAACAACCTGGAGGTGTTCTTCGACAACGCGCTGGAGAGCACTATCCGCCTCGTCGTGATGGTCGTCGGAATCGCGGCCGTGCTGTTCTACCTCAACTGGCAACTCGCCGTCGTCACGCTCGTGTTCGTCCCGCTGCTCGCGGGCTTCACCTACTGGTTCATGACTCGCGTCGAACCCGTCTACGCCGCCGTCCGGTCGAGCATCGGCGGCCTCAACACGCGGTTGGAGAACAACCTCTCGGGCATCGACCTCATCAAGACGACGGCGACCGAGCGCTACGAGGCCGAACGCGTCCGCGGCGCCTCTCAGGAGTACTTCGACCAGATCATGACGGTCATCAAACTCTCGGGCATCTACCAGCCGGGGATGCAGTTCATCGGCGGGATGACGTTTCTGACGACGTTCGCCGTCGGCGGCTACTGGCTAATCGTCGGCACGCCGCCGCTTTTGACCGGTGCGCTGCAGGTCGGGACGTTCGTCACGTTCGTCACGCTCGCTCGGGAGTTGGTCGCCCCCGTCAGCGAATCGGGCCGCATCGTCGAGTGGTACGAGAACGCGCTCGCGTCGACGCGGCGGATCTACGCGCTCCGCGACATGCCCGCGAGCATCGACGACCCGGACGACCCCGTTTCGCTCGACGACGTCTCGGGCCGCGTCGAGTACGACTCGGTCTCGTTTTCGTACAGCGACGACGAACAGGTGCTCTCGGACGTGAGCTTCGCCGTCGAACCGGGTGAGACGCTGGCGCTCGTGGGGCCGACGGGGGCCGGGAAATCGACGATTCTGAAACTGCTTCCCCGGCTGTACGATGTCGACGACGGCTCCGTTCGCGTCGACGGCGTCGACGTGCGCGACGCCTCGCTCTCGGAGTTGCGCGGCGCGGTCGGCTACGTCGGCCAGGAGACGTTCCTCTTCGACGGCACCGTCGCCGAGAACCTCCGGTACGGGGCGTTCGACGCGACAGAGGAGGAGATGGTCGAGGCCGCGAAAATTGCGGAGGCTCACGAGTTCATCGAGGAGCTTCCGGAGGGGTACGACACGCGAATCGGCGAACGGGGCGTGAAACTCTCCGGCGGTCAACGTCAACGGCTCTCCATCGCGCGGACGGCCTTGGCGGACGCGCCGATTCTCATCCTCGACGAAGCGACGTCGGCGGTCGACACCGAGACCGAACGCCGCATCCAGCGCGGGCTGGAGCGACTCACCGAGGACCGGACGACGCTCGTCATCGCCCACCGCCTCTCGACGGTGACGAACGCCGACGAGATTCTCGTGCTCGACGACGGCCGGATCGAAGAGCGCGGGTCTCACAGTGAACTCTACGCCACCGACGGCGAGTACGCCTCGCTGTGGGCCGCACAGGCGGCGGTCTCGATGGGGTCACGAGACGACTAAACCCTACGGCCTCAGCGCAAACGACACCGCGTACACGGCCGCGCCTCGACGACTCTCTAACTGACCAACCAGTAATGCCCCCCGCCGTCTGCCGTCTGCGCCACGCTTAAGTAGACGGGGAGTCTGTGTTCAGGTGACGCTTCGCTTTGGAGGGCCGAAGCGTCAGCGGGGACCAATTCAGGGCGGCAAACGCTGTACCCTTGCTTTTCTCACGGGTGCGGCGTTTACCCCTTTCGCTGAAACAACGACCGACGAGCGATAGCCGGCGCTCGAGACGTACACGCGCTCGGACAATCAGTACTTCACGCTACGCTTTCGGCAGTTTGCGCGACCACCGCAGAATTCGACCGTTACGACTCCGTCGGCGGATTCCGAGCGAGCGCCTCGAACATCGCCGCCGACGCGACGGCCGTGCCGGCGCCGCCGGCCAGAGAGAGCGGAACGACCGTCAGCGCTCCGAGCGCCCCGCCGCCGAAGAGCGCGATACCCATGACGAACAGTATCAGGTCGAACCGCGACGGGATCTTCGAAGTGAGGTCGCTCATGGCTCTAATTAGATGTTATTAGCCAACCTTGTGTAAGTTGGGGTCAGTCGGATCGTTGGCGAATCGGCGAGCCGTCTCGACTCGGAGAGCCGCCGCTCGCGGAGTCGGCGCGGCGAAAATCGATGCGAGGGACGAGATTTGAACTCGCGAATCCCTACGGAAGCGGGTCTTAAGCCCGCCGCTTTTGGCCTAGCTCAGCCACCCTCGCGCACACTGTCGTACTGGCGTCCCCCGCAAGTCGGTTTCGGTACGCAGTCGCGCACCGACGGCGAGGAGCCGCCTCTAACCACAAAAACAGTTTCGGTGTCCGAGACCGCGTATCCCCGACCGTGTCTCCGGCTTCGAGGCGCACACAATGCCCTCGCAGAACCCGCGGTTCGTCACCGAAAACGGGACCGTCTCGTTGGGCGAGTAGCGACCGGTCGCACCGGGCTCCGGCCGTCGCGGCCGTCTCGGCCGTTCAGGTCTGGTCTGCGCATTCGACCGACGTTCACCAGTCGACGCTCAGCGTCCCGTCGCCGTGGGGGTTCGGCGCAATCTCCTCGTCGGTGCGACGATCGATGACGTGGATGACGCCCTCGCCTTTCTTCGCTGGGCAGACCTCGGCGGCCCGAACGTTCTCGTCGAGTTCGTCCTCGCCGATGTAGTACGACTTCGCCTTCGCCAGACCGGAGGCGAGGTCCATCTCCCAGTTGTCGGCCACCTCCGCGCAGCGCCCGGCTCCGAAGCACTTGTTCGCCTCGAAGATTATCTTGTACGGTTTCTCCGCCACGGGGGGACCCTCGCCACCGAACTCGCTCGGCTTCTTGACGCCGTCGTCGCTCATCGAGAACAGATAGCGGCAGGTCGAACTTTCGTCTGTCGGTCCCGCGCCGAGCTCACGTCACCGATTTTCGCATCTCGACGTGCGGAATCCCCGCCTCCTCGAACACGTCGCTCGTCGTCTCGTAGCCGAGGTCGCGGTAGAACGTCTCGACGTGGGTCTGTGCGTGCAGTCGCAGTTCCTCGAACCCCGCTTCGCGGGCGGCGCGCTCTGCGGCCGCGACGAGTCGCGTGCCCCACTCGTCGCCGCGTCTCGGTTCGAGCACCGCGACGCGTTCGAGTTTGCCGACTCCATCGTCGACGCGGCGGAGGCGCGCCACGCCGACTGCCGTCTCGCCGTCGTAGGCGACGAAATGCAGCGCCTCGTCGTCGTGCTCGTCCCACTCCAGTTCCTCGGGGACGTCCTGTTCGTCGACGAACACCGCCTCGCGGACGGCGAAGGCGTCCGCGCGTTCCGCCTCGTTCTCGACCGGTTTCACCCGCTCGTCCGCGTCCGTCATCGGTCGCCGCCGACCAGTTCGTCGTACTGCGCGCCGGTCTGCTTCAGCGTCTCCGTCGAGTAGAGGCGCTCGTGGTCGAACGGCAGGTGTTCGGCGGCCAGTTCGTCTATCTTCTCGTCGACGACGTCTGCATCGCGGCCGTGAATCATCGTGAAGAGGCTGTACGGCCAGTCCTGTTCGGGACGGCGCGGGCGGTGATAACAGAGCGTCACGTACGGGAGCGACCCGACGCGTTCCCCGCGGGCGTCGAGTTCGTCGTCGGGGACGTCCCAGACGACCATGCAGTTGTTCCGAAACCCGGTGACGACGTGGTTGACGACGCAGCCGATGCGCTTGATACAGCCGTCGTCGAGCAGTCGTCGAACCGCCGCGAGCACGTCGTCGACGTCGGCGTCGATGGCGTCGGACACGTCGGTGTACGGTGTCGCCGACAGCGGGAAGCCGTCCTGAATTTCGAGGAGCAGGTCCGCTTCCAGCGCGGAGAGCCCGCCCGTCGCCTCCTCGCTGATGCGCGTCGCGCTCACCTCCGTCTTGACCAGCGTCTCCCGCGCGAACCGGTCGTCGTTGACGACGGGAAACTCCAGGTCGATGTAGTAGTCGGTGAGCATCGGGAGGTTCAGTACCTCACGGCCGGTTCGCTCCTCGATTTCGGCGAGAATCCGGTCGCGCGTCTGCCGCGACCCCGCGGTGACGACGAACCACATGTTCCACTCGTGGTCGCGGCGGTAGTTGTGGTTCACCTGTCGGTAGCCGTTGATGACCTCTGCGACCTCGTCGAACCGCTCCTCGGGCGCTTTCACCGCCGCGAGCGTCGAACTCCCGATAACTGGCGGGTTGAGCACCGCGCCGAACCGTCGAAAGATGCCTCGCTCGCGGAGCCGTTCGACCCGCGCGAGCGCGTCGCCTTCGGAGATGCCGAGCGCCTCGCCGACGACGCGAAACGGTCGTTCGACGACGGGGAACTCGCTTTGGTACTCGTCGACGAGCGCGGCGTCGACGGCGTCGAGGTCGGTACGCCAGTCGGCGTCTACGGGACCCATCGCCCGGAGTTAGAAGGGAACGAACCTACCAGTTTCGGAGTGTCGTTCACGCCGTTTCCTCGGTGATCGTCGGAGCGGCCGAGGAACGCCGTCGGTCGGCCGTTGCGGGACTGTCGTCGCTGGTCAGTCGCCGCCGGACCGTCTGTGGCCGCCTGTCGCGTCCGAGACTTCCGTCACCTCGGCTGTCTCGGTCGGTGACGACGCGTCGTCAGTCTGGAGGTCCCGCGCCATCACGATCATCGGGTTGTCGTCGTTCAACTCGAAGGAGTCGTGAACCGTCTCCCACCCCTCCCGCTCGTACAGTCGCTGGGCGGGTTCGTTGTCGACGCCGGTCGTGAGAACGCTCGTTTCGTGCGAGAGCCCGCCGAGGACGGTGTCGTGGAGGTTCGTCCCCAGTCCGCGCTGGCGGGCGTCGCCGGCGACGGCCAGTTCGACGAACTCGAAGCAGTTTCGGAGCCACCGCTCGGTTCGCTCCGGGCCGAGCGCGGTAGCGAGCTGGTCGTGATAGAACTGGCCGGGTTCGGAGGTGTAGCCGTAGACGAAGCCGAGTACCTCGTGGTCTTCGACGGCTGCAAAGCCCCGGTACCCCGGGTACTCCGCGTGGCGCTCGAACTGCGTCGCCGCCTCGGCGCGACTCTCCCACCCGCGCTCCGAGTCGCTGTACAGCTCCCAGTACAGCGAGACGGCGGCATCGAGGGCTGGGCTTCGACGGAAGAGCGGGATGAGGTCTGGCATCTGCCCTCCCGTTCGGAGTCCTCACACATCAGTCCCGTTCACGTGGCGGCTGGTAATACACGAGTCCGGACTGGTTTCGACGGCTCTCGGCGACTCCGGCGGCTTCGAGGGCGAGAGCGGGACGTTTTTGCACCACCCGTCCCAAGCCGCGCACATGGCGAACGCAACACAGGAGTTCGGCGAATGGCCGTTGAAACGGCTGATGACGGAGGTCTGTGGCTCCGGCCACAAGTCGGCCGACGACCTCACCTCCGACCAAGCCCGGGAGGCGATGCAGCGCATCTTCGCGGGCGAACCCGACCCGACGACGCTCGGGGCGTTCTGGCTCGCAAACCGGTGGAAGCGCAACAACCCCGAGGAACTCGCCGCCTACACCGACGAGATGTGCGCCCGCGTCGAGTACGCCGAACCCGACGCCGACCCCGTCGACTGCGGCGCGAACTACGACGGCAAGGGGAGAACGGCAGTTCTCGGCGTCGCCGCCGGCGTCGTCGCCGCGGCCGCGGGCACGCCCGTCGTCACCCACTCGGGCGACCGCGTCCCGACGCAGAAGCAGGACGCCTACAAGCACGTCCTCGACGAACTCGGCGTCCGGACCGAACTCCAACCCCAGGAGTCCGCGGACATGGTCGACGAGACCGGCTTCGGCTTCTACTACCAACCCGCGTTCAACCCGGCGGTCCACGACCTGTTCGACCGCCGCGACCAGATGGGCGTCCGGACGTTCGTCAACACCATCGAGACGCTGGCGAACCCCGCCAACGCCGACGTCCACCTCGGCTCGTTCTACCACCTCGCGTTCGCGAAGAAGGTGACCGACACGTTCGAGGCGAGCGACCACCACGACCTCCGCCGAGTCATCATGTTCCAGGGGATGGAGGGCTACGACGACATCCGCCCCGGCTACACGAAGGTCGCCGAGTGGACCGACGGCGAGTTCGACGACTACGAGATCGAGACGCCGAACTACGGGATGGACTTCGACGCCGAGGACCTCGAAGTCGACGATGTGGCCGCCGACTCCGCGCGCATCACCAAGGAAGTCGTCGCCGGCGACCGAGACGACGAGTTCGCCGACGCCGTCGCGGTGAACGCGGCGTTCCGCATCTTCGCCCGTGAGGACGCAGACGACCTCGAAACCGGACTGGAGATGGCCCGCGACGCCATCGCCGACGGCAGCGCCGAAGCGGTGCTCGACGACCTGCGGGCGTTCTGAGTTCGTTCTCGCTCTCGTCTTTTGGGTCGCTCTCTTTCTCTTCTCGCTCGTTTTCGGCGTCGACCGTCGGAAGCGACGGCGTTTATACGCTCTCCCGAAACTACTCGCCCATGAGCATCCGTGATCTGTCGCTCACCGAGATTCGACGCGACCTGCACACCCACCCCGAAGCCGGGTGGAAGGAGTTCCGGACGACTGCGCTCGTCGCCGAGGAACTCGCCGGTCGCGGCTTCGACCTCCGACTCGGTCCCGAGGCGGTGAACGTCGACGGCCGACTGGGTCTCCCCACCGACGACGAACTCGCCGCGGCCGAGACGCGCGCCCGCGAACTTGGCGCGCCGGAAGCGTACCTCGACCGACTCGACGGCGTGAGCGGTCTCGTCGCCACCAAGGAGTACGGCGACGGGTCGGGACCGACCGTCGGCGTCCGCGTCGACATGGACGCGCTCGAACGACAGGAGGCGACCGACGACGACCACCGGCCCGCCCGCGAGGGGTTCGGCTCGAAACACCCCGGCGAGATGCACGCCTGCGGCCACGACGGCCACACCGCCATCGGCGTCGGCATCGCCCGCGAGTTGGACGCCGAGGGTGGGTTCGACGGCACGCTCAAACTGTTCTTCCAACCCGCCGAGGAGGGCGGCCGCGGCGGCAAGCCGATGAGCGAGGCCGACCACTTTTCGGACGTCGACCACATGCTCGCGCTCCACCTCGGACTCGGTGAAGAGACGGGAACCGTCGTCGCCGGCTACGACAACCCGCTGTCGAACGCGAAACTCGACGTGGCGTTCCTCGGCGAACCCGCCCACGCCGGCGGCGCGCCGAACGAGGGACGGAACGCCATGCAGGCGCTGGCGACCGCGGTGCAGAACCTCTACGCCATCCCGCGCCACGCCGACGGCGCGACCCGAATCAACGTCGGACAGGTCCACTCGCCGAACGCCCAGAACGTCATTAGCGAGGAGGCGCGCCTCCGCGTCGAGGTGCGCGGCGAGACCGCCGAACTGAACGAGTACATGCTCGACAAGGCGCGGCGCGTCGTCGAACACGCCGCCGCGATGCACGACTGCGAGTTCGAGACGAGTCTCTACGGGAAGACGACGACATTCGAGAACGACGCGGAGATGGTCGAAGCGGTGATGGAAGCAGCAGAGAGCGTCACGGCGGTCGACGAAATCAAGGAACGAAAACCGTTCGGCGGCAGCGAGGACGCCTCGTATCTCATCCGCGAGGTGCAGCGAAACGGCGGGACGGCGTCGTACGTCGGCATCGGCGCGTCGAACCCGGCGGGTCACCACACCGCGTACTTCGACATCGAGGAGGAATCGTTAGACATCGGCGTTGACGTGACCTGCGAGACGATTCGCGGGCTCTGAGTCGCGGGACGTCAGACGACTTCGAACAGCGCACCCAACGCCACCCGGTCGGTGTCGACGCCCCACACAGCCCTGCTGGCATCCAGACAGTACCGCCCCGACTCGAACTCGACGCCGACGGCCGCCCGGTCGCTGTCGTACGTTCGGCCACCTTCGGTGTCGACCGGGACCGTCCACGTCCACGACTCGCCCGAGGGAATCTGGTCGGCCGGTTCCTCGACCATCTCTCTGACGTCTGCGTTCTCCCACCCGCCGTCGCGTTCGCGCCATATCGTCCACGCGAAGGGGTTGATGGAGACTCGCCCGTCCAGCCGGTTGACCAGCGAGAACTCGACTTCGTCGCCTACTTCGAGTTCTTCCGCAGATGGTCGGAGGTAGACCGCCGTCTCGGCGGTCGCCTCGTGGTAACAGCCGTCGACGTCGTCGGGACACGACTCGTCGGCAAAGTGTGATTCACCCGGCGAGTCACCGACCAGCGTCGGCTCCGGAGTTTCCGTTTCCGCCTCCGTCTCGGCCGGAGTCATCGTCGACGTTTCCGGCGGCGTCGACTCCGCGGGGTCTTCGTCGCTCGGAGCGGACTGACAGCCGGCGAGGCCGACGAGCAGTGACGCCGACGAGGCGAGGAGGGCGCGGCGGTGCATACTCGTCGGTCCCCTGCACCCGATAAATGTCTTCTGCCGAGAACAACGAGCGTCGAACTACTCTACGTCCAGCAGCGCCACGCCGACGAGCGTCTGTCCGGCCGTCACCGTCGACTCCAGCGCGACCGAGTAAAGGATACCGTCGCGGTCGGCTTCGACCTCTTGTAGAACTTCGTACGTCGTCGGGTCGAAAACGCGGCCGAGATGGTCGCCCGAGGAGATCGACTGGCCGAGTTCGACGCCGTCGTCGACGAGGAACAGCCCCGAGTCGGCGGCTTTCACGCGGCCGAGGTGGTTGCGCGCGACGGTGCCGTCCCACTTTTTTCCGTCGCCGTCGCCGGAGTCGAGCATCCCCATATGTTCGAGCACGCCGAACATGCCCTCGACGCCCGTCTCGATGGCCGGTTCGACCAGTTGCTTGTTGTGCGCGAGTTCCGGCGTGATAGACGGAATCCCCTCGCGCGTGGCGGCGACGCGGAACTTCCCGCCGAAGTTGCGTTCCGACCACTCGGTGTCGGCGTCGTCGCCGGCGGCCTCCGCGAGAAGCAGATCCGCGCCGAACGCCTCGGCGAGCGCCCGGCACTCCGCGTCGCCCTTCAGGTAGACGGTGTGCGTGAGCATGTCCGGACTGCCGGTATGCAGGTCGACGATGGCGTCTGCGTCGCCGGCGTACTCCCAGAGGCGGGCGGCGATGCGCTGGTGCAGCGACCCGTCGGCGTCGCCGGGCCAGACGCGGTTCAGGTTCGGGTTCACGGAGTCGAGAACCTCGGGGGTGGTGTAGGAGACGTGGTCGAACGTGAGCGGGTCGGCGACGGGGACGGCGACCACGGTGCCGCGGAGTTCGTCGTGGTCGAGGCGTTCGTGGAAGCGCCGCAGCACTTCGGTGCCGTTGATTTCGCGGCCGTGCTGTGCGGCTTGGACGTACAGCGTCGGACCGTCCTCGTCGCCCTCGTACGTGTGAACCGTCGTCTCGACGGGGACGCCGGAGGGGAGTCGCGTGAGCGTGATTCGCTCTGCGGTGTGCATGATTTTCACTCGGCGTGAGGGGTGATGTATCTGCGGGTGACGGAATCGGAGACGGCGGTCGCTCTCGCGGGGACGCTCTGGTTCGCGTCGGCGACGAGAGGACGGTCGACGACGTAGCGTCGCTACGACTCGTGAGACACAGCCCGCTCGCCGCCGGCAGACGTTGTGACTTACCGAACGACTTTCCTCGCTTCCAATCACCACGTCCTCATGAGACGTTCCCCCGCTCGTCGCCCGGTCCTCCGTGCTGTCGGTCTCTCGCTCGCTGTCGGTCTCGCCGGCTGCGCCGGTCGAAACCGAAACTCCGGGGGCGATACGGACGACCGCACGTCAACGGGCTTTTTGACCTCCGAAGCCAACGACTCGGATATGGCCGACCAGGAGAACCCTGACAATCCGACAGCGGTACTCAAAACCAACCACGGCGACATCACCGTCGAACTCTTCGAAGAGCGCGTCCCGCGCACCGTCGACAACTTCGTCGGACTGGCGACGGGCCAGAAGGAGTGGACCGACCCCGAAACGGGCGAGACGAAAGACGGAGAACCGCTCTATCAGGACGTGCTGTTTCACCGAATCATCGAGGGCTTCATGATTCAGGGCGGCGATCCGACTGGAACCGGCCGCGGCGGCCCCGGCTACCAGTTCGACGACGAGTTCCACGACGAGCTCGGCCACGACGGCCCCGGCGTGCTCTCGATGGCGAACTCCGGGCCGAACACGAACGGGTCGCAGTTCTTCATCACGCTCGACGCCCAACCGCACCTCGACGGCCGCCACTCGGTGTTCGGCAAGGTCATCGACGGGATGGACGTCGTCCGCGAGATCGGGTCCACCCCGACGGACCGCAACGACAAGCCGACCGAAGACGTCGTCCTTGAATCGGTCGCCATCTACCGGTAATCGGCGTCCGACGCCCGAATCCACGCAGTTTCTCACGCTTTTTCAACAATCGCCGCAGTACGGTTGCACGTCTATATAAAATCCCGTGGGAATTTTTATATACGAGAGTGATAGACAGTCACATGCACAGATGTTCGAACGATTCTCCAGCGGCTACTACCTCGGTGAACTGTACATCGAACCGATCGACTGCGACCGTCCCGTGATTCACCGAGCAGACCACGAGCGGATGAACGAGCAACTGTACCTCACCGGTGAGGGCGTCGAACGACTCGACGCACCGCTCGTAATGAAACTCGACACAGCTCACTTCCCCGTTCTCGGCGACGACGACGTGCCGACGGGGACGCTCGCGCTCCCCGAGTCGATGGCGACCGACGACCTCCCGGACTCCCGCGAAGTGTTGCTCGCGACGGCCGACCGCGCGTCCGAACTGCTCCGCTACGCCGGCTACGAGGCCCCGACCGGGACCTGAATCGGCCGCTGCGCCCCCGTCACGACTGACGCGTCGGCCGCCACTGGCACCGACCGCCGCCCACTGAGACCGACCGCCGACCCCCGGAGTTGAAGTCCCCGGCCGCCACCTCTCGGGGTATGCTCGACGAGCTGCTCGGCCGCGCCGAGTTGAAGCGGCGTATCGAGGAACTGGAGGAGGAAAACCACCACCTCGAACGCCGCGCCGCCGCCGAGGAGGAACGCAGAGCCGACGCCGTCACCGCCCGACAGGAGGCCGAAGAGCGCGTCAACCGCCTCGAAGACCGCATCGCCGAACTCGACGACCGGGTCGACAGACTGCAGGACGACGGGGACGAAGACGTCGACTTCCGCGGGACCGAGACGCTCCGCGGCGCTCGCCTCGACGAGATACTCGACCGCCTCGGTTCGTTCGAAACCGGACCGGAGGGCGCGCTCACCGCGATGGTCGACGGCGATTCGCTGCCCGAGGCCGTCGAAGACGCCTTCGGCGAGCGCGCGGCGCTGGTCCGCCGCGCCGCGCCGTGTCTGATTTACACGGACGATGCCGACCTCGTGAGCGCGGCGCTGTCGCCGCCGCGTCCCCCCGAAGCGTTCTGCGAGTGGGGCGAGTCGTTACGGGTCGACGAGTCGTGGTTCCGGCCGACGGGTCGCTTCGCGTTCGCCGTCGCCCGCGCGGATCTCTTCGCGCTCGGCGAGTACGACGGCCGCCAGCGACTCGAAGAACGCGGGTTCGAGAGCGACGTGAAGGAGAAACACTCGAAGGGCGGGTTCTCGCAGGCGCGGTTCGAGCGCATCCGCGACGGCCAGATCGCGGAGCACGTCGAGAAGTGCCGCGAGGCAATCGAGGACAGCGACGCCGAGACGACGATTCTCGTCGGCGACCGCGAAGTCGTCCGCGAGCTACGCGACGCGGTGGACGCGACGGCGACGAGCGACGCGGGCGGGTCGCCCGAGGAGGCGCTGGAGGAGGGTTTCCGCGACTTCTGGACGACGCGGCTCTCGCTCGTCTGAGTCTCACTCCCGGCTCTCTGGCCTCCGCCGCATTGCGGCACAACGCACCGCTGGCAACCGATTTATGGCGTCCTATTGCGTCCACCCGGGTATGACTGCTACCGGGACCGAGAGTCGTCGTCTCGTCATCCTCGCCCACGAGAAGTTCCCCGACCGCGCGAAGACCGCGACAGGGGTGATGCGCTACGGAAACGACGAAATCGTCGCTGTCCTCGACCGAGACCGCGCCGGAACGCGAGTCCGCGACCATCGCGCGGACCTTCCCGACGCTCCTATCGTCGCCTCGTTCGAGGACGTGCCGGACGCCGAGTCGGTCGACGCGCTGCTCGTCGGTATCGCGCCCATCGGCGGCGGGTTCGACGAGACGTGGCGACCCGACGTCCGTACCGCCATCGAATCCGGCTGCGACGTCGTCGCGGGACTGCACTACTTCCTCGAAGATGACGAGGAGTTCGCCGCGCTCGCGGCCGACCACGGCGTCGACCTCGTCGACGTGCGCAAGCCCGACCCCGACCTCACCGTCGCGCAGGGCGTCGCCGACCAGGTGTCGGCCGACGTGGTGCTCACCGTCGGCACCGACTGCTCCGTCGGGAAGATGACGGCGACGCTCGAACTCGTCGAGGCCGCCCGCGAGGCGGAGATCGACGCGGCGTTCGTCCCCACCGGCCAGACCGGAATCATGATCTCGGGGTGGGGCAACCCCATCGACCGCGTGGTGAGCGACTTCACCGCCGGGGCCGTCGAGGAGATGATTCTCGAAATCGGCGACGACCACGAGATGCTGTTCGTCGAAGGCCAGGGCAGCATCGTCCACCCCGCCTACTCGGCGGTCACCTGCGGCATCCTCCACGGCTCGATGGCCGACAAACTCGTGCTCTGTCACGAGGCGGGCCGAGAGGAAATCCACGGCTACGAGTCGTTCTCGCTCCCGCCGCTGTCGGAATACGTCGACCTCTACGAGTCGCTCGGGTCGGCGGTCCACGAAACCGAGGTCGTCGCCGGCGCGCTCAACGCCTCGGCGCTGTCGGACGCCGAAGCCGAGAACGCCGTCGACGCGTACGCGGACGAACTCGGCGTCCCCGCCAGCGACCCCGTCCGATTCGGATGCGACGAGATTCTGGAGGCGCTTCGGTGATTCTCACCTCGGAGTTCGAGCGAGTCGAACTGCCGCTCGAACACCCCTTCACCATCTCGCGCGGCACTCAGGAGACCGCCGAGAACGTCGTCGTCACACTCACCGACGGCGGCGGGATGACAGGCGTCGGCGCGGCCGCGCCCTCCAGACACTACGGCGAGACGGCCGACACCGTCGAGGCGGTGCTTCCGGACCTGCTCGACGTGGTCGAACGCGTCGGCGACCCCCACGCCTTCGACCGCATCGAGCGCCGGATGCGCGAGCGGGTGAACCGGAACCCGGCCGCCCGCTGTGCGGTCAGCATCGCGCTCCACGACCTCGCGGCAAAACGACTGGGCGTCCCGCTCTACCGGATGTGGGGACTCGACGCCGACGACTGTCCGACCTCCTCCTTTACCATCGGCCTCGACACGACCGAACGCGTCCGCGAGAAGACCGCGGAGGCCGTCGACGCCGGGTACAGTGTGCTAAAAATTAAACTCGGCACCGACCGCGACGAGGAACTCGTCGAGGCCGTCCGCGACGCCGCGCCCGACGCGACGCTCCGCGTCGACGCCAACGAGGCGTGGACGCCGCACGAGGCCGTCGAGATGAGCGAGATGCTCGCCGACCACGACGTGGAGTTCGTCGAACAACCCGTTCCGGCGTCGGACCCCGAGGGGCTGAAGTACGTCTACGAGCGCAGCGCGCTCCCCGTCGCCGCCGACGAGTCCTGCGTCACGCTCGCCGACGTACCGCAGATAGCCGACCGCGCGGACATCGCGAACATCAAACTGATGAAGTGCGGGAGCCTGCGCGAGGCCACGCGGATGATTCACACCGCCCGCGCGCACGGCCTCGAAGTGATGCTCGGGTGTATGGTCGAGACGAACGCGGCTATCGCCGCCGCCTGTCACCTCGCGCCGCTCCTCGACTACGCGGACCTCGACGGGTCACTGTTGCTCGAATCGGACCCGTACGCGGGCGTCGACCTCTCGGAGGGGACGATTCGACTCGGCGAGTCCGGTCACACCGGCACCGGCGCGCGACGCGCGGAGTGAGGCCGCTCCGTCCGTCACTCCCATTCTAGATCCTCGCTCCGGTTGACGCTCCGGAGGATGAACGGACCGATGGAGAGCGTCCGCTTCGCCACGGTTGCGATGCGGAGGACGTACGACAAGAGCACCATGAACGGGACCAACGCGACGGTCACCGCCGACGAGACGACCCAGACGACGTTGTCGACACCGGCGGTGAATCCCTGAATCGACCCGGGGTTGTCGGCGTACAGAATCATCGCCGTCGCCACAATCAACGCCGGAACCGACGTGTACAGCATCGTCCGCGAGAGGTTGATGAGTTCCCACTGGAAGTAGAGCGTCTTGAAATGTTCGCGGGTCGGGCCGAAGAACTTCAGCGTCTCCAGGAGTTCATCGAATTCCTCGCGCGTCCGCTCCGAAAGGGAGTCGGCGTACTTGTTTCGGATGCGTCGTCCCTCGTATATCTTCCACGAGTAGTTGAAGTTCAACGCGGCGAACAACACGTCGAACGTCCCGAACTGTTCGTCTTCGAGCTGGTCGGAGACCTCGGTCGCGTTACCGGCGAGGCCGTCGACGTACTCGTGGACGACAGCTTCGGATTCGGTGGTGCTCTCGCCGTTCGTCTCGTCGACCGTCTCGCTCAACCCGTTGGCACGCTCGCGTATCCCCTCGGTGAACGCGCGGAGAAACGCCGACGGCTCCGGGGGGACCGCCGAGACCCCGAGAACCTCCTCTACGTCCTCGCGGAACTCCATCGCGCCCGCCATCCGTTCGCGTTGGTCGCCGAGCGGCCCGAGCTCCTGCGAGAGCACGAGTTGGTTGATGGTGACGACGAGCGTCACGCCGGTGATGATGGCGGTGAGAAAGCCCTGAAACGCCGTCTCGATGGGGTCCTTCAGGCTCCACGACCCGCGAATCGGTGCCGGGTCGGCCACCCCGAGAGCGACCAGCGTCACGAACACCAGCGCCAGCGGGAGCGCCGTGGCGAACCATCGGTTCGCATCCATCAACAGCCAGAGTTTGACGCGACTCTCTCCCACTCGGTCGCGCATGGTGTTACTCGGCTCGTCGCCGTCGCTCATGGGCTCGATACGTCGACTCGATACAAAGGGTTCGTGGCGTCGGCCAGTTGGGCGGGGGAGAAAGCGGGGCTCGGAGTCGGTTACCTCGAGGTGCGATTACTCCGCGCGCGACTCCTCTTCGTTCTCCAGCTCTTCGAGGTCGGCCTCGGTCTCCTCGGTCGTCTCCGAGGACTCCAGTTCGTCGAGCTGCGCGTCTATCTCCTCGTCGCTCGCGGTGTCGCTCTCGGACCCGCCCGAGGACTTGCCCATCTCGGCCATCAGCGTATCGAGCTCGCTGTCGACTTCGCTGCCGCTCCGCATCGAGTCGAGTTCGCGGTCGATGGAGTCTTTGTCCGAGAGCGCGTCGTCGAACGCACCCGTCTCCTGCAGTTCGTCCATCGCCGCCGAGCGCGCCTCCATCTCGTCGGTGCGCTCCTCGGCGCGTTCGATGGCGCGACCCACGTCCTCCATCTCGTCGCCGACGCCGGTCATCGCCTCGGAGACGCGGCTGGACGCTTCCGCCGCCTCGTAGCGCGCCTTCATCGTCTCCTTCTTCGTGCGGAACTCCTCGATGCGGTTCTCCAGCTGGTTCTTCTTGTCGACCAGCTCGTCCTGGGTGGTCTGCAGCTGCGCGATCTGCCCGTCGAGTTCCTCGATCTGGGTCATCTTCGACTGCTTCTTCTCGAGGGCTTTCCGCGCGAGGTCCTCGCGGTCCTGTCGCACGGCTTCGCGGGCCTGGTCGTTGTGTTTCTCGACGTTCTCTTCGAGGCGCCGCTTCTGGATTTCGAGGCGCTTCTTCTGGGTCGTCAGGTCCGCGATTCCCTGCTTGACGTCCTGAAGTTCGTCGCGCATCTGTTCGTACGAGTAGTCGAGCGTCTCGGTCGGGTCCTCCGCGCGGTTGAGGAGGGCGTTTATTTTCGACCGCACGACGTACGACATCCGCGAGAGTATTCCCATACCCCCTCCTTGTGTACGCTGGCCTTAAAACCTCATGCGAACAAGGAGTCTCGTGACTGATTCGGAGACTGTACTGATTCCGGGTGGGAGAGACGTTCGCGCGACGCTCGACGGTAGCGACGCCGAGACCGAACACGTCGTCGTCGCCTGCCCGCCACACCCCCAGCACCGCGGCCACCGCGGCGACGAACGCCTCGTCGCCGTCGCCGACGCGCTCACCGATGCAGAACTCGACTGCCTCCGCTTCGACTACGGCGAGTGGGACGAGGGCCGCGGCGAACGGACCGACGCGTTGAACGCCCTCGATTGGGCCGCCGAGCGCTACGACTCCGTGGGCCTCTTCGGGTTCAGTTTCGGCGGCGCGATAGCCCTGCTCACGGCGGCGGCCGCCCGCGACACCGTCGACCCGGTGGCCGTCAGCGCGTTGGCTCCGGCTGCGCAAATCGGTGAGAAACACGGACTCGACGCCGCGGGCGCGCTCTACGAGATCCGCACGCCGGTACAGGTGGTGTACGCCACGCGGGACAGAACGGCCGAGTGGGAACCCGTCGTCGACAGGGGGCGGGAACTCGGCTGCGAAGTCGTCGGAATGGAGGCCGACCACTTCTTCGTCGGGCAGTCGGCGAAGGTGGCGGAGGTGGTTGGCGGGTTTCTGGTGTCGAAGTTCGACTGACTCAGTTGTACTCACGCCACCGGTAGCCGCACTCCTTACACTTGAAAAAGCGCGTCGGCGGTTCGTCGGCCGACGCCGTCTGCTTGATGGTGTACCACGCCTCGCCGTGGCCGCACTTGTCGCAGGTCACGTCGTTTGCGGTCGGTTTCCCCTCGAAGTCCGCGCCCTCTTCGGTCTCGATGACCTCGCTGTCGGTCTGCGATTCGGTGGAGACGAACTGCGCGGCGCGCTCCTCGTCGCGGTCGGCACTCGCGCCGCAGTTCGTACAGACCATCGACCCGTCCCGATTCACCATCATCGAACCGCAGTCGTCGCAAAACTGCATACGTTAGCGTATTCGCTCCGGCCTCAAAGGTCAGTCGGAGCCGTTTCGCTCGCCCCGTCGCGGCGAGTTCGTTCGCTTCCGGGGACGTCGGCGACGGCGTGGGCCGCCCGGCGACTGCTTCCGGCGTCGCCGTCGTCGTCGACCACTGGACAGTTACGAACCCGGAGACGCTCGAACCCGACCGTCTCGACGATGTCCGTCCCCTCGTGGTCGCATCCGAACTCCGGCGGCGACTCGAAGTGCGGGCAGGTCTGGCAGTAGTGTCGCTTCGAGACGACGTACGTCTTGCCGTCGTCCGTTTCGACGACGGTCGCGTCGTCGCCGTTCGGCGCGTCGAGAGCGGCGTCGCCGTCGGCGATCGCGCCGGCCCACTCGTCGACGGCGGAGAAGTCGAAGCCGGCGGTGCTGGCGTCTCCGTCCCCGAGGTCAAACCCGCCGATGCTGGTGCTTTCGGCCCCGTAGTCGGAGTCGGTCGTCGGTTCGAGTTCGACCCACGGGTCGGACACGTCGGTGTCGCCGTGGGTCGACAACTGCTGGAACGGGTCGGTGTCGACGGTGCCAGCGGTGTCGGCGGTGTCGGCGGTCTCATCGGTGTCGACGGTATCGGTGCTGTCTGCGGCGCTGTCGCCGGTACTCCGCGTCTCCTCACCGTCGATGGCGTGTTCCTCAGACATCGAAGTTAGTCAACTCCGTGAGGTCGGCGTCCTCCGCGTCGGTTCCGGTGTCGGTCGTCAGCGTCGCCGACCCGAACGGCCAACTCGGCGGGGTGACGCCGTCGAACGGTGCGCCGCAGTGCGGGCACACCGGCGACGAGAGCAGTCCGAGGTGAACCGTCTCGCCGCAGTCCACGCAAGCGCCTTTGCTCACGCCGTTTTTGTGCGCCGATTCGAGAAATTCGTCGAGTTCACGGTCGGCGGTCACCGCCGACTCCGCTCGCTGCACCCGGTCCCGTAGGTTGACGGTCACCCGGGCGAGCGTAGTCAGCCGTTCTTCCGCCGTCTCGACCCGCCCGGCCAGTTCCTCGTAGGCCTCCGACCGCTCGGCCAGTTCCGAGTCGAGGTCCGCCGACAGCGACTCGACGCGACGTTCCAGCGCCTCCACGTCGGCGCTCGCCTCCGCCACCGCCTGTCGAACCTCGGGGTGTTCGTGGTCGAGCGGCGCTTTCGCGTCCGTCTCGCGCTTTACCTCGATGACGCGGCCACGGACGTCGTCGATTTTCTCGTCGACGTCGGACTGGACGCCGTCGACCCGCTCGTCGAGTCCGTCGAGTCGGCTCGTCAGCGCGTCGAGCGCCGACTCGACCGTCGAGTCGCCGTCTGCCGATCGCGGGCGGTCCTCGGGGAGGTCGGCGAACACCTCCGAGCCCAGCGCGTCGGGGGCCTCTCCGTTCTGTTCACTGCTCTCGGTGTGCGACTCGACCGGTGCTGTCGACTCCCACGCCGACTCGCCGTTCGGTTCTACCCGGTCGTCAGCCATCTGAAGTAGTGCTGTGCGTCTCGTGTCTTAAACTTTCGCTCACCGTATCTTCCGAACGTCGCTCACGTCGAGTCCCGACTCCTGGATATCGACCTCGAATCGGACGATGTTCTCGCCCTCGATGCGCGAGAGCACGCCGCGGAACTCCTCGACGACCATCGTTCGAGCGCGCTTCGACCCGCCGGACTCCCACTGGAAGCGGAGCGTCCCGCCGGCGGCGTCGGTCAAAAGCCCCAGCTCGCGGGGCCCCAACGTCTCCTCGTTGACGAGCAGGATGATGAGTCCGCCCCAGTGGTGAGCGGCCTTCCGGAGCCCTTTCATCACCATCGCGATATCGGACCACGCCATCTCGTCGGAGACCGCGCCGACGAGGTCGGTGATGGAGTCGACGAGAACCAAGTTACCAGGTGCGTGCTCGCCGAGATACTCGCCGAGCGCACTCATCACGTCCTCGCGGCTGTGTCGCGTCCCCAGATCGCGGATGGTCGACGCCTCGCCGACGTACCACTCCCTGGGGATGGGGCTCAGTTGGAAGTACTCCGGCGAGAAATCGCGGAATCGAATCTCCGAGAGCGCCGCGTCGACGATGTCGTCGGCCAGCGTGTACGCCAGCTCCTGGCCGATGTACTCCTCGTCGGTCGTAAACGAGAGGTAGTGGACCTCGTCGGGCAGGTGCGTGTTCGCCCCGAGGGAACCGTAGTACAACTCGAACAGGTCGCTGTCGGCGTGTGCCAGGGCGTTCATCGCGGCGCTCGTCTGCAGAAACTCCCGCGCACCCGCTCCGGATTCGCCCGACAGGAGGACGACGTTGCCCGGCGGCGCGCCCCCGCCGATGACGGAATCGAAGCGCGAGACGCCGAAGGGGATGTTCTCCATGGCCGCCCGTCGGCGGCCGCCGGGATAGTCGTTACGACGGACAGTCAACTCTTCAGACACGTTTCACTCGACTCGCGCGCCGACGTTCCGCGGCGCGGAGACGAACGCGTCGCCGTCGATTCCGGCCGCCGCGAGCGCCGCTTCTCCGGCCTCCTGTGCGGCGTCGGCGTGCGCGGCGTCGGTGACGCCGTACACCGCTGGCCCCCACGACGACTGTCCGGCACCGTACACCGCGGGCACGTCGTCGAGCGAGGCGACGAGTTCGCCAACCGGCGGCCGGTAGACGCCGCCCTGCTCGTCGGCGTACCACGCGCCGTTGAGACGGCCGATTTCGGCCACCGCCTCGCCAAACCGCTCGGGAGCGTCGTCGCCGATGGCGGGGAGCACCCGACGGACGACGACGCCCGAGATGCGGTCGGCGATGGCCGGGTCGGCGCGCTCGACGGCGGCGCGCATGCTCGCGTCCTCGTCGGCGTCGCTCTTACCGGGTGCAGCGTCGGGCAGGACGACGAGGAACCGCCACTCGTCGGGGATTCGATGCTGGGCGGCCGCCGCCGGGACGGTCCACGCGCCGTCTTCGGGTCTGTCGACGGTGAAGCGCGCCGTCGGGTGGCCCGCGTCGAGGACGAACCCCCCCGACTCGAAAGCGGCGACGCCGACACCGGAGCGACCGCCGCGACCCAGCGCCGGTGCCCGCTTTCGCACGTTCGGCGCGCGGTCGTACGCTCCGGCGACGCCCGCGAAGACGGAGAGCGCCAGTTGCGTGCCGCTGCCGAGACCCACGTGCCGCGGCAGCGACGACTCGACGCGGACGTTCGCGCCGGGGACGCCGAGCAGTTCGGTCGCCCGACCGGCGTACTCGTGAACCGTCTCGGCCAGTGCGTCGACGCTCTCGGGAAGGTCGACGGTCACCGCGTCGTCGGGCGTCACGTCGACGACGAGTTCGGGCGTGTCGAGCGCCGCGCCCAGCGCGCCGTACAACCGCTCGTGGGCGAGGCTCAGGTTGCAGAAGCCGAAGTGGAGTCGCCCGGCGGCGGTGACGCGCGTCATAGCAAGAGGTTGGGAACGTCGCCGTATCGGGATTTCGACGGTGGCAACGCTGGACGGTGTTTTTCCGCCTACGACGGTAGCGGACAGAGACTCGCGGTGAAGACGGCCACTTCGTCGGTGTCGTTGCGCGCGCCGTGGACGACGCCGCGCTCGTGGAGAACGACGCCGGGAGCCTCGATCGCCTCCTCGTCGTCGCCCTGAATCACCGTCACCGTGCCGCGAAGCACGTGGAAGACGTTCGTACTGTCGCCGTGCTCGTGCGGCGAGAGTTCCGCATCGGGGCCGAGCGCGAATGCCTTCACGAGCACGTCGTCGGTGACGACCAGTTCCGCCGTCTCGACTTCTCCATTCGCCGGGTCGAGGTCTTCGAGTCGGTCGAGTGTCATGGCCGTGACGACGGCGGCGGCTCGAATAAGCGTGGCGTCGACGGCGACGGGAGCGGGTCGCCCGGTTGCGTCTCGGTGTCCGTCTCCGTCCCGTCGCTCAGGGCGGCGGTCGAGTCGCTCACGACCGGTCGTCGCGTCGCGGGCAACCCGACGCTTACGTCGCTCGCGTCCGTACGCTCCACGATGGACACAGACCGCATCCCCGACGGCTGGTACGAGGAGTCCGACCCCGAGTTCATCGACCGGAAGTACGACCCGCGCCCGGTCACCGTCTTCCGGCACGTCGACCACGGCGCGACGCTTGTGGCGATGCCGTCGGAGCCGAACACCGAACACACCGAGACGGACACCTACCGTCTCGCCGTCGCCCGCGAGGAGACCTCGAACTTCGGCGACGTGGAGCCGTTCGCGGAGGTACACGGCGACGACGAGGCGCTCGCCGCGGCCGGGACGTTCACGAGAGCGTACAACGCCGAGGGCGGCGGCGACGCGGGTATCGAAGCGGGAAAACGGGCGGTGGCCGACGAACGAGAGCGGAACTCGGAGTAGACGCGACTCAGACGAGTTCTTCGGCGACGACCGACGCCGACAGCAGTTTCGGGTCGACCGCGAGGTCGGCCTGTCCTTTTGCGAACTCCGGTAGCGACTGGTTCGCGTAGACGACGACCCGAACGCCGGGGTTCAGCTCCTTCGCCAGCGGAATCGCCGTCGCCTCCGCCACGTCGGTGAGGACGACGAGGTCCGCACCGTCGATCCCGGCGTCTTCGAGCGCCGGGCGGGTGACGATGTCCTCGATGCGCGTAAGTTCGACACCCTCGTCGGCGAGGGCGTCGGCCAGTCCGTTCTCGTCGGGGCCGCAGAGTATCGCTTTCATAGATTACGTGAAGTTCGGAGGCTCGCTGATTCGGTGGGGTCCGTCGAGTTACTCGTACTCGATGGTCGCGGGCGGTTTGTGCGTCACGTCGTAGACGACGCGCGCGACGTTGTCGTTCGTTCCGGTGATTCGGCTCTGGATGCGCTGGAGCGTCTCCCAACTGAGTTCCTGGGCGCGGGCGGTCATTCCGTCGCGGCTCTCGACGGAGCGGACGGCGACGATCCAGCCGTGGACGCGGTTGTCACCTTTCACGCCGGTGCCTTTGCCGACGACGGCGGCGAACGCCTGCCACGGGTCGTACTCCTCCAGCTCCTCCTCGACGACGTGACACGCTTCGCGCGCCACTTCGACTTTCTCCTGGGTCACCTCGCCGATGACGCGGACCGCGAGGCCCGGGCCGGGGAACGGCATCCGCTCGGCGACGACCTCCTCTAAATCGAGCGCGCGAGCGACCTCTCGAACTTCGTCCTTGTAGAGGTCACGGACCGGTTCGACGATGCCCTCGAAGTCGACGACGTCCGGCAGACCGCCGACGTTGTGGTGCGACTTGATGCCGCCCTCGCTCTCGATGCGGTCGGGGTAGATGGTCCCCTGGACGAGGTAGTCGGCGTCGGTGTCTCTCGCCTCGCGCTCGAACTCGCGGATGAACTGCTCGCCGATGACCTCGCGCTTGACTTCGGGGTCGACGACGCCCGAGAGCGCGTCGAAGAACCGCTCGTGGGCGTCGACGACGCGGAGGCTCTCCATGAAACTGAACGTCTCGCGGATGCCCTCCGTCTCGCCTTTCCGCATCAGGCCGGTGTCGACGTAGACGGGGGTGAGCTGCTCGCCGATGGCTTCGTAGGCGAGCGCGGCCGCGACCGAGGAGTCGACGCCGCCCGAGAGCGCGATGATGGCGTGGGCGTCGCCTACTTCGTCTTTAATCTCTGCAACGGCTTCTTCGATGAATGAATCAGTGTCGACCATCAGGCTTCGACCTCCTTGGGCTCCTCGTGCTGTTCGAGAATCGATTCGACGAGGCCGACGAACGGCGGACTCGCTCTGTCGGGACGCGAGCGGTACTCGGGGTGGAACTGCGTCCCCAGGAAGTACGGGTGGTCCGCGAGCTCGACGATCTCCATGCGGTTGCCCGACTTGCCCGAGAACGTCAGGGCATCGGCTTCGAGTTCGGAGAAGAACTCGGGGTTCACCTCGTAGCGGTGGCGATGCCGTTCGGTGCAGGTGTCGTCGCCGTAGACGCGGTGGGCGAGCGTCCCGGCTTCGATGTCGGTGTCGTGCGCGCCGAGGCGCATCGTCCCGCCCATATCCTCCATGTCGTACTGTTCGGGCAGGAGGTCGATGACCGGGTGTGCGGTCTCGGGGTCCAGTTCCGCCGAGTGGGCGTCTTCCCAGCCGAGGACGTTGCGGGCGTACTCGACGACGGCCATCTGGAAACCGAGACAGAGGCCGAGGAAGGGCACGTCGTTTTCGCGGGCGTAGCGAATGGCCTCGATCTTCCCCTCGGTCCCGCGGGAGCCGAAGCCGCCGGGGACGACGATACCGTCGGCGTTCTCCAAGCGTTCGGTGTGGTGGTCGCGCATCTCGTCGGAGTCGACCCAGTGGACGTTCACCTCGACGCCCGTCTCGATACCGGCGTGCTTGAGCGCCTCGCGGACCGACATGTAGGCGTCTTCGAGGTCGTACTTACCGACGAGCGCGATATCGACGGAACCCTCGCGGTTGCGCGTCACCAGGTCGCGCCAGCGACTGTCGCGTTCGCCCTCCGGTAGCGCTTCGCCGTCGAGCGAGAGGCGTTCCATCACGTACTCGTCGAGACCCTCCTCCTCGACCATCAGCGGAACGTGGTAGATGTCCTCGACGTCGGGGTTCGAGAAGACAGCCTCCGTGGGTACGTCGCAGAACAGCGCGATTTTCTCCCGCGTGTCGATGTCGAGGCGGTTCTGGTTGCGACCGATGAGGATGTCGGGCTGTAGGCCGATGCTCCGCAGCTCCTTCACGCTGTGCTGGGTCGGCTTGGTTTTCTGCTCGCCGTTCTTCGAGTCGGGAACGAGCGTGACGTGCATGAACAGGATGTCCTCCTCGGCCTCCTCGTGGGCGAACTGTCGGAGCGCTTCGAGATACGGCATCGACTCGATGTCGCCGACCGTCCCACCGACTTCGACGATGCAGACGTCGGCGTCCTCGGCGGCCTCGCGGACGCGCCGCTTGATGTCGTCGGTGATGTGCGGGATGATCTGGACCGTCTTCCCGAGGTAGTCGCCGGCGCGCTCCTTCTCGATGACGTGCTGGTACGTCTTGCCCGTGGTGACGTTGTGGTCGGAGGTCATGTCGACCCCGAGGAACCGCTCGTAGTTCCCGAGGTCGAGGTCGACCTCGCCGCCGTCTTTCAGCACGTACACCTCGCCGTGCTGGTACGGGTTCATCGTTCCGGCGTCGACGTTCAGGTACGGGTCGATCTTCACCGCGGTGACGTCGAACCCGGCGTTCGACAGCAGGCGCCCGGTGCTGGCTGCCGTGATTCCCTTGCCGAGTCCGGACATCACACCCCCGGTGACGAAAATGAACTTCCTCCCTAGATTCGGGTTGTATCCCGTGTCGGGTTCCGTCGGCATACCGACTGTGCGCGAGGCCCGTTGAAGAACGTTTCGTCACGTGCAAACGTTTGCGAGAGGCCCACAAATCCACAGTTCGTGATTGATGCCTCATCTGCCACTTGCGCGGCACCAGAGAGGGGCTTGCCCCGTTTCTCGCGTCCATCGTGGGTTCGCCCGAACAACCGTTTCCGAGGTCGGCCGGCAGAAACGTCTATCCGCTTGCCCGTCTATGGACGAACGTGCCGCCGACTCACGACTACCACGTCCATTCGACGTACTCGGACGGCAAGTTCCTCTATCGGATGCTGCGCGCCGCCGAGGAGGCCGGACTCGACGCCGTCGGATTCGCCGACCACTGCAACGCCTCCGCCCGCGAGGAGGCCCGCCAGCGGACTTTCGAACTCGGATTCAACCTCGACCAGACGTACCCGCGTCGGCGGGCGGCCATCGACTCGCTCCGCGAGCAGTTCGGCGTTCGCATCTTCGACGCCGTCGAGATGGACTACGACCCGCGCGACGAGACGGAGATTCGCACGTTCCTCGACGACGCCGGGTTCGACTACGCCGTCGGCAGCGTCCACCGCCTCGACGGAACGAACGTCCACACCGAGGGCTTCTTCGCGGCGAAATCCGAGGTCGAACAGCAGGCGTACGTCGACGACTACTTCGACAAAGTCGTCTCGCTCGTCGACTCGGAGCTGTTCGAGATTGCCGCCCACGTCGACCTCGTGGAGCGAAACCCCGCGCTCCGAGGGTACGCCACCGCCGACCACTACGAACGCGTCGCCGACGCGTTCGCGCGCTCCCGAACGGTTCCCGAAATCAACGCCGGGCGCGTCCTCCGGGAGTACGGTCAGATTCACCCCTCGCCACCGCTTCTCGAACTGCTACTCGAACGCGGCGTCGGGTTCACCCTCGGCACTGACTCGCACCGCCCGCTCGAACTCAGAGAGCGGCTGCCGGTCCTCTTGGAGCAGTTCGAGGAGTACGATATCGAACCGGTCCGACTGTTCGACTGATTCCGCCGGTTACTCGTCGCGTCGCGTCGCGGCGTCGTCCGACTCCTCTCCGTCGTCCCCGTCCGTCACCGCAGCGTCTTCGTCGGCCGCTTCGACGACCTCGCGCTTCTCGATGACCTCGTCGTCGACGTCCTCCGCCGTGTCGCTATCGACTCCGTCGTCTGCCGTCTCACCCTCGCGCTCGACGTCGCTCGCGTCGCCCTTGCTCTCGTCGACGTCCGCAAATTCGCCGGGTTCGTCGCCCGCTCGAACGTCGTCGTCGGTTCGCTCGACGCCCGAAACCTCCAGAATCAGGTCGGGGCCGAACGCGCTCGCGGGGGTCTGATACCCGGTCGGCGCGTCGCCGGCGAGCGTCTTCTCCGCACACAGGACCGCCGTCTCCGCGGTGAGCGCGTAGGTGTTGGGAGTCCGGAGTCGAGAGACGACGCGTTCGTCGCCGTCGTCGGCCGCTTCGCCCCACACGTACACCGTCGCGTCCGCTCGCTCTCCGGCGCTGGGGTCCTCGGCGTAGCGGTCGGCGACCCGTTTGAGCAGCCGTTTCGCCGGTTTCGTGTCGAGCAGCGGGGCGAGGTAGCGCTGTGCCTCCATCGCCCGCCGCGTCGACTCCGGGAACGACGCGTACACCTCGATGTTCGGAATGCCCGTCGACGTGTACGCCGTCGAGACGTCGCCCCAGGGGATGGTGACGGCAGTGCGATACCCACGGCCGAAGTCGATCTCACGCGTCTTCCATCCGCTCGGCACTTGGTGGAGCATGCCGTCCTCACGAATCGCGCCGCCCTCGCCGAGGCCCTCGATGGCCGTCTTCAGCGTCCCCGTCGACAGCGACCCCGAGGTGTCGAAGCCGAGCGCGAGATGCGTCGCCTCCGGCAGTCGGTCGGCGAGGTGAGCGGCGAGACAGTCGGTCGGCACCACGTCGAAGCCGACGCCTGGCAGCAGGGTGACTCCGACCTCCTCGGCCTCCGGACCGCGGCGCTTCAGACGCTCGAACACCTGAATCTCGCCGGTGATGTCGAGGTAGTTCGCGCCGACGTCGAGGCAGGCGTCGACCATGGGTTCGGCCGTCGTCGAGAACGGCCCCGCGCAGTTCAACACGGTGTGGGCGTCGTCGATTCGGTCGGCGACGGTGTCGAGAGAGGCGACGCGAGCGCGGACGCCGAGTTCGTCGGCTTGGGCGGTCACCTTCTCGGCGTCGCGGCCGACGAGAATCGGGTCGAGACCGCGCTCGACGGCCTTCTCGGCGACGAGCGACCCCGTGTAGCCGTACGAACCGTAGATGACGAGTTCGGACATACTATCACGGTACGAGACGCTGGCTGTTGGGCGTTGTGGCGTCTCTCACCCGGCGAGCGCGAAGCAGACGGCTCTGCCGCGACCGGAGGCTTTTGGCGTCGTCTCCGCGAACCCCGCGTATGGACTTCCCACGGCTCGGACTCGGAACGTACCAGAACAAGGACCTCGACCAGTGCGCGGCGAGCGTCGAGACGGCTCTGAACGTCGGCTTCCGTCACATCGACACCGCGCAGGGCTACGAGAACGAGGAGGCCGTCGGCGACGGCGTCGACGCGGCCGACGTCTCCCGCGACGACCTCTTCGTCGCCACCAAACTCGACACCGGTAACCTCGGCTACGACGACGTGCTGGAGACGACCCGCGAGAGCGCCCAGAAACTCGGCGTCGACACCATCGACCTCATGTACGTCCACTGGCCGCTGAACACCTACGACCCCGAGGAGACGCTTCCGGCACTCGACGAGCTCCGCGACGAGGGTGTCATCGAACACGTCGGCCTGAGCAACTTCCGCCCCGACCAACTCGACGAGGCGAAGGACCACCTCGACGCGCCCATCTTCGCCCACCAGGTCGAGATGCACCCGATGCTCCAGCAGGAGGAGCTCCGCGAGTACGCCCGCGAGGACGACCACTGGCTGGTCGCGTACTGCCCCATCGCCCGCAACGACGTCGCCGACGTCTCCGAGATTCAGGATATCGCCGAAAAACACGACGCGAGCGCCGCGCAGGTCGCGCTCGCGTGGCTGCTCTCGAAGGACCAGGTCGCTCCCATCCCGAAGGCGACCGGCGAGGAGCACATCCTCCAGAACTTCGGGGCCAAAGACCTCGAACTCGACGAGGAAGACGTCTCGGCCATCGACGGCCTCGACCGCGAGGAGCGCATCGTCGACTTCGACGACGCGCCGTGGAACCAGGTCTGAGCGCCCACAGAGGGTAATTTCGACGCATCTTCGGTTCTGTAAGTACTTTCACTGCGGTTGGCTCGCGCTTATTGCAGCCAAAGACGTCTGAGTAAAACACGAGCATCAGCAGTGGTCGGTGGTGGGACACCGACGCGGTGCTCGTTCCCCTTGGGAGGATTGAGCATGAGGAGACAGACGGTTTCACGACATAGGAGTTTCGACGAACAGCACGAGAGACCCCGTCGCGTCGCCGGAGGTGCGCGATGAGCGCCGCCCGGGTTGACGAGCACGCCGAGAGCGACGGCCGCGCGGAAGGCGACGAGAGCGACGAACCCGACGGCTGTGCGGCGAGACGTAGACAGACGCGCACCGTCGTCGCCGTCGCGCTCCTCTTCTCGCTGCTCGGCGCGACGCTCCCGCGGTTGGCCAGCGGCGACCCGCTCGCAGCGTGGGAGGTGTTCCTGCTTTCGACGCTCGGTCTCGCGGCGGGCATCGCGACGCTCGGCGGCGACTCGGTCAGAACCGCCGCCGCGGTGTTTCGGGAGAGCGGGCCGTAGCGGCCGATGTCTTGGCCGTCAGATGACCGGTCGCGCCAGCGCCCCGCCGACGGGGTCGGTGAGCGCGCCGACGGCGAGACCGAGGCCCGTCGCGCGAGCCTTGACGGCGGCGAACTCGGCGGTCGCGTCCCGCTCGGCGAGCAGTTCGTAGAGCCGCGTGCCGTCGCTGCCGGAGCGGAACGTCTGGCCGACGGCCCACGCGCCGTAGACGAACGCGAACTCCCAGAACGTCGTCGCCCGTCGACGGTTGTCGTTCCCTCGCCGTCGCTCACGCGTCGCTGAGCCGACTTTAAACTAAGTAGCTCCTCGCAGACATTCGAACAACCGTGCCGCGTGAAACAGCCTACGAACTCTCGATAGACTACGTGCAGGTGCTGGAGCCCGACGGGAGTGTCGACGCCGAGTTGGAACCTGACCTCTCCGAGGACGACCTGCTCGAGATGTACTGGACGATGAGACGCTCCCGGCGACTCGACGAGCGCGCCATCGCCCTGCAACGACGGGGCGAACTCGGGACCTACGCGCCCGCCATCGGGCAGGAGGCCGCCCAAGCTGGCAGCGCCCACGCGCTCGCCGACGAGGACTGGATGGTAACGTCGTTCCGCGAGACGCCTGCCTACCTCGCCCGCGGGACGCCGCCGCAGATGTTACTGTGGTACGCGATGGGGATGGAGGAGGGGTCGGCGACGACGCGCGAGAGCCGAAACATGCCGCCGTCGATTCCGGTCGGTTCGCAGGCGCTCCACGGGGCCGGTCTCGGATGGGCCCAGGAGATCGCCGGCGAGGACGCCGCGTCGCTCGTCTACTTCGGCGACGGCGCGACCAGCGAGGGCGACGTCTACGAGGCGACCAACCTCGCGGGCGTCTTCGACGCCCACACCGTCTTCCTCTGTCAGAACAACCAGTACGCCATCTCGGTGCCGCGCACGAAACAGACCCGCGCGGAGACGCTGGCGCAGAAGGCCGCCGCCGCCGGTATCGAGGGCGTGCAGGTCGACGGCAACGATGTGCTCGGCACCTACGCCGTGGTGCGCGACGCGCTGGAGAGCGCCCGCGCCGGCGACCCGGTGTTCGTCGAGGCGCTGACCTACCGCCGCTCGCTGCACACCACCTCCGACGACCCCTCCGTTTACCGCCACGAAGAGGAGGAAGACGAGTGGGAGACCCGAGACCCCGTTGTCCGGTTCGAGACGTACCTCCGCGAGCGCGGTGTGCTAGACGACGACCGTATCGTCGACGTGCAGGAGTCCATCGAGGAGGAACTCCGCGAGGAGATTCAAGCGGCGAACGAGGGCCGTGAGAGCGTCGACGCCGAGGAGATGTTCGACTACGCCTTCGAGACGCCGATTCCGGAGTTGGAACGCCAACGCACCGAGTTCCGTGACGCCGCATCGGAGGGCGAGAACCGATGACGGAACGGCAACGACTCGTTGAGGCGGTCCGCAATACCCTGTTTGAGGAGATGGCACGCGACGACTCCGTGGTCGTCTACGGACAGGACGTGGGCCGAAACGGCGGCGTCTTCCGGGCGACGCAGGGACTCATCGACGAGTATCCGAACCGCGTCTACGACGCCCCCGTCGCCGAAGCGGGTATCGTCGGCCTCGGCGTCGGACTGGGGACCTACGGCTTCACGCCCGTCCCCGAGATCGAGTTCTCGGGGTTCATGCACCAGGCGTTCCACCAGATACAGCAGCACGTCGCCCGTCTCCGCAGTCGGACGCGCGGCGAACTGAACTGCCCGATGACCATCCGCGCGCCCTACGGCGGCGGCATCCGGGCGCTCGAACACCACTCCGAGAGCTTCGAAGCCGGCTACGCGCACACACCGGGACTGAAAGTCGTCGTTCCCTCGACGCCCGCCGACGCGAAGGGACTGCTGACGAGCTCCATCCGCGACCCCGACCCAGTCGTCTTCTTCGAGCCGACGCGACTCTACCGGGCGTTCCGCGAGGAGGTTCCCGAGGGCGACTACACCGTGCCGCTCGGCGAAGCCGACGTGGTGCGGGAGGGCGAGGACGTGACGGTGGTCGCGTGGGGCGCGATGCGCCACCGTGCGTTCGACGCGGCGGAGAGCGTCGACGCGAGCGTCGAGGTGGTCGACCCGCGTAGCATCGTCCCGTTCGACACGGAGACGGTGCTGGAGTCGGTCCGGAAGACCGGTCGTTGCGTCGTGGTCCACGAAGCGCCCAAGACGGGCGGGATGGCCGCCGAGATAACGGCTCGCATCAACGACCGCGCGCTCTACTATCTCGAAGCGCCGGTCCAACGCGTCACCGGCTACGACGTACCCTACCCGCTGTTCGCCAGAGAGGACGAGTACGTCCCCGACGAGAGCCGGATTCGACGGGGTATCGAGCGGTCGCTGTCGGGGTAATCTGACTCGCGCGCTTCCGTTCGGCTACGCCGCGTCGTCGTTGCGTTCCATGTAGTCGCGCGCCGCCGAGAGCGCGCCGTCGAAGTCGGTCGATTCGTCCGTCAGCGGCGTCCGGTGCGACGCGCCGAGTTCGCTGCGCGGGACGGCGTACGCGGTCCAGCCGTCGTCTTCGCGGGCGCAGACGACGCGCTCGTCTGCGCCGAGCCACGAGCGGACGTCGTCGTCGTTCTCCTCGGGCGTCCACCCGGGTGGCGAGTCCTCGTCGGAGTGGTCGGTGGGGGAACTCATCGCGGGCGAGTGGGCAGTCTCCAGATGCATAGCTGTTCGTCGACTGGTCGACGGACGCTCCGCTGAAGCGAACTTCAGTAACGGTTCCGAGGGGCGCAACCGTTTTGCCCTGGGCATCGAAAGAGGTTGACATGAGTCACCCTGCCGGGAGCGAGTCGGCAGTCCCCGAAAACGACGCCGGTATCACCCCCGCCGAAGCGTTCGCCCTCCTCGGCAACGACACGCGAATCGAGATTCTCCAGGCGCTCTTAGAGGAGGATGGGTCCGAGGAACCGGTGCCGTTCTCGGAACTGTACGAGCGCGTCGACATCGACGACAGCGCCCACTTCAACTACCATCTCAAGAAACTCACCGACCACTTCGTCCGGCGGACCGACGAGGGGTACGCCTTTCGCTACCCCGGTCGGAAGGTCGTTCGCGCCGTCTTCGCGGGGACGTTCACCGACCGCGCCGAGTTGGATCCGTTCGACGCCGACGGCGACTGTTACGACTGCGGCGGCGACCTCCAGGCGTGGTACGCCGAGGAACGGCTCGCCATCGCCTGCGGCGACTGCGGGGCGATACACGTCAGCTACCCCTTCCCGCCGGGCGGGCTGGACGACCGGTCGCCCGAGGAGTTGCTGCAGGCGTTTCACCACCACGTCCGCCACCACTACTGTCTCGCCGCCGACGGCGTCTGCCCCGAGTGCATGGGGAAGATGGAGACGACGCTCTCGCGGGAGACGGAGTTTCCGGGCCTCGACGTGCAGGTGGCCCACGAGTGCCGCCGGTGTCACAACCGCCTGCGCTCTGCCGTCGGCCTCAACCTGCTCGACAACGCCGACGTGATGACGTTCCACGCCGAACGCGGCGTCGATCTGAGCACCCGCCCGTTCTGGACGCTCCCGTGGTGTGTCAGCGACGAGCACACCGAAATCGTCTCCTGTGACCCGCTGGAGATTCGCCTCGACGTTCCCTGTGGCGACGATTCGATGTGTATCGTCCTCGACGACTCGCTGAACGTCCTCGACGTCGACGGGTGCGCTCGCCCCGTCGGCGTGGTGGAAGAGTAGCCGAGTCGACGGTCCACACCACTCGAAGAGCCGGTATGTGCGCTCCGAGCGTACTCTCGGATACGTTCGACGATGGGGCCCGGACCCAATAGCTACGTACGAGGGTCCCGTTCTCTCTGTATGACAGGTTTGTCGGCAACGTTGTTCGTCGCGGCAGAAGGCGGTCGGTACCGTGGCTGAACCCGACGGCCGCGAGACATCAGTACGATTCTTCGGCGGCCAGACACCGGTGCGAGACATCCTCGAAACGCAGATCGAGGAGGGGTTACACGAGATCAACCGCGAACCCGACGGTCTCTTCCTCTCGGGGCTGTCGGCGGGGCTTGACATCGGCTTCGGCCCGCTTCTGATGGCCGTCGTGCTCACGCTCTCGGCGGGTAGCTACGGCGACCTGCCGACCGAGTTGCTGCTCGCTAGCGCGTACTCAATCGGCTTCATCTTCGTCGTCCTCGGCCGGTCGGAGCTGTTCACCGAACACACGACGCTCGCGGTGCTCCCCGTCATCGACGGACAGGCCTCGTTCGCCGAACTCGGTCGACTCTGGACGGTGATATTCGTGAGCAACGTGCTCGGTGGATTGGTGTTCACCGCGTTCGCCGTGACCGTCATCCCCGACATCGGCGTCGCGCGCCCCGAGTCGTTCATCGTCGTCGCGGAGAAACTCGTCCACCACAGCACTTGGGGGATGTTCCTGTCGGCCGTTCTCGCGGGGTGGCTGATGGGGTTACTCTCGTGGCTCGTCACCGCCGCCCAGAGCACGACGGGCCGTATCCTCATTATCTGGCTCGTGACGGCCGCTATCGGCATCCTCCACCTGCCGCACTCCATCGCGGGCAACGTCGAAGTGTTGTTTGGCCTGTTTCTCGGCCCCGAGATAACGCTCGCCGATTACGCGCGGTTCCTCGTCCTTGCGACGGTCGGCAACGTCATCGGCGGGTCCGTGTTCGTCGCGCTGCTCAAGTACGGCCACGCCAGCCGAGGATAGGAAAGTCGCGCCGAGAGGGTCGGACGGTGATTCCGGCGTCGCCCGATGAGCGCCCGCGAGAACGGGAGCCGAAGCGTCTACGGGAACGAGACCGAGACGAGCAGGGCGTACTCGCCTCGGGATGTCAGGCCGCACCTCTCTGGTAGGGAGGCCGAAGAAAGAACGCTGTGGCTCGATAGTCGAAAAGCAGGAGAGCGTCTCTCTCCCTCGATAGCGGGACCGAGGTTATCGACCGTCGAACACCACGTCGCCGTCGACGACGGTCATCGCCACGCCGAGCTCTCGAATCGCCTCCGACCGCTCCCACGGCGACCCGTCGAGCACGGTCAGGTCGGCGCGTTTGCCGACCTCGACGCTTCCCAGCCGTTCTTCGTCGAATCCGGCGTACGCTGCGCCGAGCGTGTACGCCCGAAGCGCCTCGGTGACACTCAGACGCTGGCTCTCGGCGGGCGCGTTGACCGCCCAGTGAACGCCCAATAGCGGGTCCAGCGGCATGCAGTCGGAGCCGAACGCAAGCGGCGCGCCCGCGTCGAGCAGCGCCGGGTAGCGGTTCGTCTCCGTCCGCCGGTCGCCCAGCCGAGCGTCGTACAGCCCGCCTTCGCCGGCCCACTTCAGGAAGTTCGGCTGGACGGAGGCGACGACACCCATCTCGCCGAACCGCTCGATGGCCTCGTCGGAGGCGAGTTCGACGTGCTCGACGCGGTGGCGCATCGCCCCCGGGTTCTCGGTCGCCGCGTAGGCGTCCAGCACGGCGTCGATAGCCTCGTCGCCGATGGCGTGGGCGGTCACCTGGAACCCGGCGTCGTCGGCGCGGGCGACGATGTCGCCCAGTTCCTCGGGGTCGACGACCCACTGACCGGTCGCACTCTCGTCGTCGCTGTACGGTTCGGAGAGTTTCGCGGTTCGACCGCCGAAACTCCCGTCGGTGTAGCTCTTTATCGCGCCCGTCCGGACCATTTCGCTGCCGTGGTTCGTCCGTAGACCCGTCTCGCAGAGCGCGTCGAGGTGGTCGGCCCAGTAGTTGATTCTGACGCGCAGCGAGAGCTCGGCGGCGAGGTCCATCTCCCGGTACATCTGCGGCGCGTGCGAGCGCCGGACCATGTCGTGGACGCCCGTGACGCCGAGTTCGTTGGCCCGGCGCTGTGCGGCGTCGAGCAGTTCGCGCATCTCCGCGGCGTCGGGTTCGACCGCCTCGAACACCGGGTCGACGGCCTCCTCGACGACGACGCCGGTCGGGTCGCCGCCCTCGGTGTGGACGTCACCGTCGGGCATCCGGCCGCGACAGCGGTCGAGCGCGACGGAGTTCAGCGACGCGACGTGCATGTCCTCGCGGAAGGCGACCACCGGCCGGGAGTCGGAGACGGCGTCGAGGTCCTCGCGGGTGAGATAGCGCGACTCCGACCACGTGCTCTCGTCGTAGCCGTAGCCTTGAATCCAGTCGTCGCCGCCTCCCTCGGACCCGGCCTCGGCGGCCCGCTCGCGGAGGCGGTCGACGGCCTCCGCCGGTCCCGACGCCCCCGAGAGGTTCGCGTGGACGAGGTAGCGGCCGGTCATCGAGAGGTGGACGTGCGCGTCGACGAAGCCGGGGAGGACGACCCGACCGTCGAGGTCGACGACTTCGGTCTCGGCTCCGGCGAGGAACTCCACGTCGTACGTGGAGCCGAGTCGGACGAGCTCGCCGTCTCGGACGGCGAGCGCTTCGTACACCTCGTCGGCGTCGCCGGCGGCGGCTCCGTCGGCACCGACGAGGCTGTGGACCTCCGCGTTCACGAGGAGGAGGTCTGCTGCTTCGGTCATGGTGGTCGTGGGGCGGGCGAACGGCAAAATCGTTCGGGAAGCGGGCGTTGGGTCGAGCGACGGCGCTCCGTTCTACTGTGCCGACGCTGATGGACGGCCAGCGATAGACGAGACCGTCACACGCCGCTCGGTGTACGCGCTCCGGCGTCGCCCACCCACTCGTATCCCTCGGAACGCTCCCGGATTGTTCCGTCCGTCTTCCACGAGTCGATTATCTGCCGCAGCCCGTCTCGGTACGTCGGGTACGCCGGACTCCATCCGACGTCGCGACGGAACCGTTCGCCGTCCGTCGGCATAGACGTCGTCAGCGTCGTCGTCGTCGCGGATCCGACGAAGAACTTGGCGAGCCATCCGGGAATCCGCCGCGGTGTCGACGCCCCGAGACGCGCGGCAAACGCTTCGAGGAAGTCGGCCACCGAAACTCGTTCGTCGTCCACGACGTGATACAGACCGGTCGCGTCGCTATCGAGCGCGTCGGCGAACGCTCGCGCCGCGTCGTCCGCGTGCAAAAACGAGAGTTCGGCGTCGCGACGACCGAGCGTCCCGCCACCGATAATCGGAAGCGTCCCTTCGAGGAGGCGTCTCCCGAACTGCTGGGTGTGCGTCGCGTCCGGCGCGTAGAAGTACCCGCAGCGGAGCACGGTGAGGTCGAACCCGAACGCGACCGCCGCCTCGTCGAGATACGCCTCGGTGTCGATAGCCGACTGCGTCGCGCGGGTCGGGTGCGGGTCGGCGTCTTCGTCGAAACGCGACCCGTCCGGCTGTCGGGCGACCCAGACGACGCTCGGAAAGAGAAACCGATCGAACTCCCCGTCGGCGACTTTGACGAGGTTTCTCGCGCCGTCCAGTCGGACTTCGTCGTTTCGCCGCCAGTCGTCGTCGGTCGGCTTCGTCGCGCTCGGTATCGACGTCGCCGCGTGGACGACGGCGTCGGCGTCGGATACCGGAGCCTCCAGCGAATCAGGGTCGAGAACGTCGCCGAGCGACGGTGTCGCTCCCGCGGCGTCGACTAGCTCTGCTCCGTCGGCATCGCGGGCGAGACCGACGACGTAGTGGCCGCGGTCGACGAGTTCGCCGACGAGGCGGCGGCCCAGCACTCCGGTCGCACCGGTGACGAATACGTTCATCTCTGTAGCTCGACGTTGGGCGGCGGTGAGCGAGTCTTCACTGCCGCAGTTACCCGGGTCATTTAAGCCAGCCGTCGAACGTCGGGGTATGAAACACGTGCGACTGACGCTCGATGCGGGCGGCCGTGAGGCAGAGGTCCATCCCATGTACGACCTGCTCGTCAACGCGCCGTTCGTCGAACGCGCGACCGCGATGCACTGGAACTACACCGAGGACGAACTCGGTATCATGCACTACGTCGAAGGCGACGCGACGGCGTTTCGGGCGTCCATCGAAACGATTCCGGAGGTCGTCGCGTTCGAGCTGACGCGGGTGGGGTCCGACGAGTTCTACGTCTACATCAGGGACGCGACGACCGAGCCGCTGCGACAGTTGTTCGGCGTAATCTCGAACGCTCCTGTGGTGGTCATCCCGCCCGTGGAGTACGAAGAGGACGGGACCGTCTCGTACTCGGTGTACGGTCCGGCAGACGAGATTCAGACGGCTATCGACGCCGTTCCGGAGCCGATAACCGTCGAGGTGACCCAGATCGGCGGACTGAACGCGGTGCCGGGGTTGTTGGAGGCGTTGCTGAGCGACCGCCAGCGCGAGGCCGTCGATACCGCGCTGGATCTCGGATACTACGAGATACCTCGGAGAGCGAATCAGGAGGACGTTGCGGCGGTTCTCGGCTGCGCACCGAGTACGGCCGCCGAGCACCTGCAGAAGGCCGAGACGAAGGTCATGCAGGCGTTCGACGGCTAAGATCCGGCCACGTCGTCGACCCGCCTCGAACTCAGCGCTCCTCCGAGCGCCCGGTGCGCTCCAACCGGTCTCCGAGCAGTTCGCGCATCCACGTGGCGAACCCGTGGTCGCGCCCCGTGGTCCAGACCGCCGTCTCCTTCGTCACGTCGGGGAGACCGTGCTGTTCGACGCCGCTGGCGAGCACGGCGTGTCGGTCGACCATCAGCGCCTGTCCCGGCCACTTGTCCACCACCTTCTCGGACTCCCGAAGCCCGCCGAAAATCGGCACGTCAGCCTCCGGGACGGCTCGCCGGACGCGCTCTTGCACCGACTCCGACGGAACCTCTATCACGACCGAGACGCCGCGGTCGGTCGCCGCCGCCAGCCGGTCGAGCACCGTCTCGCTCAGCACCCGCTCGTCGGCGACGATGTGGTGGACGCGCTCCTCGGCGTCGTCGAGCAAGGTGGTAATTCGGTCGTTCACGTGCTCCGCGCTCGCGATGGCCCACACGCCCTTCTCCTCCGGCGATTTTTTCGTCTCCAGTCGACCCAGCGCCCGGCCAGCCGCTTCGAGCGTCGCGCTGTGCTCCCGCCGGAGTTTCTCCAGCGCCTCGTCGGTCGATACCGCCCTGAATCGCCGCGGCTCCGACTCCTGTGTGTCCACCAGTCCCCGATCGTTCAGTCGGTCGACGGAATCGTACACCCGAGACCGGGGGACGCCCGAGATGTCGCTGATCTCCGCTGCGGTCGCCTTCGGGACCCGCACGAGCGCGACGAAGCACTCCGCCTCGTACTGCGTCAGACCCAACGCCTCCAACGCATCGCTAGCGGTCCGTTCGCTCGACATACCGCCTTCAACGAGGCGGACACTTATACAACGTCGGGGAAATTCGCTTCGAGGGCCGCGATGAGCCGTTTCGCTCGCGTCCCACGTTTCGACAGGGCGACCGACTCTCGCTCCGCGTCGTAGTCGAGCAGGTTCGCGTCCTCGAGCGCCGGAACGTGAGCGTGATACAGCGTCAGATGGACCCGCTTGACCGCCTCCGGCGAGGGCTCTCCGCTCGCCGCGTCGAACTCCCGTGCCGCGATCTCCGTCGACAGGTCCGCGAGCGAGGTCGGCGTCCGAGATTCGCTCAGACAGCGGATGACGTGCCGACGGCGCTCGCTCGTCAGTGCGGTCAACGCGACGTCGAGCGTCTGGCCGCTACCGAGTTCAGAAATGGAGTCGTTCATCGTTCGGTAGAGAGGGCGACAAACATATAATATATTTGTTGTTTCTGCGGGTGCAACCGCTCTGTTGTCACTCCCGTAACAACCCAGGCCAGCGCTGTGTCGGACGGTTTTCATCGCACCTCCGTCGCCCTACGCGACCCCTTCACAACTCTCGGTTTGCTGGTTACTTTGTGTTTTCGGCGCAGTCAAAAGAGCGACCCGGTCGGTGCCGTCGGGGCGGTCGGAGGAGTCGAACCGACAACCCTTAGCGACCGCCGAAACCACTGCTTCGCATGACCGACTCTGCCGCGCCGAGTCCGGACCCTGAGGCGGCCGAAGCCCTCGCCGACCGCGTCCGCGACGGCGACCTCAGATTCCACGAACTCGAAGACCACGCCGACGCCGACACCGCGACGGCGGCACGCCGACTCCTCGTCGGGGAGCAGTCCGGCGCATCGCTCGACGCCGTCGGCGACTACGCGTTTCCCGCCGAGCAGGCCGACCCGAACATCGAAAACATGATCGGCGCGGCCCAGATTCCGATGGGCGTCGTCGGTCCCGTCACCATCAACGTCGAGGAAACCTCGACGAGCAACCAGGGTGCTGCGCATTCCGGTGACGACGGCGGCGCGCTCTCGGGCGAGCACTACCTCCCGCTGGCGACGACCGAGGGGGCGCTTTTGGCCTCCGTGAACCGCGGCCTCTCGGTCGTCGACGCCGCGGGCGGCGCTCGGGCGCGAGTGACGAAGTCCGGAATGACCCGCGCGCCGGTGTTCAGCGTCGCAGACGTGGTCGAAGCCGAGGCGCTCGTCTCGTGGGTCCGCGACAACGAACCGGCGCTGAAGGAGGCGGCCGAGGAGACGACCAGTCACGGCGAACTGCTCGACGTGACGCCGTACGTCGTCGGCAACTCCGTCTTCCTCCGCTTCCGCTACGACACGAAGGACGCGATGGGGATGAACATGGCCACCATCGCGACGCAAGCCGCCTGCGACGTAGTCGAGGGGGAGACGACAGCCTCGCTCGTCGCGCTCTCGGGCAACCTCTGCACCGACAAGAAGCCCGCCGCCATCAACGCCGTCGAGGGGCGGGGTCGGAGCGTCACGGCGGACGTGACGATACCCCGAAAAGTCGTCGAGGACCGACTCCACACCACGCCCGAGGCGATCGCCGAAATCAACACCCGGAAGAATCTCGTCGGCAGCGCCAAGGCCGGCAGTCTCGGCTTCAACGCCCACGTCGCCAACGTCGTCGCCGCGATGTTCCTCGCCACGGGCCAGGACGCCGCGCAGGTCGTCGAAGGCTCGAACGCCATCACGACCGCCGAAGTCCAGAGCGGAGACCTCTACGTCTCCGTCTCTTTGGCGAGCCTCGAAGTCGGCACCGTCGGCGGCGGGACCAAACTCCCGACGCAGGCCGAGGGCCTCGACATCATCGGCGTCCGCGGCAGCGGCGACCCCGCCGGAGCGAACGCGGACGCGCTCGCCGAAGCCATCGCCGTCGGGTCGCTCGCGGGCGAGCTCTCGCTTCTGGCGGCGCTCGGGTCGCGGCATCTGTCGAGCGCACACGAGGAACTGGGTCGGTAGGTCCACACCGCCGCGGATTTTGGATTTCGGATTAAGGTGGAATTAAGCTCCGGACGTTCGAAATCGGGGCATGGCTTCACAACGGACTGCTGTTCTCGGTGCGCTTGACGACATTCGCACCGTACTTCTCGGACTGTATTTCGCGGCCGTCGGACTGTTCTGTGTGCTTGCGTTCGGCGACTTCGGTGTCGGGGCGGGTATCATCTTCTTCGTCGTCGGCGGCGTGCTTGCGCTGGGCACCGAACTCTGAACGTTCTCGGACGGTTCTCGGACGACTCAGAGCGACCGGTACCGGCCGCCGCTCTCGGAGACGTCGCCGCCCAGCGTGAGTTTCTCTAGGATGTCTCGCGCCTTCTCCGCGGGCACGCCGCGTTCGGCGGCGTAGCCGACCACTTCGTCTTCGGTCGGTCGCTCCTGTTCGCTTACGGCTTCCTCGACGAGTTCGCGCCGCGATTTGCTCGAAGACGCGGACGAACTGTCGCCCGCGGCGGCGACTTCGTCGGCGTCGAGCCCCGACCGTTCGAGATACTCGCGGTCGGAGATGTGCGCGTCGTCGAGTCGTCCCTCCATCTCGGCGACCGAGTCGAGATTCGAGAACGCCTCCGACGCGCCCTGCTTCTCGGCGAGTATCGCCGAGCGAACCTGCCGGGCGGCGTCGTGGTCCTCGGCGGTGTACATCTTCCGCAGTTTCTTCGTTTGGTGGCGCTTGCCGCAGCGAGAGCACTGCGCCGACGCCTGCTCGCGCGGGTTCTCCAGAATCCAGATGTTCGAACAGCCGTTACAGCCGACGACGGCGTACATATCTCGCTGTGGTCGGGCGACGGGTTTGAATCTACTGCTCGCCCGAGAGCTATCGGTATCGACGACTGTCGCACACAGCGTGAAGAAACGATTTACTCCGAACCGTTGCAGTTTGTCCGTGAGTAGTGACTCTGTGTGGGACTGACCAGTACGCTCCGAACCGTCGTCCGCGTCGCCCGGGACCGAGATATCACGTTTCTCGCGGCGGCGTTCGCCCACTACGCGCTCCAATCGTTCATCCCGCTCGCGATTCTCGTTTTCGTCATCGCCGCGTCCGTCGGCGAGGGGCGGGTGGTGATGCAGTCGCTCGGCCAGGTGAGCGCGTACATCTCCGAGAGCGGTCGGCAGGTGCTCGAACAGGCACTGACCAGTTCCACGGGGCGCGGGGGAGCGAGTCTCGTCAGTCTCGCGTTTCTCCTCTGGGCCGCGCTGAAGATGTTTCGCGGGCTCTCGAAGGCGTTCGGCGAAGTGTACGGCAGTTTCCACTCCGTCGGGTTCTTCCGACGGTTGCTCGACGGACTGCTCGTCCTCGGCATCGTCCTCGTCGCCATCGGGCTCATGGTCGGTGCGGGCCTGCTCCTCACGTTCGTCGACCTCTCGATTCCGTACCCGGTGTTCGTGACGACGCTCGCGCTGTTCGTCCTGCTCGTTCTCGTCCTGCTGCCGATCTACTACATCCTCCCACCGGTTTCGGTGACGTTCAAACACGTCATCCCCGGTACCGCGGTCACCGCTGGGGGATGGCTGCTGCTCCAGTTGGGGTTTCTGTACTACGCGCAGAACGCCTCCCAGTACCAAGCCTACGGTGTCCTCGGGGCGGTGCTGCTGTTCGTGACGTGGCTCTACCTCGGCGGCGTCCTCGTCCTTCTCGGTGCGGTAGTCAACGTCGTTCTCGAACGTCCGACGCCGTACGCGGAACTCCGTGCACCGCGCTGACTCGCGCTATCTTTATCGGGCCGGCGTGCGCGCAGTTCGCATGGACCGACTGTCGCTGTCAGACGTGGAGACGACCGAAGCCGTACCCGACGTGCACCTCGCCCAACTCGCCGCGGGCGAGAAGATGAGCGTCCAGCACTTCCACATCGCCGCGGGCGCGTCGGTGCCCGAACACGACCACCCGCACGAACAGACGGGCTACATCACGCAGGGGACGCTCACGTTCGTGGTCGGCGGTGAGGAGATTCGCGTCACCGAGGGCGACTCCTACGTCATCCCCGGCGACGAACCCCACAGCGCCGAGAACCGCGGCGACGAACCCGTCCGCGGCGTCGACGTCTTCAGTCCGCCTCGAACGAACCCCGACTGGCAGGAGTAGCGCCGGTCGAATCACGAGCCGTTTCGCCGAGACGATGCTCTGGACGACACCGGAGACGAAAGAGAGTGAGATCGTCGTCCGAGACGGTACTGTTTTCTGAATCGTTCTCGAAAAATCGCGGATTACCGCGCGAGCTGGGGAGACCCTCTACGAGAGCTTTTCGATGTTCTCGACGACCTTGTCGGCGAACTCGCTCGTGGCGAGTTTGTTGCCGCCCTCGATCTGGCGGTGGAGGTCGTAGGTGACGTCGCCCGAGGAGATGGTCTCCTCGACGGCGTCCTTGACCAGCTGACCGGCGTCCTTCCAGCCCATGTACTCGAGCATCAGGCGACCGGAGAGAATCATCGCGGTCGGGTTGACCTTGTCCTGACCGGCGTACTTCGGCGCGCTGCCGTGGACCGGCTCGGCGAGACAACGGGCGGTGCCGAAGTTCGCGCCCGGCGCGATGCCGAGGCCACCGATCTGCGCGCCGGCGGCGTCGGACATGTAGTCGCCGTTGAGGTTCATCGTGGCGATGACGTCGTACTGGTCCGTTCGAGTGAGGAGCTGCTGGAGCATGTTGTCGGCGATGCGGTCCTTGACGACGATCTTGTCCTCGGGACGCTCACCGTCGTACTCCTCCCAGAGTTCGTCCTCGGTGATGGTCTCGTCGTACTCCTCTTCTGCGACCTCGTAGCCCCAGTCGCGGAACGCCGCCTCGGTGAACTTCATGATGTTGCCCTTGTGGACGAGCGTCACCGACGGGCGGTCGTTCTCGATGGCGTAGTCGATGGCCTCGCGGACGAGGCGCTTCGAGCCGAACTCGGTGATTGGCTTGATACCGATACCGACCGGGCCGTCGTGGATGACGCCGGTAGCGCCCATCTCGTCTTCGACGAAGTCGCGGACCTTCTCGACGTCGTCGGTGCCGGCTTCCCACTCGATGCCGGCGTAGACGTCCTCGGTGTTCTCACGGAACGTGACCATGTCCATCTTCTCGGGACTCTTGACCGGCGACGGGACGCCGTCGATGTGGTAGGTCGGGCGGACGTTCGCGTAGAGGTCGAGCTTCTGGCGGAGCGCGACGTTGAGCGAGCGGAAGCCCGAGCCGACGGGCGTCGTCAGCGGGCCCTTGATGGCGACGTTGAACTCCTTGATGGCCTCAACGGTGTCGTCGGGGAGGTTCTCGTCGTACTTCTCGCGGGCGGACTCGCCGGCGTAGACGCGCATCCAGGCGATGGAGCGGCCCGTCGCCTCCGCGGCGGCGTCGAGCACCTTCTGCGCGGCGGGACCGACGTCCGTACCGATTCCGTCCCCGTGGATGATGGGGATAATGGGGTTCTCCGGAACGTCGAGTTCGCCGGTCTCCTCGTCGGCGACCGTGATCTTCTGCCCCTCCTCGGGGACCTCGACTTTGTCGTAGCTCATGAACAACAGTGAGTTTCCGAGGCAGCGTAAAAGGCCTGCCGTTCTGTAGTTCCGACGGCAATATTTGGACGAACCACTGGCGAGACAGCGACCCCGAAACTCGTCGTCGCCGGGCCGAACCTCGTCCGCGCCCACGGCGTGCGGTGACGGTCGAAACGGAGTGTCCGTCCGCATGGCATGTCAAGTCTGATATTTCGCGTGAACGGTACTGCAGCGCAGATACTCCGAGATTCCGGACGGCCGGAACACGGCGAGCTAAGCGCTGAATAACTATTCTACCGCTTTCGGTAGCTCACTCGCCCGGAACACTCAGTTCGGCTCGGGCGATGTGACAGCACCGGGGTTCGGATAGCCACCACTGTGGTGTTATTTTCTTCTCTTAGTCGACGAATTCAAGTCTCTCGGGGCTCTTCCGTAACGTGGCTATGTCCACGATAGACACCGATGCACGTACCGACTCAGAACACACGACGAACGCCGCGTTCGTACCGTTCGTCCCGTTATTCATCGCCCTGCAGCTCGGTATCCCGGAGTTCCTCCAGGATACCGTCTCGTCGATCGTCGCGTTCGTCCCGCGGTTGATCGGCGCGTTGGCCATCCTCCTCATCGGGTGGGTCGTCGGACGCGTCGTCGCGCGTGTCGTCCGCGAGGTCGTCGATAGGGCCGAGATCGATCGGATGGCGCTCAGAACGCCCGTCGGAGGGGCGTTGGGTGGAACCGAACAGGCGGTCTCCGGTACGCTCGGGAAACTCGCAGCGTACTACGTCTACCTGCTCGCCGTCCTCGCCGCGGCGAACGCGCTCGCCATCACGCTGCTCTCGCAGTGGATATCGACCGCCGTCTCGTACCTGCCGGCGTTCCTCGCGGGACTGCTCGTCATCGTCCTCGGCTTCATCGTCGCGGACTTCATCGCCCGCGTCGTCCAGCAGAGTTCGACGGCGACCGAGACGCGCTACAGCGGGGTCCTGGCCGACGGCGTCCGGCTGTTCCTCTACTTCAGCGTGCTCGTCATCGGCCTCGACACGATGGGATTCAGCGTCCGCGTCCTCTACATCGTCGCGCAGGCCGTCGCCTACGGGCTGGGCGCGGCCATCGCCATCGGCGTCGGCCTCGCGCTCGGGTTCGGCGCTCGCGGGTGGGTCGCCGACAACATCGACAACTGGGCCGGACGCGCCAGTCGCGGCTCGCCGGAGTTCAGCGACAGTACGGTGAGTTCCGACGACGACTGAACGACCAACCGCTGTTTGCTGTTTTTTGCGTCACGCGCCGAGTCGGTCGACCGTCTCGCTGGCCGGATTGGGCGTCCTTTTTGTCACCCGGTACGCATCCGCCGCCATGCACGTCATCGTACACGGCGGCGCGGGCGGGAGTCCGGACGAACCCGAACCCCGACAGGCGACGCTCGGCGAAGCGGCCGAAACTGGCGCAGCGCAGTCGACGCCGTTAGACGCCGTCGAGGAGGCGGTGAAGGTTCTCGAATCGAACGAGCGGTTCAACGCGGGTGTCGGCGGCGCGGTCCAGTCCGACGGCGTCGTCCGGACCGACGCGGGCGTGATGACGAGCGACCGCGAGACGGGGGCCGCGGCGAGCATGCCGGGCGTCGAACACGCCGTCTCGGTCGCGCGGGTGGTCATGGAGGAGACGCCGCACGTGCTCGTCGCCGGCGACCACGCCGTCGACCTCGCCGCCGACTACGGCGTCGAGACGGGCGTCGACCTGTTCACCGAGAAGAGTCGCGAGCGCTGGGCCGACAGCGACGCGCCGGAGGGGAGTCCCACGGAACATCTACAGTGGCTCCGCGAGCGGTTCGGCGGTCACGACACCGTGGGAGCCGTCGCCGGCGACGGCGAGACGTTCGCCGCCGCGACGTCGACGGGGGGACGCTGGTTCGCGCTCGCCGGCCGTGTCGGCGACGTTCCGCAGATCGGCTCCGGGTTCTACTGCGCGCCCGCCGGCGGCGCGAGCGCGACCGGCGCGGGCGAAGACATCGCCAAAGCGACGCTCTCGCGGCGGGCGGTGCGTCACCTCGAAGAGGGGTTGGACGCGCAGGCGGCCGCCGACCGCGCGATGGCGGAGTTCGGTGAACTCACCGGTTCCGACGCGGGCATCATCGTCCTCGACGGCGACGGGGCCGGAAGCGCGTTCAACACCGACGGGATGCAGACGAGCGCCGCGACGCGATAGGGTAGTTTCGGAGACTGTATGCGGACGCGTCGCTGTCGGTTCGAGTCGACGTCAAAAAGGGAATCCCGTCTCGAAGAGACGGAAGGGCGTCAGTTAGTTGTCGCTGCTGTTTCCGCTGTTGTTCCCGTTGCCGTTACCGTTCCCGTTGCCAGCGTCACCGGAGTTACCGGGTGCGGTGTCGTTGGCGGAGACCGGAACGGTGTAGGTAGTCTTCGACGTGGTGACGATGTGCTGCGGCGAGTTCGTCCGTTCGAGTGCGGTCTGACTCGGGCCGCGGACTTCGAGTTCTACCTGCTGGGTCTCGCCGGGTTCGAGCACGACCAGTTCGCTGGTCGGCGCACCGAGGCCGGCGCGGTAGGTGATCGTGTCTGCGGTCGTCTCGTCGGTCGGGTTGACAACCGTCACGGTGACGTTGTACGTCTCACCGGGGGAGATCTCGGACGGTCCTTCGACACCGGTGACAGCGAGACTGTTCCAGTCGGAAGCGACGCGAACCGACGTGGTGCCGGTCGTCATCTCCTCGACTTCGGCGGTGCCGACGTCGACCGCGTCGATGACGATCATGTCACCGGCACCGGAGCCGACCTGTCGAGCGTCGTCGGGCAGTCTATCGACTGCGCCCTGAACCTGCTCGTCGGAGACGTCGGACTCGTTGAGCGTCGAACGGATGTTCTCGGTGGACTCGGAGAGCTGCTGGGATTCCTCTTCGGTCACCTCACCGTCTTCGACCGCCGCGCGAACATTGGCGAGTTCCGTCTTCAGCTGGACGTACTGCTCGTCAGTGAACTGCTCGCGGTTGGCGTCGATAGCCATCTCGGCCTGGTCGAGCGCCTGAAGCGTCTGGTTCGTGTTCTCATTGAGCGAAACGTTCTGGGTACCCTCCGTGTCGTCGAACGCCGACGGCATCGGCGTCGACTGCTGGAGCGTCTGGATGGTCAGCGAGTCGACTTCCATCTCGTCGACGTTGACCTCGCGCACGAGGACCATCGTTCCGTTGGAGTCGCCCGTCTGACTCGATTCGCCGGCCATCGAGTCGCTCTCGTTGGAGTCACCCATCGAATCGCTCTCGTTGGACGTCGAGTCGTTCGACATCGAGTCGCCGGAGAGCAGACCCGTCTGGTCCTCCTCGACGTTCACTTCGTCGACGGAGAGCGTGTTGACGCGGAGCTCTCCGATGACGACCTGGCTGACGTTCTCGTTAGAGTCGAGGTAGCCACGCGCCTGGGCCTCGTTCACGTCGTCGTCCTGGACTTCGATGTCCTCCATGGAGACGCCGCTGGCCTCGATACTATCGAACGAGACGTCCTCGAAGACGCCCTGGTCGACGGTACCTTGGTCGCCGATCTGCACCTCTTGGACAACCAACCGCTCGACCGTGACGTTCTCGACGGTTCCGCCCTCTACTTGTAGCTCACTCACCGATACGTCGGTGAACGTTACGTTCTCGTTTGCCGTCGTCGCCGAACCACCCATCGCGGGCTGAACGCCTGCCGTTACGAGCAGAAGCGCAGTCACTAACGCGACGGCCGTCCGTATGGTTGTGGAACTCACGCTTTCAATCACCGCAGATTCGATAATAAACCGGAACGGCTGTTTTCATCCCACATGCGGAGCTTATCTCTACCATCTGTCACTGCGCCGTCTCGGGGTTTTCTGCGAAAAGCTCTAATTACTGAACGTTAGTTGACTGATTCGGCCGCTCGAATGCGGTTCGTGCTCGGTCTCCGTTCGTCTCTCGAATCGGGGGCGTTCGGCGGTCGGCCGCTCCGGTCGTCCGGCGACTCGCTTCCCGATGACACCCGTCGACGGCCGACGAACGGGTCTGGGGCTCACCGCGAGGAGAGACGTCTTCGAGAGCAACGGGCACGTTGTTCGCGGGGACCACGAGTTCGACTCTTCGACGCTCGCGGAGCGCCGACCCAATCGATATCGCGTTGCCGTCCCGCAACCTCTTTGCGTCGGTCGGTCAAAGCCTGCGGGTATGAGCATCGGACATCTCGACGACGAGACGGTCGAAAAGTACCGCGAGGCGGGCGACATCCTCCGAACCGTACTGGACGAGTCCGCGGAGCTGATCGAACCCGGCGTCACGCACCTCGAAGTCGCCGAGTACGCCGAGTCGCGCATCGCCGAACACGACGCTGGCTGCGCATTCCCCGTCAACATCAGCGTCAACGAGGAGGCGTCGCACGCGACGCCCGCCCGCGACGACGACACCGAGTTCGGCGAGGATATGGTCTGTCTGGACGTCGGCGTCCACGTCGACGGCTACATCGCCGACGCCGCCGTCACCGTCGACCTCACGGGCAACGACGAACTCGTCGAAGCGTCCGAGGAGGCGCTCGCCGCCGCACTCGACGCCATCGAACCCGGGGCGGAGACGGGCGCTGTCGGCGCGGAGATAGAGGACGTCATCCGCGGCTACGGCTACACGCCGATTCTCAACCTCTCGGGACACGGCGTCCAGCAGTGGGACGCCCACACGGGGCCGAACATCCCGAATCGCGGGGCGGAACGCGGCGTCGAACTGCAGGTCGGCGACGTGGTCGCCGTCGAACCGTTCGCCACCGACGGTAGCGGGAAGGTGACCGAGGGCGCGAAAGAGGAGATCTACAGCCTCGAAAACGACCGGTCGGTCCGCAACCGACAGGCTCGGCAGGTGCTCGACCGCGTCAAAGAGCACTACCGGACACTCCCCTTCGCGGCCCGATGGCTCGACGTGCCCCGCGCGGAGATGGCGATTCGCCGCCTCGAACAGAACCACATCCTCCACGGCTATCCGGTGCTGAAGGAAGACGACGGCTGTCTCGTCAGTCAGGCCGAACACACGGTCATCGTCACCGAAGACGGCTGCGAGATCACGACGAACTGAGCCGTCGCTGCCGGAAATCGCGCATTACTCGCGGGTTCAACCGAGAAAAGAGTCGTCTGCGGCCGCTTGCACCGTGCGACCGCCGCTACGCTTCGACGGCGGCCAGCAGCTCGTCGTAGTCGGGTTCGTTCTCGGGATTTCCGGCTTCCCACGCGTAGGTCACTCTACACGGCGTCAGCCTCGCCGCGAGCGCGACACCGTTATCGACGACCGCCTGCCGGGCCGGACGTCTCCGCGGTGCGTTCGAATATCGAGTCACCGCTTCGCCGACCTCCGTTCGAGCACGTTGCAGATGTGAGAAGGATTCGGGGAACCGCCGTGGTCACGCGTTGTTCATCCGCTGTGTCGTCTCCGCGCCGCAGATGCCGCAGACCGAGATACGGTACGGCTCGCGCGAGAACTCCGCGTTCTCGGGTTTCTTGCTCTCGGTCCGAATTTCGACACGGACGTCGTGTGTCGTTTCCCTCCCGCAGTGGCCACACGCCTCTGTCACCCCATCGGGTCTGGGTTTCGTCGCCATTTCAGGCAACAGTATGAGCGATTTGCGAATAAAGACACACCTCCGTTCCGCAGCATTTCGACCGTTCATCGGGAGACGGCGGCGACTTTAACCGCCCGTAACGGGGGGACCGTTCAAACCGTTCAGACCGATAAGCAACGAAGTAAAACACTTTCGGCCGGTAGGTCGACGCGTACGGAAAACGCAATCCAGGTGTCGAGGCCGTGACCACGCACGTCCGTGCCGTCACCGCGTCGAGGCGGTCGTCGACAGTCGCAGTGAGATACGCCTAAGCGACTGGCGACTCTGACTGTGCCATGGACCGACTGTTCGCGCCGTGGCGCATCGAGTGGGTCGAACGCGAGAGTGGCGGCGATGGCTGCCCGTTCTGCACGCTCCCGGCCGACGACGCAGACAGAGAGAACCGTATCGTCGCCCGGAGCGACCGCTGCTTCGTCCTCCTGAACAACTACCCGTACAACCCGGGTCACGTGATGGTCATCCCCTACCGTCACACCGGGGAGTACACCGACCTCACTGACGCGGACCTGTTCGACCACGCGCGACTCAAACAGCGGACGTTCGAGGCGTTGCGCACTGCGCTCGGCCCGGACGCCTTCAACGCCGGCCTCAACCTCGGCGGCCCCGCCGGCGGCTCCATCGAGGACCACGTCCACACCCACGTCGTTCCCCGGTGGTCCGGCGACACGAACTTCATGCCCGTCATCGGCGACACCAAGGTGCTCGTCGAGGCCCTCGAAGACACCTACGACCGCCTCCACGACGCTTTTGCCGGGCAAGAGGGGGCGACCGTCGAGGGTGACGACGCCGCGGTTCGGATTCGGTTCGACTGAGTTCTTCTCGGGCTCCCGGCACCCGTCGACACACCCGATGCCGAGTGAATCAGCGGCACAGACCGTCACTCCAAAGCACCTTTCAGCGGCGGTGGCGTACCTCGACCGATGGACCGGCAGGCGGTCGTCAGGCGCGTCGGCATGGTCGTCCTCGCGGCGAACCTCGCGCTCGCCACGGCGAAAGCGGCGGTGTGGTACACCACCGGGAGCCTCGCCGTCGGGTCCGAGGCGGTCAACAGCCTCTCCGACGCCGTCTACAGTTTCGTCGTCCTCGCGGGCCTCTACATCACGACGCAACCGCCGGATCTCGACCACCCGCACGGCCACGAGCGAATCGAGCCCTTCGTCTCGTTGTTCGTCGCCGTCGGCATCTTCGCGGCCGGTGCGGCGGTGTTGTGGCAAGCCGTCCGGTCCGTGCTCACCGGCAGTTACGGCGAGACGGTCGGTCTCGCTGCCGTCGGCGTGCTCGCCGCCAGCGCCGTCGCGAAGTACGCGCTCTACCGATACTGCCGCCGAGTCGGCGAGCGAGAGAACTCGCCCGCGCTCGTCGCCGCCGCCCTCGACAACCGAAACGACATTCTCACCGCCGGTGCGGCGCTCGTAGGCGTGCTCGGTACTCGACTCGGCGCACCGATCCTCGACCCCGTCGCCGCCGCCGTCGTCTCCCTCGGCATCGGCTACACCGGGTACGAAATCGTCCGCGACAACGTGAACTACCTCGTCGGCCGCGCGCCGCCGGAAGACCTCCGAAGCGAGATTATCCGCCGCGCGCTCTCGCATCCGGACGTCCGCGGCGCTCACGACGTAGTTGCACACTACGTCGGCCCCGAGATCGACGTGAGCCTCCATATCGAAGTCGAAGGCGACATGACCGTCCGAGAGGCCCACGACATCGAGACGGACATCGTCGTGTCGATACGGGAGATCTCGGAAGTCGACGACGTGTTCGTCCACGTCGACCCGAAGGAACTCGGCGAGTGGAAAGACGACGACGAGACCGACCGACTGGCCGGAGAGGCCGGCGTCGACGGACGGCGCTGAACGGCGCACGACACCCGCGTGAAGCGTGCGCCGAACTCGGCACCGACTCCGGCGGCGACGCAAACTCGACGATTACAGCACGCCGGTCACGAGGAGACGAAGCCACCCGAGCATCGGGACGCCGACGTCTGCTTTCGCGCGAATCCGGCCGGGTCGAACCGGTTCGGCGTAGCCGGTCGCTTGGTCGTAGTACTGGTTGCCGTCGCCCTTCGTGACGAACCCGGCGTGCGGGGCCGGGCAGTTCGCCAGTTCCTCACAGCTATCCGCCTCGGCCGGAATCGCCGCGGGGTCGGCGCGGTCGTACCAGTTCTCGCCGGCTTCGACCCACAGATGCGCCCGGTGCAGCGTCGGCGCGCCGTACCGGTCGGGTTCCTCGAAGACGACCACGTCACCGGGTCGGCCGAAGCGCTCGTGGGCGGTCGATTCCGCCTCCTCGACGGTCGTGATGCCGTCCCCGTCGATGCCGTCGCCGCCGAAGCGACCCACGTCGGTGACGAAGACGAGGTCACCTCTGTCGAGGTTCGGCTGCATGCTCGCACTCTCGACGGCGACGACCGGCGGCCAGACGCCGGCGACGGCGAAGAGCACCGCGCTGACGACGAAAATCGCGGCGAGAATGCCGAAGAACTCCCGCACGACGGACCCGCCTTCCGTTCCTGACACGCCGTCACGTACGCGGAGTGGCTAAGAGTAGATTGTGGTGGCCTCGCTCGGAGTTCTCACCCGCAGGAGACGCCACCGAGCGGTTCCGAGCCCTCGGCGACGAGGCGAAGCCACCCGAGACAGGGGATTCGGAGGCCGGCCTTCGCGCGGACCCACTCCTCTTTCACGACGGGCGCGATGCCTTTCGCCTGGTCGTAGACGCCGTTGGCGTCACCCATCGTCACGTAGCCGCCGTGCGGCGCGGGGCAGTTTCGGAGCTCGTCGCAGCTCTCGACACCGGCGGGGAGATACGACTGGTTCGCCCGCTCGTACCAGTTTTCGCCCGCTTCGACGCGGAAGCGTGCCCGATGGATTATCGGCGTCCCGCGGTTCGGCGCGTTGTAGATTATCACGTCGCCGTCGCCGACGAAGCGTCGGTACTCGCCGTCGTCGTCGGTGGTCACGACCCCGGCGGCGTCCGCGCTTCCCCCCGAAAACCGGTCGGTGGCGGTGATGACGACCATATCGCCTTTCTGCATGTGCGGGTCCATGCTCCCGCTCTCGATGGCGACCATCGGCGGCCACACGCCGCTCACCAGCACGAGGAGGAGAAACACCGCCGTGACGACGGCGACAGGTTGGAGGACGTCGGAGAGGAGGCGAGAAGCCATCTGTTCAGGGGTACGTAGCAGGAAGCAAGAGCGTTGCGGGACGGGGAGTCGGGTCAGTCGGCCGAGTCGGTGATCGTCGTGGTCTCTGTCGGCGTCGTCGACTCGGTATCGAGGTCGACCGTCTCCGACGCCGAGACCATCCCGTCGACGCTCGCCGTCGCTTGTCCGTTCGCGTCGCCCGAGTACTCGGTACTGAACCGCTGCGTCCACTCGACTCGTCCGGTTGGGTCGACGTTTTCCCGTACGATAGTCGATTCGTCGTCGTCAGCGATACCCGTCGTCGGCCAGTACACTGCCGCGAGGAACTCACCGTCGACGTCGCTCGTGTTTTCGACAACGAGCGAGAGTTCGACGTTTAGCCCCGCGCTTCCGACTTCGGCCTCGAACGACCGTAACTCGAAGGTCGGCGCACGGCGGCCGAGTTCGGTGACTGCGTCCCCCGGAAGCGACCACTCGGCGGCGTCACCGTCGTGGCGACAGCGAATCGTTGCTTCGTCGGCATCGAGCGGCGACGGTGGCTCGAAGGCGACCCAGCCGACCGTTCGTGGTTTCGGTATCGGCGGCCCGTCGTAGCGGAACCGCCCCCGGTCAGCGAACGACGTGGTGTACGCGCCCGTCGTTCGCTCCTCGATTTCGACCGCTGGGTGCGTCTCGCCGTCGACGACGAGTTCGAAGGCGTCGTACGGCGGTTCCGTCGGCACGTCCGGATTCACCCTTTCGCGGTGCTGGACCGCTGCGACGACGAACTGTCGGTCGGTCGGCGCGAGCACGCCGCCGGAACCCATGATGGACTCGTAGACCGCCGCCTTTCTGACGGCGGGATTCGCAACGGCGATTCGCACGTCACCCACGGTCCGCACCGACGACTCGGGCAGGACGAATGGCTCGTTCTCCGGAGCGTCGGTCGCCGACTCCGACGGCGTGGACGTCCGGGTCTCGGTCGGCGTCTCGTTCTCTGGACTGTCCGCGTCGTCGCTCCCGTCGGTCGCCGGAGCAGTGCATCCGGCGATGAGGCTGGTCGTGACGAGAACCGTCGAACGCAGAAACGTCCGTCTGGAGGGCGCCATCACTCCAGACTGTCAGGTGAGTGAATAAATGCTTTCTCCCGATATTGACTCAGACCGGCTCTGCGAACGCGTACACCGTCTGGTGACCCGTCACCTCGACCTCCAAGAAGTCGCCGGGTTCGACGCCGTGTTCAGAAGCATTTTGGACGATAATCTGACGGTACGCGCCGTCGCGGCACTTGACGGAGTCACCGACGCCCTCCTCGACGACGAGTATCTCCTGCGTAGTGCCGACCATCGCCTCGTACGCCTCGCCGACGATGTCCATCTTCAACTCGGACATCGCCTTCGAGCGCTCCTTCTTGAGAGTGCCGCCGAGGCCCTTCATCTCCGCGGCGTCGGTGCCGGGGCGCTTCGAGAAGCGCGTGATGTTCACCTTCTCGGGGCGAATCTCTTTGAACAGCGCCATGCTCTGGGCGTGGTCGTGGTCCGTCTCGGTGGGAAAGCCGACGATGAAGTCCGTCGAGAGCGTCCAGTAGTCGAGTCTCTCGTCGAACGTTTCGACGATGTCGAGGAACTTGTCGACGCGGTGCTGTCGACGCATGTCCTCCAGTACGTCGTCGCTGCCCGACTGGACCGGCAGGTGGATGAAGTTGTACAGCTTCTCGTTCTCGGCGAACACCTCGGCGAGTTCCTCGCGGATGCCGTGGACGCCGCCGGGGTTGGCCATCCCGACGCGAACTCTGAAGTCGCCCTCGATATCGCAGATTCTGTCCAAGAGCTCGGCGAGCTTTCGGTCGCCCTTGTCCCAGCCGTAGACGCCGGTGTCCTGGCCGGTGACACGGAGCTCCGTCGCCCCGGCGTGGACGAGCGCGCGGGCCTTCTCGACGTTCTCCTCGACGGGCGGCGAGTCGATGCGCCCGGTGGCGAACTTCGTGATGCAGTACGAGCAGTTCGACATACAGCCGCGGGCGATGGGGAGGATGCCGACCTGTCCGTCGAGGACGGGTTGGGTGTCGGGCGTGACAGTGGGACACTCGCCGTTCATCGCCGCGTTCGGCACGTCGTCCCAGTGGAGCACTTCGGCGTCGATGCCGGCTTCGCGGAACTCGTCGCCCTGCGCGAGCGCCATACAGCCGGTGACGATGAGGTCCGCCGTCTCCTTCTCTAACTCCTGGGCCCGGCGAATCATGTTGCGTTCGGTCTTCTCGACGACCGTGCAGGTGTTGAGGATGGCCACGTCGGCCTCCTCGGGTCCGTCGGCGGGGTAGTGACCGCCGTCGCGCAGCGCCTGTTCGATGTGGCGGCTCTCACCCCGATTCGACGTGCAACCGTAGGTTTCGATGTGGTACCGGGCCATTCGCTTGTGGGTGGTATCGGCCCTGCGGGCAAAAGCGCGACGATTGGGGCCGGTTCGAGACCGGCTGCGACGACAGAAACCGAAGTGTGGCCACCTCAGTCGTCCGACCGTGACCCCAACCCGAACAACCGCTCCCGCAGCGACCGTTCGCTCGGGCGCTCGGCGAGCAACACCGAACACTCCACCTCGTCGACGATGTCGTAAACGAGCGACCCCGTCAGCAACCGCGAGAGCAGACCGCGTTCCGTCGCGCCGATGATAACCATCGACATCTCCGCGGAGTGGCGGCCGATTGCGCCCTCGACGTCGCCGGAGGCGTCGACGCGAATCTCGGCGTCGTCGAGGTCGCGCTCTGCGGCCCACTCGCGGAGGAACGCCTCGCCCGCTTCACGCTCGTCCTCGCCGTTGACGACGTAGAGCAGCGACACCTCCGACCCCCGGTCGAGGAGGACGCGCGCGACCTCCGCGCTGAGGTCGGAGTCCGCTCCGCCCGCCGTCGGCACGAGCACCTTCGAGGGGTCGAACCCCTCGTCTTTCAGGACGAGGAAGTCACAGGGGAGATTTCCGGTGAGTTCGTCGAGCGTCCCCTCGACGCGGCCGGCCGACCAGAACGGCGAGCCGCCCCAACCCATCACGACGAGGTCCGCGCGGTGGTCGCGGGCGGCGTCGAACACCTCTTCGACGGAGCGGTGCGAGACGATGGTCCGCGTCTCGACCGGTGCGCCGAACGTCTCGGCGCTCTCACGGGCGGCCGCCAGCAGCTTCGAGGACTCGGCGTCTATCTGCCGGATGCGTTCGGCACCGGCCGACAGCGGCACTTGGTCGGGCACGGTGACGACGTGGACCGCCTCGACCGTTCCACCGCGCGCCGTCGCCATCAGACTCGCCAACTCGATGAGATGCTTCTCGGTGCGGGGGTTGGCGAGCGGGACCATGACGCGGTACTGGCCACCGTCGGGTTGGACGGTACTGGCGGCGGAGACGGCGGCGTCAGGCATCGTCTCGGAGCGAGAGAGAACGTACTGGCTGAGGAGCCCCCCCGTCTCGACTTTCTCGCGCGCGTAGACGAAGTACCAGACGACCGCGCCGACGACGAACACCGCCGACAGCGCGATTTCGATGTCGTCCATGAACGCGACGAGACCGAGCGACAACAGCGCCCCGGCAATCGGCGTCACCGGGTAGAACGGCACGCGGAACTCGGGTTCGTAGTCGATCGCTTCGGATTCGCGGAAGACGATGAGTGCGACGTTCATCAGCGTGTAGACGATGAGGTGCAGCACGCTCGCCGCCTTCGCCAGCACCGCGAGGTCCTGACCCAAAGCCGAGATGAAGACGATGATGATGAGTCCCGTCACCAGAATCGAGCGGTACGGCGTCGCGAACCGCGGGTGAATCTCGTTGAGCCAGTTCGTGACGATTTTCTCGCGACCCATCGCGAAGTTGATGCGTGCCGACGCGAGAATGGAGGCGTTCGCCGACGACGCCGTCGCCAACAGCGCCCCGAGCGTCATCACCGTCGCCGCCACACCGGCGATACCGCCGGGGAACGCGACTTCCGCCGCCTGTGCGACCGGCGCGTCTTGGCTCAGCTCCGGCCACGGGACGACGCCCAGCATCACCGTCACGAGAATAGCGTAGACGACGGTGACGAGCGCGACGCTCCCGATGATGGCGATAGGGAGGTTTCGTCCGGGATTCTTCAGTTCCTCGGCGACGGTTGCGATCTTTGCGTACCCGAGGAACGAGACGAACACCAACGCGGTTCCCGGAAGGATCGCCCCGAAGCCGAACGGGGCGAGACCGTCCTCACCGGCGAGCGTCGCGTAGTCGAACGAACTCCACCCCGCGACGGCGAACACGCCGAGAATCGCCAACAGGATGAGCACGATGACCGTCTGGACCCCGCCGGTCTCCTTGGCGCCGATGTAGTTGACGCCGACGAAGACGAATCCGGCGAGTAGCGCGCCAACCTGTATCGGCGAGAGAAACAGCACGCCGGGAAGGCCGACGAGCTCGGCGAGATACTGCCCGAAGCCGATACAGTAGAACGCCGACGCGAACGCGAGGCCGACCCAGTCGCCGAGACCGGCGATGGAGCCGAACAGCGGACCAAGCGCGCGGTTGACGTAGTAGTAGCCGCCACCGGCTTTCGGCATCGCCGTGCCGAGTTCCGACACCGACAGCGCGTTCACCATGGCGATGAGGCCGCCGACGACGAAGGAGACGACGACGATGGGGCCGGCCTCCTGGGCGGCGACGCCCGGCAGTACGAAGATACCCGCACCGATCATCGTCCCGATGCCGATGGTCATCGCCGACAGCAATCCCAGGTCCTTCGCTAACTCCTCCTCAGCCATTGCGTCTCCCCTCAGAGTGACGACTCGGCGACCCTGCGTTAGCTCTTCCTGTCCTCTCGGTTCGAATTCTCATACTCCGGTGTAACGAGTGCGGAATCATAACTTGACCGACTCAAATCTGTTCGGCGTGAAATTCAATATTTAAATCGCCTACTCTTTCGCCAGCCTCGGAAGCTGAGTTTATAAAAGAAATCGTCAACTGGCGTTGTCACTCACGGCGATTACGTTTCGAGCAGCGAACGTCCCGGTGCGGCCGGTATCGACTCGTCGTCCCGAACTACTCCGTATTTCGAAGCGCAGCGAGTGTCTCGTCGGGGACGTCACCGCGCGAAAACAGCGTCACCTCGTCACCGGCGCGGAGGACAGTATCGCCTCGCGGCGTCACGACGGTGTCGCCGCGGTCGACGGAGATGACGAGCGTGTTTCCGCTCAGGAGGCCGCGTTCGCCCGCCTCCGAGAGCGTCAACCCGTCGATTGGTGCGCCCTCGCCGATAGTCGCCTCGACGATTTCGGAGCCACCGGTGAGGCTGACGAAGTCCGAGAGCGTTCCCCGGCGCTCGTCGCCTTCGGGTTCGTACGCAGCGTACGGGAGGTACGTATCCGCCTGCACGAGGTCCTCGTCTTCGATCTCGATGCCGAGACTGGAGAGCGCTCGCGCGACGCGCCGCAGGTCGGCGATGTCCTCGCCGACCGCGAGCACGTGGAGGTTCCGGCGACCGGTCATCAGTTCCCGGACGTGGACGACGCCCGGGACGGTTCGGACCCTCGCGGCGATGGACTCCCGTTCGGCGACGGGCGCGTTACAGAGATAGAGGTTCGTCAGTCGTCCGTCGGCCCGCTCGAAGTCGACGTGCGCGTGGTATCCTTTGATGATGCCCGCGTCCTCCAACCGGGCGATTCGATTACGTATCGTCCCGGCTGAGACGCCCAGCCCCTCGGCGATGGCGGGCGCGGAGGTGTTCCGCGCGTCCGCCATCAGCGCGTGGATGACGCGACGGTCGACCTCGTCGAGTTGGAACGCTCCCTCCATTCTCACTCCGGTGCGCCGTCGAGAATCGCCACCCCGCTGGACGCGCCGATGCGCTCTGCGCCCGCGTCTATCATCGCCATCGCCTCCTCGTAACTGCCGACGCCGCCGCTGGCCTTCACGGGGAGATACTCGGACATCAGTTCGACGTCCTCGACCGTCGCGCCTCCGTCGGCGAAGCCGGTCGAGGTCTTCACGAACGCGGCGTCGGCCTCTTTGGCCGCCTCGCAGGCGCGGTGTTTCTCCCCGTCGGTCAGAAGCGCCGTCTCGATGATGACCTTCACCGGAATCGGCACCGCGGCGACCACTTCGGCGATATCGGCTTCGACTACCTCGTCCTCGCCGGCCTTCAGACGGCCGACGTTGATGACCATGTCCAACTCGTCGGCACCCTGTTCCCACGCGTCGACGGCCTCGGCGCGTTTCGCCTCCGTCGAGTGCTGGCCGTGCGGAAAGCCGACGACCGTCGCGAGCGTCACGTCCGGCGCGTACTCGGCCGCTTCGGCGACGTAACACGGCGGGATGCAGACGTTCATCCCGTACTCGACGGCGTCGTCGAGTACCGATTTCGCGTCGGCGACTGTCGTCTCCGGGCCGAGGACGGTGTGGTCGATGCGGGCGGCGAGTTCGCTTCGCTCCATGGCGGCCCCACGGCGGCAGGTGTTAAAATCCCGCCGGAGGTGGGGTGCTGCGCGTTCGCCGAGTGGGCCGGCCGCCGCGCGGTCCGACCGCCACCCGGAGCGTCGATAACCACCGGAGACGACAGCGATCCGAAGACGACAGCTACCCGGAGACAGTGACGTCGCCGTCTGCGTTCGGTAAGGCTTTCACGGCGGCCCGACACTCCTCGCCCCATGCAGGTGTTGCCCGAGGGGTTCGCGCTGCCGCCGTTGCCGTACCTCCTCGCGCTCGTCGTCGGTCTCGCCGCTGTCGGCTACGCGCTGTACCGTCGTCGGCCCACGCTCGCTGAGCGCCACGTGCTCGCGCTCGCACCGTGGATGGTGACCGGGTCGGCGCTCCACGTCGCTTACGCGTTGGGGACGCTCCCCGCCGCAATCGAACCGCTGATGGGGACGCCCTCGGTGTACCTCTCCGTCGCCGTCGTCGCCGGCGGCGTCTGGGTTGTCGCCGACGCGGCCGACAAACCGGTTCCCGTAACGCTGGCCGCGGCGGGTGTCGCCGCCGCGATTCCCGCCGTCTGGTTTCCCGTCGCGGCGGCGCTCTCGGTCGGGTCCTTTCAGCCGTTCTGGTCGACCGTCGCGCTCGTCGTCTCGCTCGCTCTCGGCGCGGCGGCGTGGGTCGCATTGAAAACCGTCCGCCCGGAGACGGCCCTCACCGGCTGGGCCGGCGCGCTCGCGGTGTTCGGCCACACGCTCGACGGCGTCTCGACGGCCGTCGGTCTCGATGTGCTCTCGTTCGGCGAACGGACGCCGCTGTCTCGGCTCATTTTCGAGTTCGCCGCCGAACTTCCGACGGCCGACCTCGTGGGGACGGGATGGCTGTTCGTCCTCGTGAAACTACTGTTGGCTGGGGTCGTCGTCTCGCTCATGGCCGCCTACGTCCGCGACGAACCTGGCGAGGGGTTTCTGCTCTTGACGCTCATCGCGGCGGTCGGCCTCGGCCCGGGCGTCCACAACCTCATTCTCTTCGCCGTCGCCTGACCCGGCGGCCTTCCGTTGCCGGCGCACGACCGCGTCGGGTGGCTTTTTCCCACCGGCGACCGAGAGTCGTCTCATGCCCCGCGTCATCTGCGCCGGTCACGTCAATTGGGACGTGACGCTCCGCGTCGACGACCTCCCCGAACCGGACGGCGAAGCGGCCATCGAAGCGCAGTCCGGCGCGGGCGGCGGTAGCGCCGCGAACGTCGCCGGCGGCCTCGCCGGGTTGGGTCTGGCCACCGACATCTTCGGGAGCGTCGGCGACGACGACCACGGCGCGGACGTCGAAGCGGAACTCGTCGACGCGGGCGTCGACTGCGCGATGCTGGTGCGGGCCGAGGGCTCGACCGCGGTGAAGTATCTCGTCGTCGCCGCCGACGGGCGGGTGATGGTCCTCGGGCGCGACGGCGTCAACGAAGCCTTTGCGGCTTCAGACCTCGTCCCGGAACGACTCGCCGCGGCCGACCACCTCCACCTGACGAGCCACGACCCCGAGACGGCCGCAACGCTGGTCGAACGCGCCCACGCGGTGGGAGTGCCGGTCAGTTTCGACCCGGGTCGGCGCGTCGGCGACCGGGGGTTCGAAGGCGCGCTCGACGGGGCCGACGTCGTGTTTCTCAACGACCGCGAGGCGGCGGCGGCGCTCGACACCGACCTCTCGCCGCGCGGCCGGACGCTCGTGCTGAAACACGGCCCGTGCGGCGCGGAGGTCCGTACCTCGACGGAGACGTACACGCATCCCGGCTTCACCGTCGACACCGTCGACACGACGGGTGCGGGCGACGCGTTCGCCGCCGGCTTTCTGGCGAGTCGACTTGACGGCGACGGCTACGACCGAGCGCTCGCCGTCGCTAACGCCTGTGGCGCGGTCGCCGCCTCGTCGGTGGGCGCGCGAACGGCGCTCGACTGGGAGACGGTCGGCCGACTGCTCGACGGGGACTGAGATGCTCCGGAACTCCTATCAGACGTTTCGATAGTCTCCCGCACGTTTATACGACTGCACGGACTTTTCCGGGTAATGCTCGTCGACATCGCCCTCGACACGGCGGCGGCGCAGAGCATCGCGTCGCTGATCCGCCTCGCGCTGGGTGCGCTGGCGGGTCTCGTCGCGGCCGTCGTCATGGGTGTGCCGATGGGTCGACAGGAGGGCGGCTTTACGCCCGCCTACGTCACCGCCTCGGTGTTACGCCGAACGACGCCCGACGAGGTGAGTTTCCGTGACGCCACCGTCGTCCACCACGGCGCGGGGACGCTCGCGGGCGTACTCTACGCGCTCGTGCTGACGCTCGGCGAGGCAGTCGCCCCCAGTGTAGGGACGCTCGGCGGTGTCGACCTCTTGTTGCATCTGGTCGCCGTGGGTCTCGTCGTCGGGTTCATCTACGGGTTCTTCGCCTACGTCGTCCTCCCGCGCGCCGGGGGTAGCGGCATCTACGAAGAGCAGTCGACGGCGGTTCGCGGGCAGTGGCTCCGTTCCTCGCTCGTCTTCGGGGCGGCGTTAGCCGTGGTCGCGCCGTTTCTTTTCGCCTTCGCGTGACGCTCACTCCTCGGGCGGGAACGGCAGAGTTCCGTCGCCCTCGCGGCGCATCACGTCGCGGACGAACAGCCGAACCCCGTCGACGAGGTTCGCCTCGTCGTCGTACGCCCGGACCGTCGCATCCCACCGGTCGGCGACGGCGCGAATCATCGCACTCCGCACGCCCGCTTCGTGGACGAACAGCACCCGCTCGCGCTCGTGGTCGGACATATCCTCCAGCACCGCCCCGACTTCGATGCCGACGCCGAGATTCCGGCCGTCGCCGGGGACGACGAAGACGACGGCGTTGCTGGCGCGGGCGAAGCGAAGCGACTGCGTCCCGGCGTCCATCTCCTCTAAGTCGATGTCGACGTCGGTGGCGAGAAAAGCGTTGAATCCCACGCCCCGAAGGTCGTCGCGGAGGCGTTCGAGGAAGGCGAACATCTCGGTGTTCTCCCCGCGGTGGGTCTTGTACGGCCCCATGAGATAGACGAGAAAGCGCCGATACTTCGTCGGTGGGAGGGTGTCGAGGAGGTGGTCACGCATCTTTGGCAGTGGTTCTCGGAGCGAGGGTATAAAAATGACGGATGTTTCAATGAACGCTGACTCAAGAAGTGTTATGTACCGTGAAGCGCTACTTAGGAACAGTAAGTGGTCGCCATGTCCAAAGCCGAACATCCCGACATCCCCGAACTCCCCGAGGACGGCGTCCTCGCGCTGAGCGAGTACCTCGCCATGCAGCGCGCAATCGGCGAAGAGACGCGCTACCGCGTGCTCGCCGAACTGCTCCGTGAAGGCGAACTGAGCGCGAGCGAGTTAGCAGAGCGCCTCGACAGCCCCTCGAACCGCCTGCACTACCACCTCGACAGACTCGTCGACGTCGGGTTGGTGGCGAATCGAAAGCGCCGCGAGCGCGGAAAAGACGGCCTCTACTCGTACTACGCGGCGACGGCGCTCGGCGAGGCCATCATGACCCACGGCGTGAGCGAACTCATCGCCGAAGAGCGCGACCTGCTGCAGCGGTACGGGTAGAGCGAGCGCCCGAGGCGACACGGGAGACCAATCAGTTTTTCCCGACTACCCGTGACCCTCGGATATGGCAAAACAGCCGCACCTGCTCGTCGAGGAGGGAGACGTACACGACATCGCGCTCATCCCCGGCGACCCGGGCCGAGTCGACCGAATCGCAAAGCAGTGCGAGAACGTCGAGGAAGTCTCGCAGAACCGCGAGTACAAAATCGTCAACGCCGAGTACGACGGCGTTTCGCTCACCATCTGCTCGACCGGTATCGGCTGTCCGTCCGCCGCCATCGCCGTCGAGGAACTCTCGCGCGTCGGCGTCGACACGGTGATTCGCGTCGGCACCATCGGCGCGCTGCAGGAGCACGTCGAAATCGGCGACATGATCGTTGCGACCGGTGCGGCCAAAGAAGAGGGTACCTCGAAGCGCTACGAGTCCGAAGTGTACCCGGCGGTACCGGACTACGGGATTCTGACGGCGCTCGTCGATTCCGCGGAAGCCAACGACGAAGACGTTCATGTCGGCCCCATCGTCTCCGACGACGCGTTCTACAACGAGTCCGACGAGTACGTCGAAGAGTGGAACGCGGCGAACCTACTCGCCATCGAGATGGAGGCGGCGACCGTCTTCGCGCTCGCGCGCCGCAAGGGGATGCGCGCGGGAGCCATCTGCACCGTCGACGGCAACCTCGTGAAGGGGACCCAGAAGGGCGCGGACTCCGACGAGGAACTGCCAGAGAAGGCGAAGAACAACGTCGAACGAGCCATCGCCATCACGCTGGATGCGGTCACGACAGTCGCCTGAGAGCGCCGACTGCTCGACCGGGTGGTGACGCGCGTCGGTAACCTCTTTCGCCGCATCCGTCGGATCGAGCGCCGCGAACTCGCGTCGCCCGCCCGGAGGTCGAATCGCTTATCAGCGCCAACGCCCGGGCGTACGACCCCGTTATCATCGGCTCCAGCGGCGACCGAAGCGCCGCCTCGCGCTTTCTCTCCCCGCCGACGTTCGAGCGACTCGAATCGCCGGACTGTGACCTCGCAGTCGTCGACCGCGGACCTCACCTGACCGGGCTCAGGAGAGGGCTGCCCCGCCGTCTCAGCGCTCCAACGAGCGGTCGCGGAGCAGTCGTTCCGCGACGTCTTCGATGCCTTGTCCACCGAGGGCCGACGCCGCCAGCAGGTGACCGCCGAGCGCCGCGGGGCTGATGACTGTGTTCGCACCCGCTCGTTTCAGTTTCTGGACGTTGCCCCGGAGCGTCGCGGCGGCGATGATGGGGACCTCGGGGTTCAACTGCCGCGCAGTGAGAATCGAGAGCGCGTCCTGCGCGTCGTCGTTGGTGGCGACGACGACGGCGCGGGCATCCTCGACGCGGGCACGCCTCTGCGGGTCGTCGTCGCTCGGGTCGGCAGTGAGCACGTGAATGCCGCGGTCGGTCAGTTCCTGGGCGCGATCGCTGTCGCGGGTGACGACGAGGTACTCTGCCTCGTCGCGCAGTTCTTCGAGAATCGGTTCGGTCAGGTCCCCGTAGCCGAGGACGAGGATGTGGTCTTCCAAGAGCGAGAGCTGTGTGTCTGTCATGCGTCCGAGTGTTTTGGCGAGTCGAGCCTCGATGGCCGGCGTCAGGAGCGTCCCGAGGGCGACGGCGAAACTCGCCGTCCCGGTGAGAAGCACCGACATAGCGAACAGTTTCCCCGCTTGGCTGGCCGGCGTCACGTCGCCGTAACCGACGGTGCTGGCGGTGACGAGCGTGAAGTAGAACGCGTCGACGACGGTGTCGACGGTTCCGAACTCGTCGCGCAGCACGTACGTACCGACCGTGCCGTACACTTGCGCGAGGCCGATGGCTGCCAGCGCCGCCTGCTGAGTCGCGGTGAGTTCGGCGTGCTCTCTGAAGTGCCGGTGGTTCAACGAGACGACGAACAACGCCAGAATAGAGAGCACTACCAGCGGATACGCGAGCGGACTCGACTGAAGCAGTCCCTGTGCGGCCGACAACGGCAGTAGTAGCATCGCCGCGTACCAGCCGAGCCGAAAGCCGCGGCGGAGCGCGTAGACGCTCGCCAACAGCAGAAAGCCGGTAAACGCCCCGGTGAACCCGGCGGTTTGCTGGACGAACGGCGGAACGTACGCGGCGAGCGGACCGGTGACGCTCGGGACGTCGAGGCCGGGAATGCCGAATCCGGCGACGCCGGTGATAATCGACAGCATCGCCGCCGCGGACGCCAGTCCGACGGCGAGCCGCGGCCCGACCAGTTTCCGGTTCACCTCCATACCTCCGGGTTCGGCGACAGCGACACATAAATTCGTCCGAAGTCCGCCCGCGGCCCTCGTCGGACCTCCGGGTGACCGTCCGAATCGGCGGGTCGTCCGGGTCGCCCGAGACGACGTCCTCCGGGTTCGGTAGACGTTTATTCGGTCCGCCTGTGGCGACGCTATGGTGCAGTCGATACCGGTCGAGATTCTGCGAGGCCTCTACCTCGGCGTCCTCACGGGTATCATCCCCGCGCTCGTCTCCGCTGGGCTCGGCTTCGTCTTCAAGTACTTCACCGGCGTCTCCATCCCCGGGTTCGGTGTCGTCGTGTTCGCGCTGGCCATCGCGGGAGCCAACGGCGGCCTGTTGGCGCTCGGCGACGCCAGTCTCACCGACGGACAACACGGCGTCGCGCTCACCGTCGCCATCCTCGTCGTGCTGATGCTGTCGCTGTACGCGCACGCACAGGGCGACAAACTCGGCGGCACGCTCCCGAAGCGAATCACCTTCAAGTCGCTCCGCGAGCGGACGCTCTCGGGTGAGGTGGTCGAACTCGTCGGCGGCCGGCGTCGGGTGACGGTGACCGTCGCCGGCGAGGTCGACGACATCGAAGGGTATCCACCGCTTCCTCCGGCGCTCCGCACGGAGCTGCGAGAGGGCGAGTGGGAGTTCCCGGCAGACGTCCCGCTTTCGGAACTGGAAACTCGACTCGCCGAACGACTTCGGACCGACTACGGCCTCGCGGAGGCCACAGTGTCGCTCGACGAACGGGCCCGCGCGACGCTCGCGGCTGCCCCGCCGGTCGGCAGCCTCTCGAAGCGCCTCTCGCCGGGCCAGCGCGCCGTCTCCGTCGAGACGCTCGTCCCGACGGGCGTCGCCCGCGGGGAGTCGGTGACGCTCCGGACGGCCGACCGGAGCGTCGACGGAACGGTCGTCGCGGTGAGAGCCGCTGAACCGACGGCGTCGAGTTCGCCGACGCCCGACACCGACGACGACGCCGAATCCGACGAGAGCGAGGACGAGGAGAAACCGACGGTCGCCCCCGCGGCCCCCGTCGCCGCCGGCGGCGAGGGTCGCCTGACGGTCGCCGTCGACCGGCCCGGCGCGGAGGCGTTGCTGTCGGCTGACGCGCCGCAGGTGGTCGTTCGCTCGCGCGGGACCCGCCGCGAGTTCGAGTTGACGAGGCTGCTGCGCCAGGCGGGTCGGCGCGTCCAGCGACTGTCGATTCGCGCCGACAGCGCGCTCGACGGAACGACGCTCGGCGACGCGAGCGTCCGCGACGCCTACGACGTGGCCGTCCTCGCGGTTCGCCGCGACCGCTGGCGGTTCGCCCCGCGCGGCGACACTCGACTGGCGGCGGGCGACGAGCTGTTCGTCGTCGGCTCGCCCGCCGCGCTGGCGTCGCTCGAGGAGGTGGTCGCGTGAGAGGAGATCTCTCGGCGGTCGACGCGTTCGTCTGGCTGCAGACGGGGACGCCGAACGAACCGCTCGGTACCGAAACCGGCTTGCTCGGCGACGCGTTCTACATTCTCGGCCTCGCGTTCGCCGCCGCCGCCGTCGCCGCCGTCGGGGTGTTCGGCTACCGCTGGTACTTCCGAGAGCGCCCGCCTCGGGGCCTCACCGTCCTGCTCGGCCTCTCGGCGGTCGTCCTCTACCTCAACACGGCCAAACTGAGCGACTTCGCCGCCGGCGGCAACGGCAGTGACGACCTGTTTCTGGTCGGTAACGTGCTGTTCAACCTCGGCGCGCTCGCGGCCGCTACGGTGGCGGCACCCGTCGGCGCGCAACTCGGCGATGCGCTCGCGGCGAACACGGCCGCGTTTTCGGGCGTCCGCGAACTCGAAGGCGAGGTCGGCCGGGTCGTCCGCTCCGTCGGCCGCGTCATCTCCGTGACGCTGCCCGAAGACATCGAGGATATGGACGAGTACGACCCGGTCGCCGACGCGACGAAGGAGTCGCTCGCCGGCAAGACGCTGTTGTTCCCCCGGCGACTCACCGTCGCGGAACTCCGCGAGCGGCTCGTCGCCCGCCTCCGCGAGGATTACGGCGTCGGCCACGTCGACGTCGACCTCACGCAGGACGGCGAGGTCGAGTATCTCGCCGTCGGCAGTCGCCTCGCCGGCATCGGACCGACGCTCGCGCCCGGCGGCGTCGCCGTCGCGGTCCGCGGCGACCCCTCGTTCGAGGCAAGTCCCGGCGACACGGTGCAGGTGTGGCACGCCGCCGCCGACGGCCCGACGCGGGTGCTCACCGGCGAACTCCGCGCGACGACCGACGAGGTGGCGACGCTCGCCGTCGACGAGGCGGACGTCGGCCGCCTCGACGTGGCACAGTCGTACCGCCTCGTCACCCTCCCGGTCGACCCCGGCGTCGAACGGCAGTTCGCGGCGCTGCTTCGGACCGCCGAGGAGACGATGGGCGTCGTCTCCGTTGCCGAGACCGACTCCGGCACGCACGCGACGGTCGGCGACCTCGCCACGACGGTCGTCGCCGTCCGACCGCAGAGCGGCCCGGTAGAGGCGATACCGTCGCGTTCGCGGCGGTTGTCCGCGGGCGACACGCTGTACGTCATCGCGCGCCCGGACGAGCTCCGCCGCCTCGAACGGACCGTCGGAACGGCCGCGGGCACCGCGAGCGACGACTGACCGTCGCCGGCCTCGGAAGCCCGCAACCCTCATGTCGACTGCGCGGCGAGTAGCGAGCATGCAGTGGAAGCTTTTCGCAGACCTCGCGGAGACGGCTGGAACGCGGACCGTTTCGCTCGACGCCGACTGCGACACCGTCGGCGACGCGCTCGACGTGCTCCTCTCGTCGCGCCCGGCGCTCGAATCGCGCGTCCTCGACGACGACGGCGAGGTACAAGACCACATCAACGTGCTCCGAAACGGCGAGAGCGTCTTCACCGGCGAGGGGCTCGACACGCCCGTCGCCAACGGCGACGAACTCGCGCTGTTCCCGCCGGTCAGCGGCGGCTGAGCGAGAGCGGCGGCGGCTAAAGTTTGTCAGCGAACGCGCGGTCCACCGCTCGGCGTGCCCGAACGATGACCGCGAGGGGGTCGAGGCGGGTGCGCGGCGCGCTCTCAGGCGGGTGCGAACGCTGCGCCGCCTGCTCGCCTTTCGAAACCTCGTCTACGCTCGGTTCAGAGAACACGGAGAGAAGAGGGGGCCGACGAGCCTCGGTGAGCGTCGGCGTTACTCGGGCCGCGGTCGGGCGACGAACAGCGTCTGAACGATGCTGAACGGGTCGTACACCGACTGGTGGCACTGACAGTACACGGCGTCGGCACCGCCGAACGTCGCGGACGACCCCGTCGTCTTGTACCCGGGGACGCAGCAGAAGTGGGTACACTTGTTGAGCCACGCGATGACGCCCTGGGAGGTACTCGCCTGCAGCCACTGGTTGTTCTGTGCGGCCTCTTCGATGCGCTTGCTTCGGATCATCTGAACCGGGATGATGTCTTCGGTGTCCTCGGAGCGCCACGTCCCGGAGGCTGGCTTCCCGATACCGGCCTGTCCGATGCCGTTCCCCCACGTCTCGTAATCCTCGAAGTCGCTGATGTTGAACCGGTCGCCCTCCGATTTCTCCTCCTGCTGCCAGGAGTACGGCGGCGCGGAGCCCGAGAGGAAGTAGTTGTCGCTCTCGTAAGTGGGGCTGAGACCTTCGTACGACTCGACGCCGCAGTACTGGAACCACTCGGAGGAGTAGGTGGTGCCGCCGAGTTGCATCCGCGCGAGCTGGACCTCGACCCCGTTCTGTTCGACGGTCTGGACCTCGGGCCAGACGCCTTTGATGTAGCCCTCGTCGTCGATCTCGATGGGAATCTGTGGCATCCCGCGCGGTGCCGGTCCCGCGATGTTCTCGATGGAGTACGCCTGCGTCGAACCGCCACCCGCACCCGAGGCGTTCGTCGCCGCGTTGATGGTGGTCGTCCCGAGGGCCCCCACGCCCGCGAGAGTAGCGCCCCCGACGACGCCTTTCACGAACCGACGCCGCCCGGATTCGGCGGGGTACTTGTCGCTATCGCTCATACCTAGCCGTTAGAGTGACCGATAAAAAGACTGACGAAGTGGGTGGGGAGCAGTCACCACCGCCGAACTATACCGCCCGCAACACCGTTCGACTCCGGTCTGCTATATACTGCTCTTAGCGAGCTTTTTACGTATCACGCTCCCCGATTCAGGCGACGCCGCCACGATTGCAACGGAATGTGAGTACAGCCAGCCACGTGGCGCGTCACCGACCCCTCGCGGGGTCCGCATCCACAGCGGCGTCGGACCGCATCGAGACCAAACAGGTCGACGCCCTGGTCGTCAGACATCACTCGTTGCGCTTCTCTCCTCTTCTCTCTTCATTTCGACCACGAAGACAAAACGTAATGGACGATAGTACTCGATTCTAAGGCAATTTTTCGACGGTTGTCGCGGACTTTTACCCTATGCCACTCGTACACGTACGCATGGACCTGCACAACCGGACGGTTCGCCAGGACGTCCGTGAACTCGGTGCGTTGCTCGGTGACGTACTGGAGGCTCAGACGTCCACCGAGGCGTTCGAGACGGTCGAAGAGCTTCGGACGAACGCGATCGGCTACCGGAAGGGCGACATCGAGTCGAGACAGCAACTGTACGACGTGCTCGGCAGACTCCGCTCGGGCGACGAGAGCGTCGTCGCTCGGGCGTTCACGACGTACTTCGAGCTCATCAACCTCGCCGAGGAGCGCGAACGCGTCCGCGCGGTCAGACGCGGGTCGCAGGACGGGACGCTCGACGACAGCCTCGTCGAAACCGTCGCCGCCCTCGTCGACGACGGAGCCGACCCCGACACCGTCCAGCAGGTTCTCGACGACGTCCTCGTCGAACCGACGTTCACCGCCCACCCGACCGAAGCCCGCCGCAAGACGGTCAAATCGAAGCTTCGCTCCATCGCGGGCGAACTGGAGACGCTGGACGAACGCCGCCTCACCGATCTCGAACACGACCAGACGTGGCACGAGGTAGACGCCGAGGTGACGAGCCTCTGGCAGACGGCGCAGGTTCGAAACCGCCGCCCCGAACCGACAGACGAGGCCCGAAACGTCCAGTGGTACCTCGAGAACACGCTGTTCGATGTGACCGGCGAGGTGTACAGCGAACTCGAAGATATCGTCTCGGAGGCGTACGGCGACGAGGTGCAGGTGCCGAAGCTGTTCGAGTTCCGTTCGTGGGCGGGCAGCGACCGCGACGGCAACCCGTACGTCACCGTCGACGTGACCGAGGAGACGCTCGAACGCCAGCGCTCGGTCGTCCTCGACCGCTACCGAAGCGCGCTCAAGCGCCTCTCCGGCGTGCTCAGTCAGGACGGGAGCCGTATCGACGCGGGGCTGGCGTTCGAGCAGTCGCTGGAGGCCGACCGCGAGCGACTGCCGGCGACGGCCGAGGAGGCGACGACGCGCTACCCCGACGAACCGTACCGGCAGAAACTGAAACTGATGCGCGAGCGCCTCGAACGCGTCGAGGACGTCCGCCCCGACGGCTACGACGACGCGGCCGAACTCGCAGCCGACCTCGACGTCATCGCGCAGAGCCTGAAACTGAACGGGGCCGAGCGCGTCGTCTCCGCGTACGTCGAACCGCTGATGCGACAGGTCGACACGTTCGGATTCAGCCTGGCGAGTCTCGACCTGCGCGACCACCGCGAGAAACACACGAGCGCCATCGCGGAGGCGCTGGCGGTCGAGGGCATCGAGTACCGCTCGATGGACGAAGACGAGCGCGTCGACCTGCTCACCGAGGCCGTCCTGCAGGACCAGCCGGTGCTCGACCTCGACGACTTCGAACAGTTCTCCGACGAGACGACGCGGGTGCTCCGTCGCTTCCGCAAACTCGGCGACTGGCAGCGCGAGTACGGCGTCAGCGCCATCGACACCTACGCCATCTCGATGACCGACGAGCCGAGTCACGTCCTCGAAGTGCTGTTTCTGGCCGACCAGGCGGGCGTCGTCTCGCTACCCGACCACTGCGGTATCGACATCGTTCCCCTCCTCGAAACCGAGTACGCGCTCAACGGCGCGCACCGCATCATGGGCACGCTGTTCGAGAACGAGGCGTACTCGCAGGCGCTCGCCGCCCGCAACGGCCTCCAGGAGATCATGCTCGGCTACTCCGACTCGAACAAGGAGAACGGCTTCCTCGCGGCGAACTGGGACCTCTACAAGAACCAGCGCCGCCTCGCCGACATCACCGACGAGTACGACGTCGAGATGCGCCTGTTCCACGGCCGCGGCGGCTCCATCTCCCGCGGCGGCGGTCCGATGAACCAGGCGATGCTCGCGCTGCCGAACGAGACGGTGTCGGGACAGATCAAGTTCACCGAGCAGGGCGAGGCCATCGCCGAGAAGTACGCGAACCCGCGCATCGCCGAGCGCAACCTCGAACAGATGCTCGACGCCCAGATTCGCGCCCGCTACGAGGCGATTCAGGAGCCGAAAGAACACGTCCCGGACGAGTGGGCCGAGGCGATGGACACGATGTCCACCGCCGCCAGACAGGAGTACCGCGACCTGCTGGAGACGGAGGGGTTCGTCTCCTACTTCGAGCAGGCGACGCCCATCACGGTCATCGAGAACCTCAACCTCGGCTCTCGCCCCGCCTCCCGGTCGGGTGAGCGCACCGTCGAGGACCTCCGCGCCATCCCGTGGGTGTTCTCGTGGACGCAGTCGCGGTGCATCCTGCCGGGGTGGTACGCGCTCGCCGCCGGTGTCGACGCGTACCTCGAAGACGACGGCGACCAGGAGACGCTTCGAGAGATGTACGACGAGTGGCCGTTCTTCCGGACGACGCTCGACAACGCGGCGCTGTCGCTGGCGCGGACGGACCTCGAAATCGCCGCCGAGTACGCCAACCTCGCGGACGCGTCGCTGCGCGCCACGTTCTTCGGTCGCATCGAGAACGAGTACGACCGCGCGACCGAACTGGTCGGCACCATCTCGGGGCGCGACTCGCTGCTGACACGCGAGTGGCTCGGCGAGAGCCTCCGCCGACGCAACCCGTACGTCGACCCGCTAAACCTGCTGCAGACGCACCTAATGGCGCAGACTCACCGGACCACCGAAGAGGAACGGACGCTCCGCCTGACGGTGAAAGGCATCGCCGCCGGGATGAAGAACACGGGGTAGCCGAGAGCGCCGACCCGACGCCGGCGGGTCCGCCGCCGGCGAGGCCCGCCCGGAGATCTCACCGACGGGCCCACCGTTCCGCCGAAGAGCAACATTTAGCCTCCCCCCGTCCGACGGCCCGTCAATGAACTTCTTCGACCGCCTGGCCGACCGCATCGCGACGGTCGACAGCGTCGTCTCCGTGGGCTTGGACACCGACCCGTCGCGCATCCCCGAGCACCTGCAGGAGAAAGAGCTGCCGCAGTGGGCGTTCAACCGCCGCATCATCGACGCGACGCACGAACACGCCGCCGTCTACAAGCCGAACGCCGCGTTCTACGAGTCCGAGGAGGGGTGGCGCTCGCTCCGCGAGACCATCGCCTACGCCGAGGGGAAAGGCGTGCCCATCCTGCTCGACGCCAAGCGCGCCGACATCGGCAACACGACGCGGCAGTACGCCAAACTGCTCGACGATGTCGACGCCATCACGGTCAACCCGTACATGGGCCGCGACTCGCTCGAACCGTTTCTCTCGCGGGAGGACAAGGGCGTGTTCGTGCTCTGTCGGACCTCGAACCCCGGCGCGTCGGACCTCCAGGAGCTCGAACTCGACACGGGCGAGCCGATCTACGAGCGCGTCGCGGCGCTTTCGGACCTCTGGAACCGAAACGGGAACGTCGGGTTGGTCGTCGGCGCGACCGCGCCCGAGGAACTGGAGTCGCTGCGCGAGCAGGTGCCGGACTTGCCGTTTCTGGTCCCGGGCGTCGGCGCGCAGGGCGGCGACGCGGAGGCAGCCGTCGAGTTCGGGCTGCGAGCCGACGGCGTCGGCCTCGTCAACTCCTCGCGCGGCATCATCTTCGCCGGCGAGGGCGAGGGCTTCGACAAAGCCGCCGGACGCTCCGCTCGACGGATGAAGCAGCGACTCAACGAGTTCCGCTAGCCGCGAACGCGGCGTTCGGCCGCTCCGCGGGGACGAGTCGTCAGTCGACCAGTCCGGCGTCTCGGACGTGTGCGTCGAGCGCGGCCCGGTTCTCGAACTCCTCGCCGCACGTCTCGCAGACGTACGACCCCGACTCGACTTCGTTCGCCGAGTCCGCGTCGTCCGACTCGGTCATCGCATCACGTCCGACTGATCGATTTTATCCGCCCTACCTTGCTGCGTCGTGGACGCACACTGAACACAGATGCTCAGTTCGCGGTCGTAGTGCTCGTCACAGACCATCGCACCGCAGTTCGGACACGTGTGAGTCGCTTCCGCCGACTCGCACACCTGGCAGACGCCACTGACACTCATACGCGTGGTACGACGCCGAGTCACTTGAGCGCTGGGCAGGTCGAGTTCGCTCTTGCGGACCGCCGACGCCGGGCGGGAGCCTTAGGTCCGTGCGGTCCGTAGCGCTCCTGTGGAGCGCGACCGGCTCATCATGGGGCTCGCCGCCGTCTTCGCGGGGATCACCGTCCTCCTCGCGGTTCTCGGGTTGAGCTATTCGCTCTTTCTGCTCGTCTTGGCCATCCCCTTCGGCGCGACGACGTACTTCATGTGGTACCAGGCGAGCGGCCGGCTCGCCGAACAGGCGCGCTCTCGTCGCGTCCGTCGGGAACCGGCCGGGTTCGGCGCGGGCGCGCGCCGCGAGAACGTCCGGGAGAATCGTCGGCGGGCGCGACACAACGGGCGTGCCGGCGGGCGGACCAACGGACGGTCGAGAACCGGCGCGCCGCGGACGGCGCGGGGACCGACGCGCGTCGAAGCGTACCGCGCGCTCGATTTGGAACCCGGCGCGAGCACCGCCGAGGTGAAACGCGCCTACCGCTCGAAGGTCAAGGAAGTCCACCCCGATACGGAAGACGGCGACGAGGAGTCGTTCAAACGGGTGAACCGCGCGTACGAGTCGTTGAACGAGTAACGGACTCGGGTGTCGACGCGAGATACCGACTCCTCGCGGCTACCCGCTGGGAGTGTCCGCCGCGGACTCGCCTTCCATCAGCACTTGCCCGCGCATCTGACTCGAGTGATTTCTGCAGTAGTAGGTGCTCATTGCCTCCCGCGCCTCGAACGTGATACGCTGTTGGCTCCCTTGGTCGCTCGCGCGGTCGGTTGTGTAGAGCACCGTCTGGCTCTGGTCCTCGATGAGCAGCTGGTGTTCGTTTCCGTCGAGGTTCTCCCAGATCAACTCGTACGTCTCGCCCTCCACGAGCGAGAGGTTCGGGTTCTGCTGGTCGGCGATGCTGTCGGGCGCTCTCCCGACCCAGCCGTCCGTTCGAGCGCCGAGTCGAATCCGATTCTCGCCGCCCTCGGCGGTTCCGGTTCCCGTCTCGTTCGTCGACCCGTCGGTCGTCCCCGTCTCCGCCTCCTCGGTCACCGTGTCGTCGGCGGTCGGAGACTGTTCGTCCTCCGTCGTGGCCGCGCCCGGCGTCTCTTCACCGCGCGGCGCGGGTTGGTCGCCGCCGTCTCCGCCACCGCCGCTGTCTCCGCCACCGCCATCGTCTCCGCCTCCGGCCGGACCGGTACACCCCGCGAGGACGGCCGCTCCGAGCGCTCCGGCGGACAGTTTCAGCACGCGCCGTCGCGTCCGTCGCGGTGCGTCGGTCATCCGTCACCACCCGGTCCGCCGTCGGCGTCGTCACCTCCGCCCGGTCTGCCGTCGCCGTAGGTGTTGCCGGAGTCGTTCCCGCCCTGCCCGTCGGTCTGGGCCGCCGCGGTTCCCGTCGCGGCCACCCCTGCCCCGGCAACCGCAGTCCCTGCGAGTCGAAGCGTCGTCCGTCGGTCGAGTTCCATCCGTCGCGTCATGGTGCGACAGTGAGTTCCAGAGAACTGTCCCTAAACGTGCGCCCTGAGTGGACAGCGTTCGGTGCCGTCGGGGAGCGACCGGAGCAGTCCGTAGCGTTCGGGACTCGACCCGTGACATGGGTACCCACAACACGAAAAAGGTTTTAGCAAACCGACGCTTATCGCCGCCCATGAGCGCCGACCGGGCCGCTCTCGAAGAGGCCCTACAGCGCGGAGAAGAGGAAGGCGGGTACATCGAATTCAAAGAACGGCTCTCCAAGGAAGTCCACCTCTCCGGTGGCCGGATGGAGAGCCTCGCCGCCCAGCTTCGACACCGGGTGCTCTCCGGCGAGGGCGAGGCGACGTACGTCGTCGGCGTCACCGACGACGGCGGCATCGCCGGAATCTCGGCGGACGCCTTCTCGGAGTCGATGGACGTCCTCTCGCTGCTCGCCGAGGAGGCGGGCGCGCACATCGAAGACGTGGATACCTGGGGCGTCGGCGACGGAGCCAACGCAGGGCTCGTCGGCGTCGCCACCATCCGCGAGGGTGCGATGCTCGAAACCGACGAGCAACACATCGTCGTTGGCACCGCGGGCCACGTCGACCACGGCAAGAGCACCCTCGTCGGGTCGCTCGTCACCGGCCAGGCCGACGACGGCGACGGCGGGACTCGCGGCTTCCTCGACGTCCAGCCGCACGAGGTCGAACGCGGCCTCTCGGCGGACCTCTCGTACGCCGTCTACGGCTTCGACGACGACGGCCCGGTCCACATGCGCAACCCGCACCGCAAGAGCGACCGCGCGCACGTCGTCGAGACGGCCGACCGCCTCGTCTCCTTCGTCGACACCGTCGGCCACGAACCGTGGCTCCGCACCACCATCCGCGGACTGGTCGGCCAGAAACTCGACTACGGCCTGCTCGTCGTCGCCGCCGACGACGGCCCGACGAAGACGACGCGCGAACATCTCGGCATCCTGCTCGCGACCGAACTGCCGACGATAGTCGCCATCACGAAGGTCGACGCCGTCAGCGATGAGCGCGCCGCCAAAGTCGAACACGAAGTCGAGAAGTTGCTCCGCGACGTGGGTAAGACGCCGCTGGCGGTCGAACGCTACGGCGTCGAGACCGCCCGAGAGGAGATCAGCGACTCCGTCGTCCCCATCCTCCGGACCAGTGCGGTCTCCACGGCGGGTCTGGACGACCTCGACTACCTGTTCGAGACGCTCCCGAAGACGAGCAACGGCGAAGGGCAGTTCCGGATGTACATCGACCGAAGCTACAGCGTCACCGGCGTCGGCGCGGTCGCCTCCGGCACCGTGAACTCCGGCACCGTCGAGGCGGGCGACGAACTGCTGCTCGGGCCGATGCCCGACGGGAGTTTCCGCGACGTGGAGGTGCGCTCCATCGAGATGCACTACCACCGCGTCGACGAGGCGAAGGCGGGTCGCATCGTCGGCATCGCGCTCAAAGGCGTCAAGGAGGCCGAAATCGAGCGCGGGATGGTGCTCGTCCCGCGGTCGTCGAACCCGCGTCCGGTGCGGTCGTTCGAGGCGGACGTGATGGTGCTCAACCACCCGACCCGCATCGGGACGGGCTACGAACCGGTCATCCACCTCGAAACCATCAGCGAGGCGGCGGTGTTTCACCCCGAGAGAGGGCGTCTGCTCCCCGGCGACACGGGCCACTCGCGCGTCGAGTTCAAGTTTCGGCCGTATCTCGTCGAGGAGGGCCAGCGGTTCGTCTTCCGCGAGGGCCAGAGCAAGGGCGTCGGCACCGTGACCGACGTTCACTACGAGTGAGGAGTCCGACGGGTTCGGCGCTCTCGTCCCCCGGAACTTCCTTCTTTCAGAAGAGACTCTCTGATTTATGGAACAGCGACAGGTCGTACTGACAGTTACCGGAGCGCTGCTGGCCGGCGTTACGACGGCGGTGCTCGGGTCGACGGGACTCGACGGACCGCTCGCCATCGTTGCCGGCGTCGCGGTGGCGATACCGCTGCTCAGAGCGGAGGCGTTCGGCGGGTTCGACAGCCCAGAGTCGTTCGACAGCGGTGGGGCGTTTCTCGCCTCGCTCGGCGCGTTAGTCGTCGGCACCGTCACCGTCTACGCGGCGAGCGCGCTCGGGGTGGGCCAGACGGTGACGATCGGTCTCGGCGGGGGCGGCGCGTTCGCGGGGAGCTATCTGGGGGACGTGTTCGCCCGGCGGCGGTCGTGAGGCGACACGCCGGCGGTCAGTTCCGGACGTAGCCGCCGTCTCGACGTTCGGCCAAATCGAGCAGCACGAACCACTCCAGCACGTCGCCGACGCGTTCGCGCCAGATCTCCTCCCACCGCTGCGGATTCTTGAGATGCTCCCACTTCGGCACCCGGTCGCGGACGCGGTCGTACGCCTCGTCGGCGTTCACCGGACTCTCCGCGTCGTCGAGGACCGCGAGCAGCTCCTCGGCGGCGAAGACCCGGCGAACGAACGCGTCGCGCAGGTGGTCGGGCGTCGGGTCGGTTCGGAGTCGCTTGAACCCGGTCGGCGTCTCCGTGGCGAGTTCGAGCGCCCGAAGAAACGTCAACCACGTCCGGGCCGCATCACGACTCGGGAAACCGACCCGGCGCATCAGGCGTTCGCAGCAGTCGTCCTCCGAGTCGGGCACGAGCGGTACCGCCTTCTGGGCGTCCGCGACGACGTCGAGGCCCTCGGGCGCGGGGGGGACGAGTTTGAACTGCACGGCTCAGAGTTCGCGGAGACCGAACGACTCCGCGAGCAGGTCCTCGTCCGCCTCGCCGAAGACGCGCGTGGAGCCGTCGACGACGTCGACGGTGACCTGCGCGGGCGCGAACGCCGACACCGGCACCTGCGAGAAGTCCCAGTCGTTCTCGGCGAAGATGTCCTCGAACGGCGTGCCGTACTCGTCGGCGGCGGTCGAGGGGACCTCGTCGAAGCGGTCGAACTCGTCGCGCACGGTCAGGTGGACCTTCCCGCCGTAGGCGAGCGCGTCGTTCGTCCGCCCCATGGCGACGCCCTCGTCGTAGCTGACGGGCGCGATGGGCGCGCTGCCGCTGACCGAGAGGATATCTCGGGGGTCGTAACCGAGTTCGAAGAGGCGGAAGACGGCGAGCTCGGCGGCGCGGGAGGCGATGTTGACGCTGCCGGCGATAGAGCCGACGGCGAACGTCGGCAGGAAGACGGCGCTCGGTTCGACCCCCGCGAGGTCGGCGACGTGTTCGGCGACCTCGTCGCCCGGCAGGTCGATGCTCTCGACGGCGAGAACGGTGAGGTCGAACTCGTCGTAGTAGCCGACGGCCTCGAACTCGGACTCCTGGCCGACGAGCGCGCGGGCGGGACCGCTGCCGAGGCCGTCGAAGCGGTCGAAGTCGAGTTCCCAGCCGGCCTTCTGCGAGCAGAGCAGCGCGATAGCGGGGTGGTCCGTCGACAGTTCGACGTGCGGAATCGGCGCGCCGTCGACCTCGCCCATTCGGCTCTGCACCGTGGCGAGACCGGCGGTCTGTATCTCCGTCAGCAACAACCCGGCTTCGACCCCGCCCGCGGCGTCGACGCCGAAGTCCAGCACCGTCGCGCCCGACTCCAACTCGTACGCCCCGACGTTCAACTCGTCGGCGAAGTCGAGCGCCTCGTCGACGAGCTCTATCGCCATCCGATTGAGACTGTCCATACCCTCGGTTGCGCCCATTCGGATAAAGGGTTTGGCGGTCGGCGGTCGTGCGCGAGGCATCATCTCGCGTCGCACGACTTTTACTTCCGTCGTGTGGTACCGTCGAACAGGATGCTCGAACTGTATCAGGCAGAGGGCTGCCCGCACTGCGCGAAAGTCAGAGACAAACTCTCCGAACTCGGCGTCTCCTACGTCAGCCACACGCCTCGCCTTCCCGGCGGCGAGGGCGGTGACGTCGTGAACCGGCAGGCGTACGACGAGATGCTCGCACTCGGCGAGGCGGACCAGATACCGTTCCTCGTCGACCACGACCGAGGCGCGCGCCTGTACGAGAGCGACGCCATCGTCGCCTACCTCGACGACCACTACGGCGACTCGCGCGCGTCCCGGACCGAAATCGACGTGCGCGAACCCGATAGCGGCGGACTGCGCGGTACCGTCGCGGGCGTCGCCGGTCGACTACTGCAGGTCGTTCGGTGAGCGGGTCGCCGACGCTCTCGCACGCGCGAACCAACGTATTACTGACTGGCCGTCGACCCACATCCTGCGATGCTCGAACTGTACCAGGCCGAAGGCTGTCCGTACTCCGAGAAGGCGCGTCAGAAACTGACGGAGCTCGGCGTCTCCTACGTTATCCACAACCCGCGAACGCACGACGGCGACGTGCTGAACGACCAGACCCACGAGGAGCTCACGACGCTCGGCGGCGAGGACCAGATACCGTTCCTTGTCGACCACGCCCGCGGGGAGACGATGTACGAGAGCGACGACATCGTCAACTACCTCGGCGAACACTACGGCTGAGCGCCGCCGAGCACAGAGGCGGGCGGCGCTCAGGGCGTCGTCGCCGAACTCTTCGCCGACCGCGACACTCGCGTTATCCGCTCCCGCTGACCTCGTACCCTTCTTGTCAAACGGCCTCGTAGAGGTCGTGAGAGTCCGCTTCCTCGGCCTCGTGGAGCACGACGATCTTGTCGTCGCCGCGACGGACCTGCACTTCGTCGACGCCGTCGAGCTCCTGGAGACGCCTCTCGATGCGCTGGGCGGCGTTGTCCGACTCCATCCCGGTGACGGTCAGCGCGGTGCGGTGTCTCGCCACCGTCACTCGCCCCCGCTGCGGGCCTCGCGGCCGAGTTCGCGTTCGACGGCCTCGACTTTCTCCCGGGCGGTCTCGTCGCTCGCGCGCTTGTCGTCTATCTTCAGGAACGTGCTCACCCGGTCGGCGTCGACGGCGTTGTGCGCGGCGGCGACTGCGTCGAGGAGCGTCTCGACGTCCTCGGCTTCGATGACGGTTCCCATCGGGTTCGTCTCGTACTCGACATCGAACTCGTCGAGCGCGGCGACGGCCTCGGCCACGTCGGCGGCCATACTCTCCTCTGTCACCGGTGCGACGCTCAGTAGTGCGATGACGGTCATACGGTGGGGTCTACAGCCAGCGACCTAACTTTGCGGGTCGATTTCGGCGGCGACGAGGCGACCGGTCTCGTTCCCGCCCCCGCATCGACGAGCGGAGCCGAACCGACGGTGACCGTATCGACGACGCTCCCGGCGGGCTTTTTGGCGGTCGTCGTCGTACGGAGTGTAATGTCTCCCTCGCGTGAACGCGTTGTGACCGTCGGTCGCGCACTCCTTCACGAGATACGGGTGGAGAAGCTCACCTTTCTGGCCGGGAGCATCGCCTACCACGCGTTCGTCTCGTTGCTCCCGTTCTTCGCGCTGGCGCTCGCGGCGTTCTCTGCGGTCGGCGACGGCTCGTTTCAGCGCGGGTTCGAGTCGCTCGTCGGCACGGTGCTGGCACCGGGCACGGGCGACCAACTGATTCGGGACCTGTCGAACGCCAGCGGGTCGACGAGTCTCTCCGTCGCGGGTGTCGTGTTCCTGCTGTGGGGTGCGATGCGCATCTTCCGCGGCCTCGATACGGCCTTCTCGGACATCTACGAGACGGAAGCCGAGAACACGTTTCAAGACCAGATACTCGACGCCATCGTCGTCCTCGGAACGGTCGCTATCGCCATCTTCGCGGCGGTACAGATCGAGCAGTTCGGCCTCGCGCAGTACGGCGTCGGCGGACGGCTCCTGCAGTTACTGCTCCTCGTCGGCGGTCTGACGCTCACGTTTCTACCGATGTACTACATCTTTCCCGACACCGACGTGAGCGTCGTCGAGATTCTGCCGGGGACGGTGTTCGCCGCCGTCGGCCTCACCGTCTTTCAGTTCGGCTTTCAGTACTACGCCGCCGCCAACAGCGACGGCCCCGGAAACCTCCTCGCGGTCGTTCTCCTGGTTCTGACGTGGCTCTACTTCAGCGGCCTCGTCGTTCTCGTCGGCGTCGCCATCAACGCCGTGCTCTCGAACCGCAGCGCCGACGTGAGCATCGAGCCGGTCGTCGGCGGCGTTCGACCCGAACACACCGCCGAACGAGCGAGCGAAGCGGAGCTCGCCGCGGCGCTGACCGAACTGGACCGCCTGCTCGACGCCGGCGACGAGATAACCGTCGAAGTCGGCGACGGGTCGGTGACGCTTCCGAAACCGCAGCGCATCGCGACCGAAACTGACGGTTCGTTGCTCCGACTCAGCGACGGCGGCTACGGCCTCGAACTTCGCTGGTCCGTCCGCGACGAGGAGTGACCGGTCGTTCTGGTCGCTCTCGCCGTTTCCGACACTCTCGGTTCCGACGGAGTCGCAGTTTTATCTCTCCATACTGTGAATAGGTACCGATAAACACGATGAACTCACCTCGAACACTGACCAGTGACTCGACCGCCGCCGGCGCGATTCCCCGACGCTCGGTCGTCAGAGACGAGCGCCTCAGCAGTTCTGCGCTCGCAGAAGCGTACCTCGTCTGGCGCTGTCACCGCTGCGGCGAAACCGGCGATTTGGAGGCGTTTCCCCTCACCTGCTCGAACGGCGACGCGCCGCGCGAGGAGCTGTACTACCGGACGGAGGACTGACCGCTTCGCCCGACTGGAACCGGACTCGTTTTTGCCCGCGACCGAACTGCGTCCAGTATGTACCTCTCACACCCCGTGCGCCGGATGCGCGACGACCCCATCGACGGTGAGGAGGTGACACTGGTCGTCGAACTCGGCGACGGCGCGGACCGCGACGCGCTCGAATCGACCGTTCGAACGGGTGGTGGCGCTGTCGAGCGCGACCTGCAGTTTCGCGCCGTGTTAGTGCGGGTCCCCGAGTCGGCCGTCGCGTCGCTCTGCGAACTCGACGGCCTCGCGCGGATCGAAACCGGAGAGACGCTCTCGCTCGGCGTCGACGAGGACGCGACCCTCACGGACGACGAGAACGAAGAACTCAACTTCGAGGGCGACGAGCGACGGTAGCAGAGCGGCGCGCCTCACACCACTGCGTATCCCTGCAGAAGCCAGAGCAGACCGACGGCACCGACGACGCCGCCGCCGATTCTCGTGAGCAACACCGACCAGTTCGCGGGCGCTACGTCTTCGAGACGTCGCGTGCTTCCAACCGCATCGACTACCTCCCTGAGGAGAGCGATCTTGTACGGAAACAGCACCGACACCGCTCCGACGAGAAGCAGTGCACCGCCGAGTGCCATCCGCGCGTATCCGAGTTCGGAGACCATCAGTTAGCCGTCTGACTCGTTTAGGAATAGCCGTTTCTGTCGACGGTACGGACTACTGCTCTCGTGGCCGCCGAGCGACGAGCGCGTGGGCAGTCCACGAGATGACGACTTCGTCGCGCTGGTTGACGCCGATTATCTCGACGTCGACGTAGCCGCGCCCGGGGTCGGAGTCGGAGACGCGCATCGCACCGAGTTCGACCCACCCCGAGAGCGTGTCGCCGGGTCGAACCGGGCGGTGCCACCGGAACTCGCTGAGGCCGCGGCCGCAGAGAAACGCGACGTTCCGGAAGAACGCCTCCGTCGCCAGACGGTTGCAGACGCAGTAGGTGTGGAGACCGCTCGCGATGAGGCCGCCGAACATCGATTCGCGCGCGGCGTCCTCGTCGACGTGGAACGGTTGCGGGTCGTACTGCTCGGCGAACGCCACGATGTCGTCTCTCGTCAACGTCGCCGTCGCCAACTCCCAGCGACCCTCAGGGTCGAGGTCCTCATAGTACTGGCGGGTGGAGGTGGCCGCGTCAGTTTGCATACCGAGTAACGACTCGCTGGTGGAATTACCGTTCCGGTAGCGACGAATGAGCGGCGTCGCGGCGGGTCACGCTGACCGCGCCACGACAGGCGTACGACCCCATCGACCGACCCGGCGGACCGCGACGGCCCGGTGTCTGCTCGTCGCTGGGCGGGTCGGTCGGTGGACTTCCCCCACGATGCGGTGTACGGCGTGTCGACGAAGCGTTCGCTCCCTGTTTCGCTACAGAACCCTCGATGCTACGGATGCGTGCCCAGTTTTCGGGTCGTCGACAGCGACTACCCCGTCAGGACGTGCCGTTATCAACTTGTGGGCCACGCGTACGTCCGGGAGAGTGTGAGTCGACCGAGAGTATGTGTGCCTCGTGACGAAACGCGCCAGTCGGAACTACTGAGCTCAGAGACGTGCGCTGGCCAGGACCGAGCAGACCAGAGGTCTGCGAGGGTCGACGAGACTCCATCTCGCCGGGATTTGGACTGAGTCAGAGGTGCTCGCTCACGAGGACGCTGTTCGCTGCGCGCGACTGACCGGCTCACATCCGTCGCTTACCCACCGATTTGGAGCCTCACGATGGGATAAAACCCGTCGCTCGGTGTTTAGAGATCGGAGAAATGCGCTGGCCAGGATTTGAACACTGGGTTGCGGCCGTGGAAACGACCGCGTGTTGACCGCTACACTACCAGCGCGGGGTGACCGCCTCTGCGTCTCTACCAACACCCCCCAGCAGTAAAGGCGTTTTCTCCCTTATCACTTCGCGAAACAACGGTCGGGACAGATGCGAGTGCTGCGGATGTGTCTCAGATTCGAGTCGTGGACCCAGCGATGTGACGGCGAGTGGCTCCGTATATTTCACCACGCTAGCTACTCTCTAGCAATGGTTTTCTCTCCCGACCTCCTCTCAGTTGGGGATCTTCGATGGGGAGGATTCAAATCCCGTACCGCATTTACCTCACGCGAGATTGGAGCGACCTGGAGCTCACTCGCGGTGTTGTGTTCGGGAGAAGTGCGCTGGCTGGGATTTGAACCCAGGTTGTGACCATGGCAAGGTCACGTGATACCACTACACTACCAGCGCCTGACTGCTGCGTTTCCACAATTGCGGCATTTGTTGATAAGGCTTGCGAATCGGAGTCGAATCGACAGCGGGCGTGGGGGCGGTTCGCATTCTCAAAATCGGCTGAATGTGTCGTCAACCGTCATGCGAGGGCGTCTCACGCCGATTTCGATTCCGCTACCCTTTTTAGTGCGTATCGGATAGCAACGTCACAGTCTAGTGGCGAGACACCCAAACGACGGCATGACACTCACCGTATGCGTGCCGTCGTCGCTCGTCCGGGAGGCCGAGGACCAACGCGAGGCGACTCGCAAAATCGGCTACGTCGCCCGCGCGGCGACGGTGTTCCGGGCGGACCGGCTGGTCGTCTTCCCCGACAGGGAGGGCGAGCGCCGCTGGGGCGGCGAGTTCGTCGCGACCGTGCTCGAATACGCCGCGACGCCCCCCTACCTCCGACAGGAGGCGTGGGGCAAGCGCGACGAGTTACGGTACGCCGGCGTGCTACCGCCGCTCCGTGTCTCGCCACGGACCGGCTCCGAATCCGACGATTCGGGGTCGTTAACACAGGGAATCGTGACCGAGGTCGGACCTGAAGGTCGCGTCCGGGTCAATTGCGGACTGCAACACCCGATCTCGCTCTACACGCCTCCGGGAACGGAGGTCGAGGAGCGAGAGCGCGTCACCGTCAGGATCTCTTCGAGAGAACCGGTCCGTGCCCGCATCGTCGACGAGACCCCACCGGGGTTCGTCGTCGAGCGCACGGACCTGTCGGAAGCGCTCGGCCGTGAGGACGCCGGCGTGAAAATCGGCACCTCCCGATTCGGACAAAAACTGTCCGTCGGGCGGCTGTCGACGCTGGCCGGACGAACCGCCGACGGAATGACCGTCGCCTTCGGTTCGCCCGAGAGAGGGCTTCCAGACATCTTCGGGTTTCCGCCCGAAGCCGTCGCCGACGAGGAGTCGGCAGACGACCGAGTCGAACCCGGTCCGGGGTTCGACCTCTGGCTCAATACGGTTCCGCGACAGGGCAGCGAGGTCGTGCGAACGGAGGAAGCGATGTTCGCCTCACTCGCCTGCCTAACACTCACGGAGTGAAACAATGCCACAACCAAGCAGACCACGAAAAGGTTCGATGGGCTTCGGCCCGCGTACGCGCGCAGCCAAAGAGGTTCCGCGCATCAAGTCGTGGCCCGACGACGAGGGATCCCCTGCGCTGCAGGGCTTCGCCGGCTACAAGGCCGGGATGACTCACGTCGTCATGGTCAACGACACGGCGAACTCGGCCCGCGAGGGGATGGAGGAGTCCGTTCCCGTGACGGTCGTCGAGACCCCGCCGATGCGCGCCGTCGCGCTTCGAGCCTACCAGAACACGCCGTACGGACAGAAACCGACGACCGAGGTCTGGGCGACCGACCTCGACGAGGACCTCGACCGCGTCCTCGACCTGCCGTCGGAAGACACGTTCGAGGAGGACGCAGACGACCTCCGCTCGCTGCTCGACGACGGCGAGGTTGACGACCTTCGGGTCATCACCCACACCGTCCCGAGCGGCCTCAAGAACGTCCCGAAGAAGAAACCCGACGTGATGGAGACTCGCGTCGGCGGCGGTTCGCTCGACGAACGCGCCGACTTCGCGCTCGACCTGCTCGAAGCGGGCGGCGAGCACGCGATGGCCGACGTCTTCCGCGCGGGCGAGTACCTCGACGCGGCCGGCGTCACCAAAGGCAAAGGGACGCAGGGTCCCGTCAAGCGCTGGGGCGTCCAGAAACGCAAAGGCAAGCACGCCCGCCAGGGATGGCGGCGTCGCATCGGTAACCTCGGCCCGTGGAACCCGAGCCGCGTCCGCTCGACGGTTCCCCAGCAGGGGCAGACCGGTTACCACCAGCGCACCGAACTGAACAAACGCCTCGTCTCGATGGGCAACGGCGACGACGCGTCCGTCGACGGCGGCTTCGTCAACTACGGCGAAGTCGACGGCGACTACGCGCTCGTCGAGGGCTCGCTCCCGGGCCCGAACAAGCGCCTCCTGCGCTTCCGCCCGGCCATCCGACCGAACGACCAGCCGCGCCTCGACCCCGAGGTGCGCTACGTCTCCACCGCGTCCAACCAGGGGTGACTAACGAATGGAAGCAACAATCAAGGACCTGAACGGCGACGACGCCGGCACGCTCGAGCTTCCGGAGGTCTTCGAGACGACGTACCGTCCGGACCTCATCAAGCGCGCCGTCCTCGCCGCACAGGCGAACCGAACGCAGGCCTACGGAGCCGACCCCCTCGCCGGGATGCGAACCCCGGCCGAGTCGCTCGGCAGCGGCCGCGGTATGGCGCACGTGCCCCGAGAGAACGGGCGAGCACGGCGCGTCCCGCAGGCCGTCAGCGGGCGCAAAGCGCACCCGCCGAAGGCCGAAAAGGAGCACGGTAAGAAGATCAACAAGAAGGAGCGCCAGTTGGCGGTCCGCTCGGCCATCGCGGCGACGACCGACACCGAGATCGTCGCGGAGCGCGGCCACCAGTTCGACGACGGCGTCGAACTCCCGCTCGTCGTCAGCGACGAGTTCGAGGAGCTCGTGAAGACGCAGGAAGTCCTCTCGCTGCTCGAAACGCTCGGCGTCGACGCCGACATCGAACGCGCAGAGGACCGCAAAGTCCGCGCCGGACAGGGGAAGGCCCGCGGTCGCAAGTACAAGCGACCCAAATCCATCCTCTTTGTCACCAGCGAGGAGCCGTCGAAGGCGGCTCGCAACCTCGCCGGTGCCGACGTGGTCACCGCCGCCGAGGTCAACACCGAGGACCTCGCGCCCGGCACCCACGCCGGTCGCCTGACCGTCTGGACCGAGAGCGCCGTCGAGGAGGTAGCGAACCGATGAGCGTCATCCGCCACCCCCTCGTCACCGAGAAGGCGATGAACGAGATGGACTTCGACAACAAGCTCCAGTTCGTCGTCGACCTCGACGCCTCGAAACCCGTGGTCAAAGAGGAGATCGAATCGCGCTACGACGTGACCGTCTCGAGTATCAACACGCAGGTCACGCCGAAAGGAACCAAGAAGGCGACCGTGCGTCTCTCCGAGGACGACGACGCACAGGAGATCGCCTCCCGAATTGGGGTGTTTTAGATGGGACGTAGAATCCAAGGCCAACGTCGCGGACGCGGCACGTCCACGTTCCGTGCACCGTCGCACCGCTACAAGGCCGAACTCACGCACAAGAAGGAAACGACCGACGGCGACACCATCTCCGGAACCGTCGTCGACATCGAACACGACCCCGCGCGCGCCGCGCCGCTGGCCGACGTCGAGTTCGAAGACGGCGACCGCCGCCTCGTGCTCGCGCCCGAGGGCGTCACCGTCGGCGAGACCATCCAGGTCGGCGTCTCCGCGGAGATCAAGCCCGGCAACACGCTGCCGCTGGCCGAGATCCCCGAGGGGATTCCGGTCTGTAACGTCGAGCGCCAGCCCGGCGACGGCGGCAAGTTCGCCCGCGCCTCCGGCGTCTCGGCGCAGCTTCTGACCCACGACAAGCGCGTCGCGGCCGTCAAGCTGCCCAGCGGCCAGGTCAAACGGCTCAATCCGCAGTGCCGCGCCACCATCGGCGTCGTCGCCGGTGGCGGTCGGACGGAGAAGCCGTTCGTGAAGGCGGGGAAGAAGCACCACAAGATGCGCGCCCGCGGTACCAAGTACCCGCGCGTCCGCGGTGTGGCGATGAACGCCGTCGACCACCCGTTCGGTGGCGGCGGCCGCCAGCACCCCGGCAAGCCGAAATCCGTCTCGCGGAACGCGCCGCCGGGTCGGAAGGTCGGAGACATCGCATCGAAACGTACCGGACGAGGTCGTAACAAATGAGCACAGATTACCGCACCGGCCGCGAGGGCGAGTTCACCTACCGCGGCCACACGCTCGACGAGCTGCAGTCGATGGAGCTCGACGAGGTCGCAGAACTGCTCCCCGCGCGTCAGCGGCGAACCGTCAACCGTGGCCTGGGCGTCGAGCACGAGAAACTGCTCGAGAAGGCCCGGGACAAGACCGAAGAGGAGACCGCGAACAACCCGATTCGGACGCACCTGCGCGACATGCCCGTCGTGCCCGCGTTCGTCGGTCTGACGTTCGCGGTGTACAACGGTCAGAGCTTCGAGCGCGTCCAGGTTCAGCCCGAGATGATCGGTCACTACCTGGGCGAGTTCCAGCTCACCCGCAACTCGGTCGAACACGGACAGGCCGGTATCGGTGCGACCCGGTCCTCGAAGTTCGTGCCACTCAAGTAACCCATGGGAATCAACTACAGCGTCGAGGCCGACCCCGACACGACGGCGAAAGCCATGCTCCGGGAGCGGCCCATCAGCCTGAAGCACAGCAAGGCCATCGCGCGCGCCATCAAAGGCAAGCGCGTCGACGACGCCGAGTCGTACCTGCAGGACGTCATCGACGAGAAGCAGTCGGTGCCGTTCAAGCAGCACAACTCCGGCGTCGGCCACAAAGGCGACATCGACGGGTGGGACGCGGGTCGCTACCCGAACAAAGCGTCGAAGGACTTCCTGAAACTGCTCGAAAACGCGCGTAACAACGCGAACGAGCAGGGCTTCGACGGCGAATCGATGGTCATCAAACACGTCGCCCCCCACAAGGTCGACGAGCAGATGGGGCGCAAGCCCCGCGCGTTCGGACGAGCGGACCCGTGGAACACGACGCTCGTCGACGTGGAGCTCATCATCGAGGAGGTCGAAGAATAATGGCAGACGAACATCAGTTCATCGAAGACGGACTCCAGCGCTCGCAGATCGACGAGTTCTTCGCCGAAGAGCTCGGCCGCGCCGGCTACGGCGGCATGGACGTCGCCAAGACGCCGATGGGCACCCAGATCGTCCTGAAAGCCGAGAAGCCCGGCATGGTCATCGGCAAGGGCGGCAAGAACATCCGCAAGGTCACCCGCCAGCTCGAAGAGCGGTTCGACCTCGACGACCCCCAGATCGACGTTCAGGAGGTCGACGAGCCGGACCTGAACGCGCGCATCGTCGCCGACCGCCTCGCCAACGCGCTCGAGCGCGGCTGGTACTTCCGTAAGGCCGGTCACACGACCATCGACCGCATCATGGACGCCGGCGCGCTCGGCGCGGAGATCAAGCTCAACGGCAAGGTCACCGGCGCACGCTCGCGCGACGAGAAGTTCAACCGCGGCTACATCAAGCACAACGGCGAACCCGCCGAGGAAGTCGTCGACACCGGTCAGGGCGTCGCCGTCATGAAGCTCGGCACCATCGGCGTGACGGTGAAGATCATCCCGCCGGGAGCGCAGCTTCCGGACGACTTCTCCGTCGCCGAGGACGTCGAGGTCGAAGCGGTCGAACAGATCGCAGAGACCGAGGGCGTCGAGGACCTCCTCGAAGAGCCCGACGACGAGAAAGTGCCGGACGTCGGCGAAGATGCAGACGACGTGCCCGCCGAACACGCCGGCGAGGACGACGCCCAGGACGCCATCGACGAGGAAGTCGTCGAGGAGATCGTCCAGGAGACCGGCGAGACCGCGAAACCGCAGGAGGAGCCGGTCGGCCCCGGCGACATCGACGACGAGGAGCACGCGCTCGACGCCGACGAGGAAGCCACCGACGACGTGGACGCGGAGCTCTCCGAGCTCGACGAGGAAGTCGAACAGGAGGCCGCCGACCTCGTCGCCGAGATGGAAGCCGACGAGGAGGAGGGTCAGTAGATGGCCATCCTCTACCCCGACGAGATCCGCGACATGACGCCCGCAGAGCGCGAGGCCGAGGTCGAGGAACTCGAGACGGAGCTCCTGAACGCCCGCGCGGTGCAAGCCGCGGGCGGCGCGCCGGAGAACCCCGGCCGAATCGGCGAGATTCGCCGGACGATCGCCCGAATCAAAACTATCCAGAACGAAGAGGGCGACGACGAGTAAGATGGCCCTGACGCCCGAACGCCTCACGCGACACGAACTCAACGGCCTGCCCGTCCGGGTGGCCGCCGCCGACAACCCCGACCTCGTCGGGATAGTCGGCCGTGTCGTCGTCGAGACGATGCAGACGCTGCACGTCGACTGCGACGTGCCCGCTGCCGCTCGACTGTTCGGCGAGGAGATCGCCGAGCGAGGCGCTCGGGTCGTTCAGGTGCCGAAACGCGGAACGACGTTCGAGTTCGCACTCGAACGAGGAAACGGCGGTCCGACAACCGGACCGTCGCGCACAAATGAAGCCGCCGGGAACCGTCGAGACCACCTCGACGAGTCGTCGGACACGCGCCGACGACGCCGCAAGGCCCCGGGGTCTGCGTCCAAACGGGAGTCGGAAACTGCCGGTCATTTAGCCGGTCAGTCTGGGTCGACCCGTCAGGGCTCGTCGGACGGCGACTCGCCGTCCGGCGACTGCGAGGGCGCAGTCTACGTTACGGTGGATGGTGCAAAGCTGCTCTCACGACCCGCATTGCGCACCGAAAACGTAGGTGAATCTACATGGCGATAGGACTGAACGTACCAGAACCGGAGGAGACCTGCTCCGACGCGAACTGTCCCTTCCACGGCTCGCTTGCCGTGCGAGGACAGACGCTCGAGGGCACCGTCGCCTCCACAGACATGGACAAAACCGTCATCGTGGAGCGCGAATACGACGTTCGCGTTCCCAAGTACGACCGCTACATGAAGCGGCGTAGTCGCGTTCCCGCCCACGCACCCCCGTGCGTGGAGCTCGAGGAAGGCGATACGGTTCGCATCGCAGAGACACGACCGCTGTCGAAGACGAAATCGCACGTGGTCGTCGAGAAAATCGCGTCGCTGGACGTCACCGAGGGCCTCGCGGCCCCCGAGACGACCGGCGACGAGTCGGACGAAGAGGGTGAGGCGTGATGGAGGCGCTGAAAGCCGACGTCACGCAGGGTCTCGAACGAGGCTCGCTCATCACCTGCGCCGACAACACCGGAGCCCGCGAGCTGAAAGTGATCAGCGTCGCCGGCTACTCCGGAACGAAGAACCGACACCCCAAAGCGGGCGTCGGCGACAAAGTGACCGTCTCGGTCACGAAGGGCACCCCCGAGATGCGTCGACAGGTGCTCGAGGCCGTCATCGTTCGCCAGCGGAAAGCCATCCGCCGGCCCGACGGCACGCGCGTCAAGTACGAGGACAACGCCGCCGTCATCATCGACGAGAACGGCGAGCCTCGCGGGACCGAGATCAAAGGTCCCATCGCGCGGGAAGTCGCCGAGCGCTTCGGGAGCATCGCATCCACGGCTACGATGATCGTATAGTATGAGCAAGCAACCACGCAAACAGCGAATCCAGAACCGCGACGCGCCGCTGCACGAGCGACACGAGCAGGTCCGCGCGACGCTGTCGGACGACCTCCGCGAGGAGTACGGCCGACGCAACGTTCGCGTGAACGCGGGCGACACCGTCGAGGTGCTCCGCGGCGACGACGCCGGAACGACCGGCGAAGTCGTCGACGTCGACCTCAAACGCGAGGTCATCACCGTCGAGGGCGTCGTCGTCGAGAAGGCCGACGGGGAAGAAGTCCCGCGGCCGGTCGACACCTCGAACGTCCGCGTGACCGAACTGGTCCTCGAAGACGAGCGCCGCCAAGCGCGTCTGGAGGGTGACGAATGACGAAGCATCAGAAGCGACTCTCGGTCCCGAACTCGTGGCCGGTCGAACGGAAAGAACAGGTCTGGACGGTCAAAGCCGGTGCCGGTCCGCACGGTGGGCAGGGCGTTCCGCTGCTCATCCTCCTGCGGGACGTGCTCGGCTACGTCAACACGAAGAAGGAAGCGCGCTACGCGCTCAACGAGGGAACCGTCCTCGTCAACGGCGACAACGTCTCCGACGAGCGCCGTCCCATCGGGCTGTTCGACATCCTGGCGTTCACCGCCCGAGACGAGTACTACCGCGTCTTCCCCGACGAGGGTGGTCGCCTCGCGCTGACCGCCATCGACGAGGACGCCGCGTCGAGCCGCCTTGGCAAGATCGTCGGCAAGCGGCAGGTCGCCGGCGGCGCGTTCCAGCTGACGCTGCACGACGGCACGAACGTCCACCTCGAGGACGCTGCCGAGTACAGCAGCGGCGACTCGGTCGTCGTCGACAACGAGACGAAGGAGATCGTCGCGCACTTCCCGTACGAGGAAGGCGCGCTCGTGACAGCCGTCGCCGGCGCGCACTCCGGCGAAATCGGTACCATCTCGGATATCACTGTCACGCTCGGTAGCGGCGACAACACCGTCGCCGTCGAGCAGGAAGACGGCGAGAGCTTCGAGACGGTCGCCGACTACGTCGTCGTCATCGACGAGAACTTCACCGGCGGCGAACCGGAGATCACCACCGGAGGTGACGACGAATGAGCGAGTCCGTCCACGAGATGCGCCAGGCGCGCATCGAGAAGGTCGTCGTCCACATGGGCATCGGCCAGGGTGGCCGCGAACTCGCCAACGCCGAGGACATCATCGAGGCCGTCACCGGCCAAGAGAGCGTCCGCACCACGTCCAAGCGCGCCGGACAGGACTTCGGCGTCCGCATCGGCACGCCGGTCGGCGCGAAGGTGACCCTGCGCGGCGAGACGGCCCGCGAGTTCCTCGAGACGGCGCTGCCGCTGGCAGACCTCTCGGCGAGCAACTTCGACGACACGGGCAACTTCAGCTTCGGCGTCGAGGAACACACGGAGTTCCCGAGCCAGGAGTACGACCCCGAAATCGGCATCTACGGGCTGGACGTGACGGTCAACCTCGTCCGCCCCGGCTACCGTGTCGCAAAGCGAGACAAGGTGACGCGGAGCATCCCCGCTAATCACCGACTGACCCCCGAGGACGCCATTTCGTTCCTCGAGGAGTCGTTCGACGTTGAGGTTGAACAATGAGCGAAAGTGAAACAGACGTGACGGGCGAACACGCCACGCAGCGCACCGGCCAGCGCCACGAGTGCCGCCGATGCGGTCGCAAACAGGCGCTCGTCGGCAAGTACGACATCAACCTCTGCCGGCAGTGCTTCCGCGAGATCGCCCGCGAGATGGGATTCAAGAAGTATCGATAACAATGGCTGACAACGACCCACTCAGCAGCGCGCTCTCCGGCGTGGACAACGCCGAGAGCGTCGGGCATCTGTCCCACGAGGTACAACCCGCCTCGAACATCATCGGCTCGGTCCTCGAGGTCTTCTACGACCGCGGGTACATCGACGGCTTCGATTTCGTCGACGACGGCAGAGCCGGTCGGTTCGAGGTCGAACTGAAAGGCGCTATCAACCACTGTGGCGCAGTCAAGCCCCGCTACTCGGCGGGTGCCGGCGAATTCGAGAAATGGGAGAAGCGATTCCTCCCCGCCCGTGACTACGGGGCGCTCATCGTCACGACGAGCCACGGCGTCATGAGCCACTACGAGGCCCGCGAACAGGGCATCGGTGGACAAGTAATCGCATACGTCTACTAATATGAGTCGAGTCGAAATCGAAATTCCAGACGACGCCTCCGCCGAGGTAGACCACCTCGACCTCACCGTCGAGGGACCGAACGGGTCCGTCACGCGACGGCTCTGGTATCCGGACGTCTCCGTCAGTGTCGACGACGACCGCGTGGTCGTCGAAAGCGACACCGAGAACGCGAAGACCAACGCGACCATCGGAACGTTCGAGAGCCACATCCGAAACATGCTCTACGGCGTCACCGACGGTTGGGAGTACCGGATGGAGGTCTACTACGCTCACTTCCCGATGCAGGTCAGCGTCGAGGGTGACGAAGTGGTCATCGAGAACTTCCTCGGTGAGAAGGCACCGCGCCGCGCGCAGATTCGCGGCGACACAGAGGTACAGATCGACGGCGAGGAGGTCATCCTGACCGGCTCCGACAAGGAAGCCGTCGGGCAGACCGCCGCGTCCATCGAACAGCTGACGCGCGTCACCGACAAGGACACTCGCGTGTTCCAAGACGGCGTCTACATCACCGAGAAGCCGCAGGCAGGTGGTGCATAAATGGCCGACGACGAACCAGAGACGCTCGAAGAGATCAGCGGCGTCGGACCGAGCAAGGCAGACGCGCTGCAGGAAGCCGGCTACGAGTCCGTCGAGGACGTGAAGGCGGCGAGCCAGTCGGAACTCGCCGACGTCGAAGGCATCGGCAACGCGCTGGCGGCCCGCATCAAAGCGGACGTCGGCGGACTCGAAGTCTCCGAGGAGACCGAGGCCGAAGTCGAAGACGAGCGCGAGCCCGAAGCCGAGGAAGCAGACGAGGACGTCGAGACGGAGCTCCGTCCCCGCGGCCACGTCGACAAGACGCCCAACCTCGACGACGAGACGGCGCGCGCACTCGGGCAGAAGCACCGCGAGGGCATGCCCGCGTTCCGCCGCCAGAAGTACCACGCGAAGAAACGAGTCCCCGAGTCGTGGCGCAAGCCGCGCGGCGGACTCTCCAAGCAGCGACGCGGCATCAAGGGCAAGGGCCCGATGGTCGAATCGGGTTACCGCACGCCGAAGGCCGCCCGCGGTCTGCACCCGAGCGGCTTCGAGGAAGTGCACGTTCACAACGTAGACGACCTCGAAGGCGTCGACGGCGACACGCAGGCCGTCCGCATCGCCAGCAAAGTCGGCGCTCGCAAGCGCGAGCGCATCGAGGACGTCTGTGAGGACCGCGAGATTCGCGTCCTCAACCCGACCTACGTCGAAGTGGAGGTCGACCAATGACGAACCTGAGCGCACAACGACGCATGGCCGCCGACGTCCTCGACGTCGGAAAGAGCCGCGTCTGGTTCGACCCTGACGAACAGAGCGAGATCGCCGAAGCCATCACGCGCGAGGACATCCGTGACCTCGTCGACAGTGGCACCATCCGCGCGAAGGACGCCAAGTCCAACTCGCGCGGCCGCGCCCGCGAGCGGCAGGCTAAACGCGACTACGGCCACCGCAGCGGCCCCGGCACCCGCAAAGGGAAAGCCGGCGCGCGACGCGACTCGAAAGACGAGTGGATGAGCCGGATTCGCGCCCAGCGAGCCCGACTCAAGGAACTGCGCGACGACGGTCCGCTGAACCGAACCCAGTACCGCGAGCTGTACAACAAGGCAAGCGGTGGCGAGTTCGTCAGCGTCGACCGCCTCGAAGCGTACGCACGGAACAACTACGATATCGAACTGGAGGACCAATAGATGGCGACAGGACCACGATACAAGGTACCGATGCGACGCCGTCGAGAGGTCCGGACAGACTACCATCAGCGGTTGCGCCTGTTGAAATCCGGCAAGCCGCGGCTCGTAGCCCGCGTCAGCAACAAGCACGTCAGGGCGCAGCTGGTAACCCCCGGACCCGACGGTGACAACACACACGCCGCCGCTTCCTCCGAGGATCTCGCCGAGTACGGCTGGGAAGCCCCCACGGGCAACCTCCCGAGCGCGTACTTGACGGGCTACCTCGCGGGCAAGCGAGCGGTCGAGGCGGGCCTCGAAGAGGCCGTCCTCGACATCGGCCTGAACACGGCGACGCCCGGCAACAAGGTGTTCGCCGTTCAGGAAGGAGCGATAGACGCTGGCCTCGACATCCCGCACAACGAGAGCGTGCTGGCCGACTGGTCGCGTAACCGCGGCGAGCACATCGCCGAGTACGCGGAACAGCTCGACGAGCCGCTGTACGGCGGGGAGTTCGACGCCACGAAACTACCCGAGCACTTCGACGACGTGCTCGAACAACTACAGGACGACGAATGAGCAGAAACAACAACGGCTGGGAGCCGCGAACGCGCCTCGGCCGCATGGTCCAGAACGACGACGTCACGTCGATGGAGCAGGCGCTCGACACGGGCCTGCCGCTGAAAGAGCCCGAGATCGTCGACCAGCTCCTCCCCGGACTGGACGACGACGTGCTCGACATCAACATGGTCCAGCGGATGACCGACTCCGGCCGCCGGGTGAAGTTCCGGTGTGTCGTCGCCGTCGGCAACCGCGACGGGTTCCTCGGCTACGCCGAGGCCCGCGACGACCAGGTCGGCTCGGCGATTCAGAAGGCCATCGACGTCGCAAAGCTGAACATCATCAAAGTCGACCGAGGCTCCGGTTCGTGGGAGGACCGCGCGGGCGGGACCCACTCTCTGACCCGGAAAGCCGAAGGGAAGGCCGGGTCGGTGACCGTCGAGGTCATCCCCGCGCCGATGGGTCTCGGCCTCGCGGCCGCACCCACCGTCCGCAGCATCCTCGAACTCGCCGGTATCCAGGACGCGTGGACGAAGTCCGACGGCAACACCCGGACGACGGTCAACCTCGCGAAAGCGACGTACAACGCGCTGAAGAACGCCTCGCAGTCGCGGACGCCGCGACACGCTCGTGAAGTCCAGCAAGAGGTGAGCGAGTGATGCGCGCGGTCGTTCAACTCCGCGGTGACGTCAACATGAGCGGTGCGGTGCACGACACGCTGAAGATGCTCAACATCCACGGCGTCAACCACTGCGCGTTCGTCCCCGAGACGGACACCTACCGCGGCATGGTGACGAAAGTCAACGAGTACGTCGCTCACGGCGAACCGAGCGCGGAGGTCGTCGAGACGCTCCTGCGCAAGCGCGCGGAGCCGCTCGAAGGCGACGCCGACGTCGACGACGACTACCTCGCCGAGAACACCGACTACGACGACGTCGGCGCGCTCGCGGAGGCGCTCGTGAACGAGGAGACGACGCTGCGCGAGCAGGGTCTCTCCCCGTCACTGCGACTCCACCCGCCGCGCGGCGGGCACAGGGGGCTCAAGCACCCGACCAGCGAGGGCGGTCAGCTCGGCAAGCACGAGTCCGAGAACATCGACGAACTGCTGGAGGCGATGCGATAATGACATCCAAGAAACGTCGACAGCGCGGGTCCCGAACCCACGGCGGCGGCACGCACAAGAACCGGCGCGGTGCCGGTCACCGCGGCGGCCGCGGCCGCGCGGGACGCGCGAAACACGAGTTCCACAACTACGAACCGCTCGGCAAACACGGCTTCACCCGCCCGGAAGACGCGCAACTCGACGTCGTCGAGGTGCGTCTGCAGAAACTCGACGAGGACGCCGCGCTCTACGCCGCGGACGGCCTCGCCGAGGAGGAGGGTGACGGCTACCGCCTCGACGCCCGCGAGGTCGTCGACGCGCGAAGCGACACCGACGTCGTGAAAGTGCTCGGCGGCGGGCAGGTCCGCAACGAACTGCACGTCGTCGCCGACGCGTTCACGTCGACGGCCGTCGAGGACCTCGAAGAGAACGGCGGCAGCGCCGAACTCTCCGAGTACGGCGAACACCTCCTCGAAGAGGCCGAAGCGGCCGAAGAAGACGAAGACGCCGAAGACGACGAGTAAAGTCGTCTCGGACGCGCGGTATCTCTCTTTGTTTTACGTCGCGAGCGGACGCGCCGCTTCGGCTCACCGCCGAGAGCAACAGTCAAACGGCTGGCACCCCGACGTATCCACGTGACCGAGACGACGGAGCAGTCGGAGGCGGAGGAGACACCGCGCGGACGACCGTGTCCGTTCTGCGGCGCGTCGATGCAGCACCGCCACTGCAAGTACGTCTGTCCGACCCACGGCGTCGTCTACGACTGCAGCGACACGTTCTGGTAACGTCGGGGCCGGCGGTCCTCACCCGCGAGTGACGGACCGTCGTCCGTTCTGTAACGTGTATTGTTACTAACGATTATGGGCCTGCTCTCCCTAAGAATGCGTAGCTCATGCGCTGTTGTGACCCGAGTAGACGATGGAGAGGGCGACCGCAGGGTGCGTCCTCATGGTGAGAGACGAGCAAGTCGCTCGGAGCAAGGAGATACAACAGCGGACCGGGAAGACGTTTCACTTCGCGACGCGGCTCCTCCCCCGGCGGGTCCGTCACCCGACGTACGTCCTCTACGCCTTCTTTCGACTGGCCGACGAGGTCGTCGACGACGCCGGCGACGCGACGCCGGAAGAACAGCGGGTCGAACTCGAACGGCTACGCGCCGCGGCACTCGGCGAGACCGAGACCGGCAACCCCGTGCTGTCGGCGTTCTCGAAGATGCGCGAACGGCACGGCATCGAAGAGGCGGACGTGGACGCGTTCGTAGACGCCATGCTGACCGACATCACGAAGAGTCGCTACGAGACGTACGCCGAACTGGCGGCGTACATAGACGGATCGGCGGCGGCCGTCGGCCGAATGATGACCGCCGTGATGAACCCCGAAGAGCGGGAACGAGCGCTCCCGCACGCGACCAAACTCGGTGAAGCGTTCCAGATGTCGAACTTCCTGCGCGACGTGCGCGAGGATATCGACGAGCGGGACCGCATCTACCTCCCGCAGACGACGCTGCGCGAACACGACGTCACGGAGGGGCAGATTCGCCGTCACGAACTCTCGGAGGGGTTCACCACCGCGATGGAGTCGGAACTCCTCCGAACGGAGGCGCTCTACCGCGAGGGCGTCGCCGGCATCAAGTACCTCCCCGAGGACTGCCAGTTCTCGGTGCTGTTGGCGGCGGTGCTGTACGCCGACCACCACCGACTCATCCGCGATCGAAACTACGACGTGCTCTCCGCGACGCCGGAGCTGAGCCGACTCCGAAAACTGAGCCTGTTCGCCCGCACCCGCTATCGTTGGATGTGGACGAAAGACCCCGAGACGGTGTTCTGGTGCGTCAGTTCGGTGTCGAAACGAGGGTCGCCGGCGGCGGGTGCGGGACGCCACGACGGGCTTCCGGCGCGCTGAGCCGACCGCGCTCTTACTGTCTCGAACTCACCGGAGCCACGACGGTCTGAGCAGTCCCGCGTCGAACTGCTGCGTCCGAAGCAGGCCGAGGCCGAACAGCGCCGCGACCAGCGCGGGGACGTAGTTGCCGAAAACGACGTTGACGCTCCCCCAGAGGATGACAAAGCTCACCAGATCGTCGAGCATGAACTCGCAGCGCGACAGTCGCGCCAGGAGCGCTCGGCGGTCGAACGCCCAATCGAGCGTGACGACGGCGACGGTAGCGCTGACGACCCACCCCGCGTAGTTCGACGGTGGGACGCCGTAGAAGCCGCCGCCGAGCGGGACGTCTGGATACACCCAGAAGCCGAGCGCGACGGCTCCGGGGTCCAACACCACGTCCATCGCCAGCACGGTCAGGATAACCGCGAAGAGACGGACCGCCGGGTTGTTCGCGCGGTCGCCGAGCAGTAGCAGACAGAGCAGATACGAGTTCATCACCAGCGGGAGAAAGAAGATGGGAAGCCCCAGCGGAACCCCCTCGACGGACGGCCCGAGGTCGACGCCGTAGTAGAACTCGCCGTAGGGCCACCCCGTCTCGACGCCGGTGTACTCGATGGCGTAGGCGTACAGCGCGAGCGCCGAGACGCCCGCGACCGCCCGGCGGTCGAACAGCGGGAGCGTCCCGACGATGAGCGGCGAGCGCATCACGAACGTCCCGAGGAGGATGAGAAACGCGTTGAACGCCAGCGGCTCGGGAAGCAGTTCGAGGCGACTGGCGACGAGCACCAGCCCGCCGACCAGCGGGAAGACGACCGAGATGGTAAAGCGGTTCTCGCGGACGAGTCGATCGAGTCGCGTCTCCACCTCCGTGCGGTTCGAGGGTAGCGACTCCGAGACTGCCGATATCGAATCAGCCATACACCAACCTCCAGAGCGCGCCCACCGTGAGCGCCATCCCGACGCCCGTGTTCAGCGCAGGATACCACCAGTACGCCCGCGAGACGTCGACGTTCGAGCGGTAGATGGCGAAGACGGCGACCGGATACGCGAGCAGCAACAGGCCGATTCGGAGGTCGACGAGACCGAACGCGAGCGCCGCCGCGAGCCAACAGCCCGCGCAGTAGGCGTAGGTCCGCGTCTCGCCCAGTACTGTGGCCGTGGTCCGAATGTCCGCCTCGCGGTCGTGCTCGATGTCGGGAATCGCCGAGAACGTGTGCATCCCCATCGTCCAGAGCCAGCCGCCGAGCACAGCCAGGAGGGGCGGGTGCTCGCCCGCGACGGCGGCGTTGGCGGCGACGCCCGGGAGAATGTACAGTCCGTTCGATAGCGAGTCCAAGAGGGGCGTCGTCTTGAACCGAAGCGGCGGGGCGCTGTACTCGACGGCGAGGAAGAAGTGCGCCGCCAGCCAGACCCACGCGATCCGCGGCGTCACCGCCAAGAGCGCCAGTCCCAGCAGCCCGGAGGCGGCGACGACGGCCACGACGACGGGGTCGCCGCCGAATCTGACCTCCTTGTCGTCCTTCTTCGGGTTCTCGGCGTCGATGTCGGCGTCGAACGCGTCGTTGACGCCGTAGAGGAACACGTTCCCCGGAACGAGAAAGTAGCCGAACAATACCAGCGCGAGGGGGGCGAAGAGTTCCGGAATCGACTCCGCCGCGAAGGCGACGCCGACGACGACGGGTCCCGCGAGGTAGAACCAGAAGCGGGGGCGAGAGAGCTTCAGCAGGTGGCCGAGGCGACCCATCAGTCGGTCGAACGAGTCGGCGACTCTCGTTCTGCCGGGGCGTCGTCCGACTCCGCGCGCTGGTCGCCGGGGTCACCGGCGTCAGTAGCGTACGCCGAGTCGGTCACCTCGCTCGCTTCGCCGTCGGAGCGGACGATCTCGTCCTCGGCGGCTTTCGATGCCCGCCCGTCCACACGACCGGAGTGTTTCGCCATCGACTCGGCGGTGAGACGGCCGCTGATGAGACACATCGGGACGCCGATACCGGGCGTCGTGTACGACCCGGTGAAGTACAGTCCCGGCACCTTCTTCGAGCGGTGCGGCGGCCGCAGGAGCGCGGTCTGGCGGAGCGTGTGCGCCATCCCGAGCGCCGTCCCCCGTTGACTGTTGTACCGCTCCGCGAAGTCGCTGACGCAGAACGACTTCTCGAAGACGATGCGGTCGCGCAGGTCGACGCCGGTGTTCTCGGTGATGTCGTCGAGGATCTGTTCGCGGAAACGCTCTCGAATCTCGGGGGCGTCGTCCAGACCGGCGGCGATGGGAACGAGGACGAACAGGTTGCTGTGACCCTCGGGAGCGACGGAGTCGTCGGTCTTCGAGGGGACACAGAGGTAGTACGCCGGGTCGTCGGGCCACGAGAGCCCTTCGAAAATGGTGTCGAAGTGCGGTTCCCAGTCGGTCGGGAGCACGAGCGTGTGGTGAGCCAGCTCCTCGACGTCGCCCTCGACGCCGAGGTAGAGCAGGTACGCCGACGGTGCGTACGTCCGCGAATCCCAGTAGTCGGCGTCGTACTGACGCTTCTCGGGCGGCAGGAGCTCCTGCTCGGTGTGGGCGTAGTCGGCGTCGGAGACGACGAGGTCCGAGAGGTACTGTTCGCCGGATTCGGTTCTGACGGCGAACCCGCCTTCGCGGCCGCGAATCTCGGCGACCGCGTCGCCGGTGTGGAAGGTGACGCCGAGTTCCTCCGCGAGGTCGACCATCGCGTCGACGACCGCGCCGATGCCCCCGTCGGGGTAGTAGACGCCGAGTTCGAAGTCGACGTGGCTCATCAGGTTGTACAGCGCCGGGGTTGTCGACGGCGCACCGCCGAGAAACACCAGCGTGTACTGCATGATCTGCTGGAGCTTCGGGTTCTCGAAGTAGTTCTCGACGTGGCCCTGCATCGACCCGACGAGCGAGAGCCCCCACGCGTGCCGGAGCACGTCGGTGTCGATGTAGTCGCGCAGACGCGGGCGGTCCTTGTAGACGAACTGCTCCATTCCGATGCGGTAGTTGCGCTCAGACTTTTCGAGATAGCGTTCGAGCGTCTCGCCCGCGCCCTCCTCGTAGGAGTCGAACAGCAGTTTGTTCGTCTCCACGTCGGGGACGAGGTCCACGCGGTCGCCGTCTTTGAAGAAGATGCGGTAGTGCGGGTCGAGGCGTTCGAGGTCGTAGTACTCCGTCGGTCGCTTCCCGAAGTAGCCGAAGAAGTCCTCGAACACGTCGGGCATCAGGTACCACGACGGACCCATGTCGAATCGGAAGCCGTCCTCCTCCAAGCGACTGGCGCGGCCGCCGAGTTGCTCGTTCTTCTCTAATACGGTGACGTCGGCCCCGGCGTCGGCGAGGTAGCAAGCAGTCGAGAGGCCGCCGAAGCCGCTGCCGACGACGACGACGGACTGTCCAGCGAGCGTCGAGAGCTCCTCGCGGACGCAGTCGCGGTCGCCGTCGAGGCCGGACCCGAAGCGCCGACCGGCGTCCGCGGCGGGGGTGTCGGCGTCGACATCTCCGGTGCCGTCGCCGTTCGCTGGAAAGGTCACGACACCAACTAGGGGCGTTCAGAGCATAAAACGACTGACTGCCTCGCCGACGCACGGGGTCGGCGGTGTCTCCCGGTGTTCGCGACCAGTGAGCTACGGGTTCGAGTCTCCCGAATCCGGGGTCTCGGCGGCGACGTCTGCGACGGCTTCGACGAGTTCGGTCACCGGTTCGTCGGGAGCGAGCGCGAGAAAGACTCCCTCCCGCTCGAAGTAGATGCGGAGGAGTTTGAGGTAGTCCATCGCCGTCGTGACGTAGCTCACGCGGTCGGCGATAGGGAACAGCTCCTCGGTCAAGAGCTCCATCTCCGCGAAGTCGATGCCGGCGTAGTTGTGAATCTCGTCGAAGTGAGCGAGCATCTGCTCGCGATCGCGGTAGAACGTGCGCGTGGCGTCGTCGACGTGGAGGAGTTCGTGCGCCTCCGGCGTGTAGACGGCGAACGAGTAGAGTGGCCCGTCGACGGCCTCTCGCACCGCTTCGAGCGCGGCGTCCGCGTCGAACGTCACGACATCGGAACCGTGTGTCATACCGGCACCGAGATACGCATCGACAAAAGTCTGTACGCTTCCGGCCGGCCCGGGAGACGCATCTTTAGGTCGAACTCAGCCTAACCGAGAGTATGGACGAGATGACCGTGGTTGTCACCGGGGCGAGTCGAGGAATCGGGCGGAGCGTCGCGGCCGCGTTCGCCGCCGAGGCTGCGCACGTCGTCGCCTGCGCCCGCGACGAGGAGGCGCTGGACGACCTCGCCGACGAACTCGCGGAGGCCGGCGGCACGATACGTACCGAACGCGCCGACGTACGCGACGAGTTCGACATGGAGCGACTGATGGAACTGGCCGCACGCCAGTCGCGGCCGATAGACGTGCTCGTCGCCTGCGCGGCCGTCAACCACGGGACGCCCGGTGAGATGCCGACCGCCGAGGAGTCGTACGCCCGCTTCGACGATACGATGCGGACGAACGTCCGCGGGGTGTTCGCCGCGGTAAAGGAGGCCGTCCCGCACATGGCCGACGACGCGCGAGTCCTCATTCCGTCGGAGTCGGTCGCCCGCGAGGCGAGAGCCGGCATGGGCGTGTACGCCGTCTCGAAAGCCGCCGACGAGGCGCTGGCGCGGGGGTTCTCCGCCGACCTCTCGCAGACCGTCGGCGTCGTCGACCCGGGTCCCGTCGCCACCGAGCTCACCGGCGGGGAGGGCCGCGACGCCGACGACATCGCGCCGATGTTCGTCTGGGCGGCGACCGAAGCCGATGCCGACGACCTCGACGGGGAGATTCTCGACCACCGGACCTGGAAGAACGCGACGCGGTGAGGAAGAAGGCAACGGACCGCCTCCGGTCGCGGAGAGACGCTCGGCAGCGGACGGCGTATTACGACTTTCGGAATCCGTCATAGCGAAAATAAAGTGGGCGGCGACGGTAATCGAGAAACAGATGTCTCCCGAACTCGACGCTCGTTCGTCGCCGCAGATACTCGCGTACTACGCGTACAAGGCGACGAAAGCCGTCGAGTTCTACCGCCCCGTCATGTACCTCTACTTTCTCTCACAGGGGCTCTCGTTCGCGCAGATAGCGATTCTCGAATCGCTGTACAACCTGACGACCGTGTTCGGCGAGGTTCCGACGGGGTACGTCGGCGACCGAATCGGCCGACGAAACAGCCTCCTCGTCGGGACGGGCCTCATCTCGGGGACGCTCGTCGCTATCGGCTTCGCCGGGTCGTTCGCGGCCCTCGCGATTCTGTACGTCTGCTGGTCGATGGGCTACAACTTCCGGTCGGGCAGCGAGGACGCGTGGCTCTACGACGCGCTCACCGACGAGCGGTCCGGGGACGAGTTCGCTCGCGTCCGCGGCCGCGGCGAGTCCGTCGCGCTCCTGGTCGGCGTCGGTGCGTCCATCATAGGCGGCTACCTCGGCGGTGTCGACCTCTCGTACCCGTTCTTCGTCGCCGCGGGGGTGACGAGTCTCGGTCTCTTCGTCCTCCTCGCCGTCGACGAGTCCGAGACGTACGAGCGGACGCGCGCCGACCGCCTCGGCTTCGGCGAAACGCTCGGAATCGTTCGGAAGACCGCCTCGAAGCGAGAGATTCGATCGTTCGTGCTCTACTACTTCGTGCTCTTTTCGGCGGTCTCCTACCTCGTGTTCATCTTCTTACAACCGGTGTTCGAGGCGGTCATTCCCCAGTACGGCGTCTCCGAGAGGCAGATAGAACCGCTGTTGGGGTGGTTCTACGCGGCTATCAGTCTCGTCGCCGCCGGACTCAGCTACAACGCCGGATGGATTGTCGAACGCGTCGGCCTCCGTCGCTGGTTCGTCGTGATTCCGCTCGCCCTCGGCGCGTCGCTCGCGGCGATGTACGTCGTCCCTCTCCTAGCGATTCCGGTGTTACTGTTCGCCCGCAGCGTCGGCGAGACGACGCGGACGCTCGCCGGACAGTACGTCAACGACCGCATCGAATCGCTGGGCCGAGCGACGGTTCTGAGCGCGATGGCGATGGTGAGCGGCCTCACTGTCGTCCCGTTCCAACTCGGTGGTGGCGCGCTCTCGGACGCAGCCTCGCCGCTTCTGACGCTCGGCGTCGCCGGCGGCGTCCTCTTCGCCGGGTCGCTTGCGATTCTCGCGTGGGAGATGCCGGTTCGGACCCCGGCGTCGTCGGATAACGCGGTCGAATGACGCTCGGTCGAAGGGAGAAACGGCCGCGAAACGAGGCCCCGTCCGAGAACCGACGGTCATATTAATCCGAGAAGCTCAGTTCACAACGTGAAACGACGCTCGGTGCTCGGCATCAGTTCGTTCGCGCTGCTGGTCCTCCTCTCGGCCGTGGCGCTCCAGCGCGGGGCGAGAGACCTCCTCGTCATCTCTTGGGTGGCGTTTCTGGCGATGGCCGCCGCGGGGTGGCTCGGAGCGCGGGGAACCGACGAGCGCGCGGACGCCCTCGTCTGGGGGTACGGCCTCGCCAGCGGCGCGATGATAACCAGCGCCGCGGTGTTCCTGCTCCCGCAGGCCATCGGCGTCAGCGGCGACGTCCCACAGTACGGCGGCTTCGGCGTCGCGCTCGGCCTGCTCGTCGGCTTCGGCTCGCACACTATCGGCCACCGCCTCGCCCACCTCGACCTGCCGCTGGACCGTACGGTGACGGAACTGTCGGCGCACGCGCTCTCCGCGGGCGCTATCATCGGTATCGTCTACGGGAACATGGAAGTGGGTCTGACGCTCGGTCTCGCCATCGTCTCGCACAAGGGACCGGCGGGGTACGCCGCCGCGACGCGACTGCGCCGCGCCGGTCGGGAGTGGTCGGTGCTGCTGTTGCCTGCGGCGGGCGTCGGCCTCGCCGCGATTCTGTCGAGCGTCGTCGTCCTCCCGGCGACGGCCGCGGTTCGGGGAGTCGTCTTCGGGTTCGCTGCGGGCGTCTTCCTCCACGTGGCGATGGATTTCCTGCCCCGCTGCGAACTCGGCAGCGAGATTCACGAGGCGCTCAGCGTCGAGGGCGACGCCCACGCGCTGCTCGACCGACTCCGACTGCACGCCGTCGCGAGCACGAGTCTCGGCGGCCTCGTCGTCTTCGCGGCCTGGGTGGCGCTCTGAGCCGACTCAGAGGTTGAGGCCGATGGGCCACTCGCAGGAGGGGCAGGTGAACGCGACCGAGATCTTCTCCGGGTCGCGCCCCTCGAAGAACGCCGGTTCGTACGTCGAGAGCGTCGCGTAGTGCCCGCACTCGGGGCACTCTTCGGTGAGTTCCGCGAGGATATCGTCTCGAATCAGTTCGACCGCGGCGTCTCTCTCGCTCCGAGGGACGGCGATAGCGCACTCGTGCTGTCGCTTCGTCTTCGGGTCCATCGCACCCATCGTCGGGTCCATGGTGGTGGGGTCGGCGGCCCACTTATAGGCCTTCTGAACCGTCTCGTGTGGGCGACGTAACCGGGGCGGCGTCGGAGTCGACCTGCTCGGTGCTCAGTCCAACCGCCGCAGTTGCAGCGAGATGCCGCCGACGCAGAGCAGGAGGACGACGAGGTTGAACGCTGCACGGAAGAGTATTCGGTAGTCGGGAGCGACCCAGCGGTCGATGGCGCCGCCGACGGCTGTGTACAGTTGGACCGCCGTCACCAGCGCGAACAGCACCAGCACCGCCAGCGCGGCGTAGTTCAAGAGTGTTCGCACGTCGCGGCCCGAGCGGTCGCGGTCGTTGCTCGGATTGGCGTTGCTGTTCGTCGTTCCTCCATCGGTTCGCGTCGTAGAGTTATCGTTCGTGGTCATCTCTGTGGGAGTCGATTGGTCGTCTCTCATTCGGACCGCCTCCGGGCGAGAAGCGCCGCCGCGAGCAGGGCGACGACGGCGACGACGACGCCGAATCCGGGCGTGTCGGACTGAGTCCCCCTGTACGCGCCGCCGTCTTCGGTGGCAGCGGTCGTTTCCGCGCCTCCGGACTCGAAGTCCTCCACCTCGAACTCGACTTCCCGCTCGGTGACGTTCGCGCTAATGCGCTCGGTCGGGTCGAGGTTCGCCACGCTCCGGGCGGAGTCGACGTGGACGTCGTCGCGCCAGAGGATGGCGTCGACGTAGTAGTTGTACTCGCCGGGCACCGTCACGGAGGCGTCGACGGTCGAGGTTCGCCCGGCGCGAATCTCGCCGACGGGGACGGTGACCCGGTCGGCGACGACGTTCGACTCGGCCTGTCGGACGACGAACGTCGCTTCGAGGTCGCTCGTCGGCGCGTCGCCGCCGTTCGTCAGCGCCGCCGAGAGATCGAGACTGACCCGGTCGCCGTCGGCGGAGCCGACCGAAACGGAGACGGGCTGTAACGCCGTCGATTCGGCGAACCCGACGTTCGAGTCGGCGTAGGCGGGCGTGAGCGCTTCGAGGCCGCTGACGCGCCGAGTCGCACGGTCGACGCGTTCGCCGTCGCGGAAGACGATGGTCTCTATCTCGTAGCCGCCCTCGCGGGCGACGGTGAGGTTGGCGCGGACGGGCGTCTCGCGGTCGCCCGTGAGCGTCCCCACGTCGGCGGTGTGACTCGTCTCGACGAGATTCGACTCGCTGTCGATAGCGCGGAACAGCACGGTGACGTTGTCGGTGGGGTTACCTCGGTGTTCGAGCCTGGCTTCGACGGCCAGCGTGGCCGTCTCGCCCGTCGCAGCGCCGGGGGCGATAGGGACCTCCTCGACCTGGACGGGACCGGGACGGAGCGGCCCGTCGTCGGTCGGGTCGGCGAGGGCACCGGGGACCACCGCGGCGGCGACGAGCGACACCACGGCCACGACGGTGGCCGCGGCGGCGAACGTCGTTTCACGGTTCATATCACGGCGGTCACGTGTCGGCGTTAAATGTTTTGTGTAGTCACTGTCAGGAAAATACGCACGAAGGGGGCGACCGCCGCGCGGACGGCGACATCGTCGCAGAGCGGGTGAGGAGTCCTCGGAAGGGCGGTTGCGAATCCGCCGGTCAGACGTCGTCGCTTCGCTCGGTGTTAGTCGTCCCCGAGATATCGAGCGTCGCCTCGAACGTCTCCAACTCGCGCCCGTACTCCCGCTCCGACAGGTCCCCCTCGGCGAACGCCGTCGTCGACTTCGAGAGCGATTTGGCGGCTTTGAACTGTGTGCGGTCGAGTTCGAAGCCGGTACCGCAGATGCTGCAGAACAGTCCCCGCGTCGCTCGCTCGAGCGGCAAGAGCGGCAGGAAGTACAGCGTGAGCCAGCGTCTGGACTTCCTCAGTTCGTAGTACTGGTCGTTGTCGCAGTGGCTACAGTGTCCGGGGTACGTCTCGCCGTACTCTTTGCTCCGTCGCGGCCAGCCGAAGATGATGAACAGTAGCATCTCCGAGTATTATCTCGTTGTCATCTGACTTTTTTTGATAATATAACTTCGACGCCCGGGGGCCCTTCACTCCACCTCGAACACTTTCTCCGCGAGCGTCGGCACGAACGTTCCGATGTCGGTCACCATGCCGATGGCCTGCGACGACCCGCGGTCCAACAGTTGGGTGACCGTCGCGGGGTTGATGTCGACGCAGACGGTTTTCGTCGTCGACGGGAGGCAGTTGCCGACGGCGACGGAGTGAAGCAGCGTCGACAGCATCAACACGAGGTCGGCCTCGTGGGCCTGCTCGCGGATGGCGTTCTGCGCCTCGACGGCGTCGGTGATGGTGTCGGGCAGCGGGCCGTCGTCGCGGATGGAGCCCGCGAGCACGAAGTCGACGTTGTTTCGGACGCACTCGTACATCACGCCCTCCTCGATGAGTCCGGCGTCGACGGCTTCGCGGATACCGCCCGCGCGGATGACCTCGCTGATGGTGTAGATGTGGTGTTTGTGCCCCTTCCGCGGGTGTTCCATCGTCTCTATGTCCATGCCGAGGGAGGTGCCGTAGAGGCCGCGTTCGATGTCGTGGGTGGCGAAGCCGTTGCCCGCCGAGAGACCGTCGACGAACCCCTCGCGGACGAGGTCCGCCAGCGCGTCGCCCGCGCCGGAGTGGATGAGTGCCGGGCCGGCGACGACGAGGACGTTACCGCCCTCGCGCTTCGTCTCGACGAGCGCCTCGGCGACTTCGCGGATGAGCGACTCCGAGGGGCGCTCCGAGGAGACGCCGCCCTGCATGAAGCCGAACGGGCCAGAAGCGTCGCGGGGTCGTTCCGGCGGGTTGACTCTGATACCCGACTCGCCGACGACGACGAGGTCGTCCTTCCGAATCGCGTTCAGCACCTTCGTCCGCGCGCTGAGTTCGCCGTCTTCGCCCTCCTCTATCACGACCGCGCAGTCCATCTCGATGTCGTCGACGGGAGTCCACTCGTCGCGGTAGAACACCTCGGTCGGGTGGTTGGTCGTCGAGTAGAAACCGGCGGGGACGACCCGGTCTGCGGGTGCGGGTTCGACTGACACCGGGCGCGGGTCGGCGGGGTTCGCACCGCTCTGGTGGAGTTCGTGGACGATGGTCTGCAGGTCGCCTTCGGTGTCGGCGGAGACGCGCATCCGACAGTAGGTGGTGGCGTCTTTGTGGCGGCCGACCTCGAACTCCTCTACCTCGAACGAACCGCCGAGGTCCATCACGATGCCGAAACAGCGGCCCATCATCCCCGAGTCGATGATGTGGCCCTCCAGTTCCACGGTACGGGAGACAGTCATAGCGGAGAGACGCGGGAGACCGAAAAGAGGGTTACGTCGCGGGGGAAGCTTGCGACGCGAGCGATGCGCCGAGTTCGCTGCCGGTCGTCAGTCGCCCGCCGAGTCGCCGACGACGCGGTCGAGAAAGGCGAACTGGTGGGCCAGCGACTCCTCGAACGTCTCCCCGCCGTAGACGTCGAAGTGCCCCACCGGAAGCCGGAGGAACGTCCCGTTCGGGAGCTTCGATGCGGCGCTCTCGACGTCCGAGAGCGAGGCGATTTCGTCGTGTTCGCCCGCGACAACGAGCGTCGGGCAGTGGACCTCGTCGGTTTTCGTCCCGGGGCGGTAGCCCGAAATCGAGAGGAACGCTCGCGCGGGCGTCTCGTTCTTCCACCCCGAACTCGACGGCACGAGGTCGAAAAAGCCCGTCTTCGCGCCCGGTTCGTTGATGACGGCAAACTCCTCGGGCGTGCCGACGATAGGAATCGTCTTCGAACGTCCGACGAACGAGAGGAGTTTGTCGGCGAGCGCCAGCGGCAGCGCCTTGGCGACGAACTTCAGCCCCTTGCCGAGCGTCGTCGACCGCCCGTCGACGACCGGGACCTGCGAGATGACCGCCGCGACGTGCGGTTCGCCCGCGGCGATCTCCAGGACGTGGCCGCCCGCGAACGACGACCCCCAGAGGACGAGTCGGTCCGAATCGACGCCGTCTAACTCGTCGGCCCGTTCGATGGCCGCCCGCCAGTCGGCGATCTGTTTCGCGGGACTGATCAGATTTCGCGGCTTGCCGTCGCTGTCGCCGAAGTGGCGGTGGTCGAAGAGGAAGACGGCGTAGCCTCGCTCGGCGAACCGCTCGGCGTAGGCGGGGAGGCCGAACTCGCGGTCGGAACCGAGGCCGGCCGACATCAGAACCAGCGGCGGGTTCTTCGGGCGGTCCGGACGGTACAGCGTCCCGACGCAGCGCTCGCCGTCGCTGTCGAACCGGACGCTGACTGTCGAGAACTCGTAGCGGGAGGGACGACGCTGCTCGCCGGTCGTCGCGTCGACGCCCTCGCGGTGTCGCCACGCGCTCTCCTCTCGGCTCATCGGTCGCCTCCGGCGAACATCGACGGCTCCTCTTCGAGCGTATCGAGGACGAGTTCGGAGAAGTCCTCGTCGGAGAGGCCGTACGAGAGGTAGTCCTCGAACCACTCGGCTTCGGCCCGCCAGCGACCCTGGACGTCGTCGTCGATGCGAACCGACGTCGCGCGGACCGGTTCGGGCTTCCACTCGCCCTCCCGCGCGAGGTCGATGAAGGCGGTCAGCGCCTGGCCGACTTCGCGGTGGTTGACGTGCGCGGCGGGAAACGCCGTCATGTACGTCAGGTCGACGCCGTCGGACCCGTCGCCGACGTCCACCTCCTCGACGTTGATACCGTTGCCCCGGAGTTCCTCCTCGATGACGTTCGCGTCGGTCATACTACGGGATACGGGAGCGGGGGGCTAAACGCTTGCCGCGGCGACAGTTCGAATCCGACGGGAGAACTACGCCGGCAGCGGGCGCTGCGTCGCCGGAGGTCGTCGGCGTCCAGTCCCAGCGATTCACAGAGGAAGCCCCACTGTTCGGCCTGCTCGGTGACGTGCATCGACGTGGGCTGCCGATGCCGTGCCTCGCCTTCTCCTTGGTGCGGAGCACATCGGTTCGTCGCCGGTGTTCGCCGCTTGCAGTCGTGCGGTCATCTTCCGGGCGTGACTCGGGTGGACGCGAGTGAGAATCAGTTCCCTCGCACTCTCATCGGCGGCCCGAGCGGCGGTGGACGGTCGATGGATAATAACCGTTAATAGTCGAAGGGCATTCAGTTAATACATGACCGTCGTCAGCGTCTCCATGCCGGAGGAACTGTTGGCACGCATCGACGCGTTCGCGGAAGACCACGGCTACACCGGTCGCAGCGAAGTCGTCCGCGACGCCTCTCGAAACCTCCTCGGCGAGTTCGAAGACACTCGCCTGGAAGACCGCGAACTCATGGGCGTCGTCACCGTCGTCTTCGACTACGAGACGACGAGCGTCGAAGAGCGGATGATGCACCTGCGCCACGAACACGAAAGCCTCGTCGCCTCGAACTTCCACAGCCACGTCGGCGCGCACTACTGCATGGAACTGTTCGTCCTCGAAGGGACGCTCGAAGAGATCTCGACGTTCGTCGGCAAGGTCCGCGCGACCAGAGACACGCTCTCTGTCGACTACTCGGTGATGCCCGTCGACGAGTTCGGCCCGCTGGCCGACGGCGAGTGAGCTAGCGGCGCTCCGGTCCGGAACTGTTCTCGAACCAAAGCGCTAGTGCGATAGCCGATGCGTCGTCGGATCCGGTCGTAGCGAAGAGCCGGTTGGTGGAAAAGCGGCCACAGCGAGGTTACGGCCGGCCCTCTGAATCTCTGACGCTCCCGCCGTCGGCGGCGGCCTCGGTCGCCGTCTCCGAACGCCGGGGGGCGACTCGGTCGGCGGCGATGGCGACGGCGTAGAGGGTGATGGCGACGAGGACGATGGCCCCGCCGGCGGCGACGCCGTACTGGTAGGAGGCGGTGAGGCCAAAGAGGACGGCCAGTTCGCCCACGACGACGGCGACGAGCACCGACTCGCGGAAGCTACGGGCGACCTGCGCCGCGGCGGCGACGGGGACAACGAGCATCGCCGCGACGAGGATGACGCCCATGATCTGCATGGCGGCGACGACGACAAGCGCCGTCAGCATCACCATCAGGCGGTTGTACAGCGGGACGTTCACCCGGGCGACGCGCGCGGCCGTCTCGTCGAACGTGACGAAGAGGAGCTGTTTGTACGTCAGGCCGACGACGCCGACGACGAGCGCGCTGAGCAACAGCAGCACCGAGGTGTTCTCCAGGGTCACCGTCGAGAGGCTGCCGAAGAGGTACTGACTGATGCCGACGGCGATGCCGCCGTCGGTGAGGCTGATGATAACCGTCCCGAGCGCGAAGCCGCCCGAGAGGACGATCGCCATCGAGACGTCGCCGTAGGCGTCGGTGTAGTCGGCGATAAGTTCGATGACGAGCGCCGAGAGGACGGCGGCGACGAGCGCCGTCACGTACGGCGAGACGGCGATTTCGAACGCCGACCCGAGGAACAGCCCGATTGCGACCCCCGCGAAGGCGGTGTGCGCCAGCGTGTCGCCGATGAACGCCATCTCGCGGTGGACGAGAAAACTGCCGATGAGCGGCGCGACGACGCCGACGCAGAGGCCGGCGACGAACGCCTGTTGCATGAACTGATAGCAGAGAATCTCGATTCCGAGTGGTCGCGTGGCCGCGCACATCCCGCCGCCGATGAGTCGCACCAGTTGGTTGACGAGGTCCAAGAGGAGCAAACTCGCGGCCGGAAACAGCGTCGAGTTGGTCATGGGTGCGAGTGGGTGCTATCGTGGGTGTGGTCGTGGTGGTGGTCGTGCTCCAGCATCCGCTGGTTCGCACCGTACGCCCGCGAGAGGGCGTCGCTCTCAGCGAAGCCCGAGGGCTCGCCGTGGAAGAACAGCCTGCGGTTCAGACAGGCGACCGTCGTTGCGTGCTCGGTGACGACGCCGATGTCGTGTTCGATGAGCACGACCGTCAGTCCGCCCTCGTTGAGGCCGCGGAGAAGGTCGTAGAACGCCTCTCTGGAGTCGGCGTCGACGCCGACGGCGGGTTCGTCCAGCGCGAGGAGGTCCGCCTCGCCCGCGAGCGCCCGCGCGATGAACACGCGTTGGCGCTGCCCGCCCGAGAGATGCGCGAGACGGCGGTCGGCGAGGTCGGCGACGCCGACGGTGTCGAGCGCGTCGGCGACGATGCGGCGGTCTTCCGCGCCGAGTCGGCCGAAGCCGACGCGGGGGTAGCGACCCATCTCGACGACTTCGCGGACGGTGATCGGCATCTCCGTCGCAGCGTTGGCAACGTCCTGGGCGACGTAGCCGATGCGCTCGCCGGCGTCGAACGTCCGCGCGGGTTCGCCGAACAGTTCGACGCTCCCGGCGTCGGGTCGGGTGAGGCCGAGCATCAGTCGTAGAAGCGTGCTCTTTCCCGAACCGTTGGGCCCGACGAGGCCGAGAAACTCGCCGTCCTCGACGCTGAGCGAGACGTCTTCGACGACCGGCGTGTCGGTGTACCCGAACGTGACGTTCGATAGCTCGATCGCGGTCATACGCTCTTTTCGTCCGTCTCCTCGGTGGCGGTCATCTCTGCGTTCACCCGTCTCTCCGTTCGTTCCGACGGCGTCGTGGTTGAAGCGTCTGACGGAACGGTCGCATCGACCGGAACTCATTCCGCGCCGAGTGCGGTCTTGAGGCTGTCGAGGTTCACCTCTCGCATCACGTCGACGTACCCCCATCCGTTCTTGTTCCACTCCTCGGTCACGCCCGGAATCGCTGTGATGGGGAGCACACCGTCGGCGTCGGTCTCTTCGACCAGTTGGCGAGCGGCGCGGTCGGACTCGAACACCGGCGCGAGAACGTGCGCGATGCCGTGCTCGTCGACGAGTTCCTGTGCGCGTCTGATGTCCTGTGCCGACGGTTGGTCGTCGGGTGAGAGGCCGGTCAGCGCGTGGACGTGGACGTCGTAACGGTCTCCGAAATACTGGAGTGCGTTGTGGCCCGCGACGAGGACGTCCTCGCGCTGGCGTCCCGACAGTTCCTCTTCGAACGTCGCGTCGAGTTCTTCGAGCGTCTCGTGGTAGGCGTCGGCGTTCTCGGCGTAGGCGTCCGCGTTCGTCGAGTCGAACTCCGCGAAGCCGTCTCGGATGGTCTCGACCGCGGTCGCCGCGCGCGTGGGGTCGAGCCAGAAATGCGGGTCTGCATCGCTGTGGTCGTGTCCGCGGTCGTCACCGGCCTCGGACTCGTTGCGACGTTCCTCTTCGTGGTCGTCGCTCGTCTCGTTGTGGTGCTCTTCCTCGTGGTCGTGGCCATCACCGTCACCCGGGGCACCGAGCAGATCGACCCCGTGACGTGCCTCGATGACCGCCACGTCGCTGTCTGCGTCTTCGAGGTTCGTGACGACGTCGTCCGCCCACGGTTGGAACCCCTCACCCATGTAGACGAACGCGTCCGACTCCAGCACCGTCCGCTGGAGGTCCGGCCCGGGCTCCCAGCCGTGACCGTGCTGTCCGAACGGAACGAGGCTCTCGACGGTGGCCGCGTCGCCGGCGACGTTCGACGCGAAATCCGAAAGCACGAAAAACGACGCCTGCGCCGTCGGTTCGCCGCTTCCGCTCGCCCCGCCGGACTCCCCGCTCCCGTTCGTGTCCGTGCACCCTGCAAGCGCCGCGGTCAGGAGTCCGGCGCTCGTCCCCAGAATCTCTCTGCGACTGTGAAGGCTCATGCTCTGTTTAGTAATCCTCACTCACCGGTTAATAAACTCTGTCATCTAGTTATGAAGTGTTGTTAGTCGGATGCGAAGGAGTGGTGAGAGGAGCACGACGAGGAGCGTGGTGCCATCCGGGAGTTCGTCGAGCATCGTCGTGATATCGAAGTCAAAGCGCTCAACACCCTTATCTCCGATTTGGGGACCTCCGCCGGTCGGCGCTGCGCGTGTGTCAGGAATTACGTCGCAACGAACGGACATCGCGCTCGGTCGACCAAGAGAACCTCAACAACGGCGAATGAGCATACTCACAAAAGTAGCAAATAGGAAGACATTCGGGCAGATTTATACCAAAAGAACAGGCTCTCTACTCATAGGGAGTTTCGTAGCTCCCCCAAGAGAAGACGTAGGTTCTGACACACCACTGCGTTCCTCTCAGGTCTGACACACCACCTTTTGAGGTGCCTACCGGCGAGCGATTGCCATGGGGAGCGTCACTCACCACTACTGAGTAGTCGCTTTTCGAGTATTAGTGATGTGGCTAACTGTTTAGGTGACGTGATGTTTGTTAGAAATATACACTCTTATCTATAGATAATACGGCCTCGGCGTGTTTGACGTACTCTGACGCCCAACTTTCACTCGCGGCCGTGGTTTCCGGATTTCACTCGTGATAAGGTGTCTCCAGAATTTGCAGCGGAAACAGGGAGTGTCAGAACAGACGCTCTGAGTCCGGCTCGGAGTAGTCGAAGCTTTCCTGAGTATTTTCGACAACCTCGAACTCAGTACCGTCGCATTCGGGACATTTTTTGACACCCATAGGATAGGCGTCTCCGTCATCATCCCGACGACCAGGAATGATATTTTCACAACAACTGCAAGCAATTAAGAATCTCTCGGACATGTCCACTATCGACTTGGTGGGTGGTGTATTGACGCTATCGTAATTCCGGAGTGCAAACATCTTATACACAGTAAACTTATTCGCTGCCTGAGGTAGGAAAAAACGACGTAAACGCGGCCCAAGTCGGCCGATTGCGAGAGATGCGCTATCGAGTGCGCACCCTCCGGTCGCGTACGGGTCGCTACGAACGTCTCTGAGATACCGCTTGTGAGAATACCACGCAAGTAGGGTCTGGCAGTAACTCAGTTCCGAACGTCCGAAGAAGTGAGGGGAGATGGAACGCATCCCCGTTTGCTTGTCAGAGGCAGGTTGCCGGTCCGATCACCCCCTCACGAATTTTCGGTAGAGAACTGTTCTGGACCGACAACCAGACTAGAGAGCGATGGAAAGTACATAATTGTTTGCGCTATCTGTGGTTCGTGACAACAGTCGAAAAACTATATTCTCCACATCGACAGCACCGGCGTTAACCAACAAGTCGGTATCAAGTATAGCGTGGTGGTTAAATCCCGGAGATGTTGACGCTCTACCCGTCGCCGAGCGACTGTGCCGAGGGTTCTTGAAAGGACTGTTGGCTACATGTGGCTACAGAGTCACATTGACATGAGTTTTCGAATCGAAGCGTATGTGGTGAAGGAGGAAGGGGTCACGTGACAGTGGAGTAGATGTCGGAGCGGCTTGAGTTGGCTACGTTGATACCCTCAGAGAGTGATCGGTGCGAGCAGATATACTGAATACAACGTAAACTTTTCAATCGAGATCTGTGTCAGTCGGTAACCGCATGATCGAGAGCCAAAACCGCTCTAACTCCTGTATCATGGTGATAAACTCGTTGGGATCGACCGGCTTCGTAAGGTACCCGTTCGCACATAGTTCGTAGGACTGGACGATGTCGATTTCGGCTTCCGAACTCGTGAGGACGAGAACCGGAATGCGCCGGCGGTCAGGGTCCCCGTGAAGCTCTTCGAGCACCTCGTCTCCGTTCTTTCGGGGGAGGTTGAGATCTAACAGCACGAGACCCGGCCGAGGTGCGTCGGCGTAGTCGTTTCGTTGGAAGAGAAAATCGAGGGCGTCGACACCGTTTCCAACGACGTGGAGCGTATTCGCGATCTGCCCGTCTTTGAATGCCTCTTTCGTGAGACGGACGTCGCCAGGATTATCCTCGACGAGGAGGACATCGATCGGCTCGGTTCTTCTATACTTACTTGTCATGCTCATCCTCCGCAGGGAGGGTAAATGAGAACGTCGTTCCCTCGCTTGGCTCGGACTCGACCCAGATTTCGCCGCCGTGACGTTCGACGATCCGCTCGCACAGTGCCAGGCCAATGCCCGAGCCCTGGTGGTCGTTCTGGGAGTGGAGCCGCTGGAATACTGCAAAGATACGATCTTGCTCGTCCGGCTCGATCCCTATACCCTCGTCCCGAACCGACACTTCCCACATCGAACTGTCCCGGTCGGCGGAAATATGCACCCGTGGCGGCCCGTCCCCACTGTACTCGAGCGCGTTGCTCAATAAGTTCTGAAACACCTGATGCAGCTGACGTTCATCTCCCGCCACACGAGGCAGCTCCTCGATGTCAACGTCGGCATCACTTTCGGTTATACGTACGTTGAGGTCGTCGCGCACGTCTCCTACCACTTCGTTGAGGTCGACCGGTTCGAGCGGCTCCCCCTGATTCTCCACGCGTGAGTACGCCAGTAACCCATTGATCATGTTACGCATGCGGTCGGCCCCGTCTACGGCGAACTCGAGGAACTCTTCGGTCTCCTCGGTCAGTTCTTCGTCGGCTCGGTCCTCGATCAACCGCAGATAACTCGAAATCATCCGAAGCGGTTCTTGGAGGTCGTGGGAGGCAGCGTAGGCGAACTGTTCGAGCCGCTCGTTGGACTCTTCGAGCCGCTGTTCGCGCTCGACTCGGTCCGTAACGTCACGCCCGATGCCAGCCAGAACAGAGTCTCCGGAAGTGTCCTCGAGCGTGGATCCAACGAACTCGAAGGGGACGGTGTCGCCACCTTTGGTGTGTAGATCGATCTCTACGCTCACTGAACCACTATCGAAGCTTTCGCGGACTGCAGCCACGGCAGCATCACGGTTGTCGTCCTCGAAGAAGTCGGCTGCAGTCATCGATGAGATGTCCTCATCCGTGTAGTCAGAAACCTCCGAGAGGGTTTGGTTCCAACGTTTGAGAGCTCCGTTTTCGTCTAAAACATAGAACACGTCAGGAATCGCGTCGAGAATATCGTCGGTGTACTGCTGGTGTCGTTCTAGGCGCTCGTTCGACGTTTCCAGTTGATCGACCGTTTCTTGAAGCTCGAGTTGCCGTGTTTTGGCCCGCGCGTCGTACCCACCCGCACCAAAACCCGCGAGACTGCCCAGTGCCGTGAGCAAGAGTATATTTGCGACGATGTTAGGATTGTTACTGGCAAGAACGATAGGAATCATGATGGCGACCCCGATTACTATGCCGCGGAGACACCACTTGCCGACAGTAGGATACAGTTCCGAACGGATGTCAGTTCGGGGCAACCAGTAGCCACCGTACAACAGGATGAGACCGGGGATACCGACTAGAATACCGAGTACGAGCCAGAGTTCGGACGATGCATCGTCGACAACGGGGAGGAACGGATAGCTGACTACGAGTGCGACGAAAATCCCACCGATTGCTACGATAAATTTCCGTCCGGAAACGTCAGAAGGGGTCCACTCCCTAAAACGCATTACCCGTAATCCAGGGAGAGACTCATATAGTGTTATGGGATTCGATGGGATAATCTCTTTTTCTTTCGTTATCTAAATTTGATTTACTCACTTCTGAAGAGGATATTAATTTTCCAGTCGTAATGCAGTTTGTAGCGCGGGTTTACCGCGTTATCTCTTCGAATCTGCGTCCTCGTCGACGTAGACTACGCCACCGCTACTGACGGTCACCTCATAGCCGTTGTAGGTAAACTGGATCTGGAGAGAAGGGTTGCTACGTTCAGTTGCTTCGACGAGAGCGTTCAGGGCTTCAGGATCAACGGTCTCATAGAGCGGATCGAGTTCCGTCTGATCGGCTTCTTCGAGAGCAGCAATCCTCTCAACGATTGCTTGGCTTGGTGCGACAGTCTCCAGTTTCGTATTCATGTCGGGGGTCACGCTCATTGCTTCAATAACTAGAGAGACCCTTTCTTCTACTAAATATTCGAGGGAATATCTATTTCCAAACTCATCTAGAGTAACATATAAAACTATAGGGACGAAAATTTAATCGGTTCTTGCGCAAAGAACCCAAAACACGGATAGTTCTGAACTAGTGTTGTCGGTGCTCTAGAAGTCGTCGATCGGAGCGATGTCTCCGTTTCTGCTGAGCGTTTCACGGACCTCGTCGTCGCCCTTCGGTCGGTGGCTGACGATCCGCTCAAGTAACCCGTGACGATTTCCATAGGTATCCTCCTGTTGAGCGGGCACGGTTGCTCGCATCACAGCATCTCCGGCTGTTCACTCGGGCGGTCCATCTGGACTCGGTCACCGGTATCGAGGTTGAGGAGCACGCGTGTACAGTCGCGGTCCTCGACGATCGTCCCGCGGATGGTGCCGCGGTGGACATCGACGGATTCGTCGGTGTACTCGACCTCCCTCCCGGCGAGGCCGAGGTCGTCTGGTATCTCGTTCGTCGTCTTCGTCGTCTTCTCCGCACCGATCTCACCGAGCGCGTCGAGCTGCTCGATTAGCCGTTCGTTCTCGGCTTCGAGTTCCTCAATGCGGTTGTACATCGTAGTCGCGGCTCATGTGGAACACTCCGCTGCTTCCGTGGAAGAGTGAGCGGTTGCTGGAGGATGTTCTGCGGCAAAGCTAAGATGGGGAAATACGCTGATTTCGGCCGTGTGAGGGCTCAGATGTCCGGCCTTATCGTCCGAACATCTGGCGCATCATCGGATGCATCTCCATGAGCTGCTCCTCGGCAATCTCCTCGTACAGTTTGTACGTGATAGAGACCGTCAGCAGCAGACCCGTCCCGGAGACCTGACCGATAGTGCCGAGCATGTTCGCCATGACGGCGAGCAGGCCGACGAGCGCGCCGCCGATGACCGTCACCTGCGGGATGTAGCGCTCCATCACCTTCTCAATGACCTGCGGGTTCCGCCGGAAGCCCGGAATCTGCATCCCGGAGTTCTGAATCTGTCGCGCCGTCGATTCCGGCCCCATCCCGGTCGTCTCGACCCAGAAGATGGCGAATATCGCGCCGCCGATGACCATGAACGTCAGGTCGATGGCGACCCGGATGAAGATCTGCCACGGCTCCGCCGCCGTCCCTGCGAGGAACCAGAGCCAGTCCTGCGGGGCCTGAATCGGCGCGAAGTAGTAGAAGAAGCCGCCGACCGGCTGTCCGTCCGAACCGTACTGACCGAGCCACGGCATCGACGTCCCGAACAGCGTAATCGCGCTGGAGCCGGCCGGACTCTGCGAGTAGAGGATGCGCCCGAGGAACTGGATGTTCGCCTGCAGCGCCCGCACGAGAATCATCGGCAGAACGGACGCGTAGATGAGCTTCACGGGGAAGCGGCCGCGAGCGCCTTTCACGCGGGCGTGGCTCAGCGGAATCTCGACGCGGACGGACTCGGCGTAGACGACGATAGCGAAGATGAGCACCGTCGTGAACAGCGCGAGGATCTGCCCCGGCTGGAACAGCAGTGCCTGGAGGCCTGCGCCGGTGAGCAACTGCCCGTCGGCCAGTTGCTGAGAGCCGGTGAGGATGCCGATCCACGTCGGGATGAAGCCCGGCGCGCCGCCGAGCGACGGCCACGCGAACAGGCCACCGACGAGCTGCTGGCTCACGCCGGCGATGATGAACAGCCCGACACCGGAGCCGACGCCCCACTTGCTCACGATCTCGTCCATGAACAGGATGAGGACGCCGCCGACGAAGATCTGGGCGAACAGCAGCGTTTTCACGCCCGTCGGCGTGATTCCGAACGCGTCAGCGACGGCCTGGCTCGGCGGGAGGAAGTTCCCGGCGAACACCATCGGGATGCCCGTCAGACAGATCATCACGACGACGAGGAACTTCTGCAGTCCCTGGTAGAGGATCTGGTCCCGCGGGTCGTCCGTGTCGAGTCCCAGTAGGTCCGCACCGCCGAGCAACTGGAGGACGATGCTCGCGGTGACGATGGGACCGATACCCAACTGTAGAATCGATCCCTGCGCCCCGGCGAGGATAGACCGGAAGCGTCCGAACAGGTCACTTTGCGTCGAAACGTCCAACCCGAAGAGGGTGACGTTCGTGAGGAAGAAGTACAACACGAGGATTCCGGCAGTCCAGCCGAGCTTGCGCCGGAAGGGCACGTGTCCCTCCGGACGCTCGACTGCGGGCATCCGCGTTAAAACTGGTTCGGCCGTCTCTTTCCAACCCATATAACCGGTACTTCGCATCGGGATTTGTATGTTCTTCGCTTTTGTTGCCGGTCGGTTGTGGACTGGTATCATCGGCCGATTATCGAAAATCAGACGCCAAAATCGGCAGACGAGAAGCCCTTCCTCGAAACGTTCGACGGACTGAACGGGACGAATCGCACCGATGACGACGGAGGCCCCCGGTACCGAGTGAATTTGATCGAACGGTGGTCGTCATCCGGAAGTCAAGACAGCGTGCCTCGGGATCAGGCTCCGAGGCAATTCACAGTCGCTGTGTGAGATTCGAGTCACTGTTTGCGCCGGTCCGAAGAACCGCTCCGCAAGCGCGTCGGTGAGACGTAGTCGTCAGCTCATAGAGCGCAACGGCCGGTTGACGAGAAAGTCGCTCGAACTGCTCGACACTGAACAGCGACGCGTTCGCAGACCCCCAATACCGATTGAATTCTCGAATACCACTGTCTTCCCATGACGAACACTGTCTTCCCGAATACCACCACCGTCACCCCTCGAACCGAGTGAAACGCCCCATGGCCGCCTCCCGGCGGAGCGGGATGGAACCGAGTGACTCGCGTATATTATATATTTATCTGTAGAAGCAAACAACAACAACAGAAATTTGTACAGTTCGTCGTCTCGGACCTCGATGCGCCGTTTTCTATCCCCACCGTGACATCACGTCACACGGTGTATATGTGCGAGTGACGTATTCGTCGACTTTTGACGAACTACCACCCTCCCCTCACTCCTCATTTCACTCGGTACAGGGGGTGGGGGATTACCGTTCTCGTGACCACCGAACCGCGCTGGGTTCTCCGCGCCGTCGTTCGGAACGGGTCGAACTTCACTCGGTACGAGGTCGGCAGTTTTATCTCGCTGCCGTGTGGCTACGTGAGTCGATGACCGACTCGGAGGACGGAGGACGAGAGCGTCGTAATCGGTGTCGACGGGTCAGTGAGTACGACGCCGACCTCCGGTCGTACGCGACGACGGCGGACGAAACGGGCAAAGACGCGGGCACGGGTGGAAACGCGGACATCGGCGAGGACGCAGAAAGGAGTGGAAGCGGCGGAACCGCCGAAACGGTGACGACCGACGGCGGTGACCCGCGGCCGGACGATGGCTCGAACGGCGATCCGTTCGCCGTCGGGTCCATCTTCGCACGCGAGGAACTGCTCCGCGTCGGCTACGTTCCCGAACGGGACCGAATCATCGGCCGCGACAACGAGATTCGCGCGGTCGGGAAGGCGCTCGGTCCGGCCGTCAGGGGCGGCCCGCCGCGAAATCTCCTCCTCTACGGGAAGACGGGCACCGGCAAGTCGCTCGTCTCCAAGCACATGGCCCGCGAGGCAGGCGCGCGCGCCAGCGACAACGGCGTCGACCTCATCTACCAGTACGTCGACTGCTCGAACGACGACACCGAGACGCGGGCGGCGCGCGAACTCGCGCTCGGCGTGCGCGACACGCTCGAACCGAACCTCTCGATTCCGCGGAAGGGAATCGGCGCGGCGGAGTACTTCAGACACGTCTGGGACCTCCTCGACGACCACGACGTGCGCTCGCTCATCGTCATCCTCGACGAGGTCGACAAACTCGACGGCGACGACGACATCCTGATGACGCTCTCGCGCGCCGAGGAGTCTGGCAAGACCGACTCGTACGTCGGCATCATCGCCATCAGCAACAAGATTCAGTACCGCGAGTCCATCGGCGAGCGCGTCGACTCGTCGCTGCAGGACCGCGAGTTCGTCTTCCACCCGTACGATGCGACGCAGCTCAGACAGATTCTCGAGAATCGGCGCGACGCGTTCCAACCGGACGTGCTCTCGGCGGACGTCATTCCGAAAGTCGCCGCGCTGGCCGCCCGCGAACACGGCGACGCCCGGAAAGCCATCGACATCCTGCGCTACGCGGGCGCAATCGCCGAGGAGTCGGACAGTTCGCAGGTGCTCGAAGAACACATCGACAGCGCGATGGAGCGCGCAGAGGCGGACCGCTTCGCCGAACTCGTCTCCGGGAGCACCCCGCACGTGAAGTACATCCTCGTCGCGCTCGCGTCGCTGACGATGCGCCGCGACGAGGAGGAGTTCGCCAAACAGGACATCTACTCGACGTACAAGCAGGTCTGCGCGAACGAGGGCTCCGACCCCATCTCGTGGGACCGCGTCTCCCGTCTGCTGAAGGAGCAGTCGTTTCTCGGCATCACCGAGAGCCGCCACACCGGCGGCGGCTACGAGAAAGGCAGTTATCGCGTCCACTCGCTGAACCGCGACCCCGAGATCGTGCTGAAGGCGCTCGACTCGGGCTCTGAGCTGTAGTCGGACTCTTCGTCGCTTCCGCATCAAAAATCAAAACGAGGCGTTTCGGTATCGCCGCCACGCCCCAGTAGTGCCGTTACGCTCCAGAGGTCAACGCGGCGTCAAAAGGAAAGAGAAGGGAAGAAAAGAGATCGGAGAGTCGCTACTGCGCTGCTATCTCAGCACTCCGACCAGCCGCAGGACTCGCAGGTCTTGCAGCCTTCCGAGAAGTACAGCGTCAGGTTACCGCACTCGGGGCACTCGGGGCTCTCGCCCGCGGCCAAGAGGTCGTCCATCGCCGACGAGTTCGCGCTGTTCGAGACCGACGCGCCGCCGTCGGGTTCGGGAGCCTCCTCGGCGTCGACGTCCGCGTCCGTCGTCTCGGACTCGATTTCGGTGAGGCTCTTCTGTTTGGGGTACGGCTTCTCGATTTCGCCGTCGAGGTAGCGTCGCATCGCGACGCCGATCGCATCCGGGATGGAGTTGATCTGCTCGCCTTTGTCCCACGCGACCTTGGGGCTGCGGATTCCCTGGAGGTCGGCGGCGATCTCGTGCGGGTCGACGCCCGAGCGCAGCGAGTAGCTGATGACTTTCGCCAACGCCTCCGTGAAGGAGTTGGTGAAGCCGCCGGAGTTGCCGATGGTGGCGAACAGCTCGAACGGCTCGCCCTCCTCGTCCTCGTTGATGTTGACGTAGAGTTTCCCGTAGCCGGTGTCGATGCGCTGGGTGATGCCGTGGAGCACGTTCGGGCGGGGGCGCTCCTGTGCGTAGGCGCGACCCTCGCCGGTCGTCGCAACGACGTCTTCGAGGTCGTTGCCGAGCGCCTCGCGGACCTCCTCGTTGTCGAGGAAGGTGTCGAGGCTGCCGAACGCCTCCCGAATCTGCTCGGCGATGACCTCGGCGGCCTCGTCCTCGTCGGCGAACTCGGCGTTGTCGGCGCGGGTCGTCAGCACCTGCTTCGAGCGGGTGCCGTCGCGGTAGACGGTGACGCCCTTGCCGCCGTGGTCGTAGATGTACCGGTAGACTTCGTCCATATCCTCCTTCGTCGCGGAGTTCGGGAAGTTGCAGGTCTTCGAGATGGCGGAGTCGACGCCCTGCTGGCAGGCGCACTGCACCGCGGCGTGGTCCTTGCCGGAGAGGTCGGCGGTGACGACAAAGAGTTCAGAAATGGCGTCCGGGACGGTCGACAGCGAGTCGACGCCGTCGAACTCGTTGTTCGCCATCTGTTCTTGGGCCTCACGCTTGACCTCGTCGACATCGATGTCGTTGGCCTCCAGCACGCGGAGGAAGTAGTCGTCGAACTCGACGAGCATCTCGTCGCCCTGGACGTCGTCGGAGACGTTCTTGTAGTAGGCGACGTTGTAGATGGGTTCGCAGCCGCCGGTCGTGTTGCCGACCATCGACGTGGTGCCCGTCGGGGCGATAGTCGTCGTGTTGTGGTTGCGAACGGCGAAGCCGTCGGCCCACTCGTCGGCGTTGAGGCCGGTGTGGTGCTCGAACCACTGGCGGTACTCGGTTGGGTTCGCGTACTTCGAGTCGCCCCAGTCGTCGAAGGAGCCGCGCTCCTCGGCGAGTTCGTGCGACGCCCACTTCGACTGGTGGTTCATGTGGGTCATCAGCTGACTGGCGACTTCGTTGCCCGCGTCGGAGCCGTAGCGGATGCCCAGTTGGATGTACAGCTGGGCGAGACCCATAACGCCGAGGCCGATTTTGCGCATCTCGCGTACCTTCTGCTCGATCTTCGGCACCGGGAAGTCCGACATCGTGACGACGTTTTCGAGGAAGCGCGTCCCGAGGTCGATGCGGCGGTCGAACTCCTCGAAGTCGATGGCCTCCGCGAGGAACGCCTCGACGGCCTCCTCGTGGGAGTCGTACTCGTCGCGGTGCTCGTCGGACCAGACGCGCCAGTCGGGCGCGTCCAGCGAGGCGAGCGTCGAGAGGTTGATGTGGCCGAGGTTACACGCCTCGTACTCTTCGAGCGGCTGTTCGCCGCACGGGTTCGTCGCGAGAATGCGGTGGTCGGGGTGCTTCTCGACGTCGAAGGAGTGCTGTTTGTTGACGCGTTCGAGATAGATGATGCCCGGTTCGCCGTTCTCGTGGGCGCCGGAGACGATGTGGTCCCAGAGTTCGGCGGCCGGCACCGAGAGCACCTCGCCGACTTCGACGTGCTCGCCGAGACCGAACATGTCGTACAGCTCCTTCGTCTCGGGCGTGGCGACGTGCGGTTCCTCGGTCCGCGGGTTCGTGAAGACGAACTCCTCGTCGTCGTACAGCGCCTCCATGAACTCGTCGGTGACGCCGACGGAGATGTTGAAGTTCGAGAGGTGGCCCTCGACGGCGTTGCGGAGGTGCTTCGCCACTCGTCCCTCTTCGTCGATGAGTTCGCGCGCCTCGTCGAGCGCGTCGGCGAACTTCGTGTGCGTGTAGTCGTCGGGGTCGTTGAGGCGAAGCGAGTGCGCAAGCGAGACGTCCTTGTTCTTCGCGTGGATGAACTGGATGACGTCGGGGTGGCTGACGCGCATGACGCCCATCTGCGCGCCGCGGCGGGCACCGCCCTGTGCGATGGTTTCGCACATCTGGTCGTACGTCCGCATGAACGTGATGGGACCGGAGGCGATACCACCGGTAGAGCCGACGGCGTCGCCGTACGGGCGGAGCTTCCAGAAGGCGTAACCCATGCCGCCGCCGGACTGGAACACTTCGGCGGCTTCCTGCATCGTCTGGTGGATGTCGGTGATGTCGTCACCGGGCGAGTCGACGAAACAGGCCGAGAGCTGTTGGAGCTCGTCGCCGGCGTTCATCAGCGTCGGCGAGTTCGGGACGAACGAGAGCATCTCCATCAGCTCTTGGAACTCCCCGCGCCGCGTCTCGACGGTCGACCGAATCTCCTCGGGGAGTTGGGGGACGACGGTGTCGTAGGCGAACTTGTTGACGTTGTAGACCGACAGCGGCGTCTCCGCCTCGTCGTCGGCGGTGACACCCTTCCCGAACACTTCCGCGGCGAGTTCGTCGCGGCGCGGGTGATCCGGTTTCAGCTGGTCGGGCGTGACCGTCACCGACTCGCCCGTCTGTTCTGCCTCGTAGACGGCCTCCGCGAGCGCGATGTTCTTCGCGACGCGGGCGAACAGCTCGTCCTGCGTCTCGGTGGGGTTTCCGTCGGCGTCCTTGCGGAGATAGCGTGCGGGCAGGATGTTGTTGTACGCGTTCGAGGTCATCCGCGCTTCGAGGGTTTCGCCCTCGGTGCGCTTGACCGGAAGCACGAGTTCGTCCGCGCTCGGGTTGGCGTTACTCATCTGTCGCTCTCTCCTCCGTTCGTGGGTGTGTAAGTGGCTGCGTGTAGGGCATATTATCGGCTCCGGCTCGTCATCTATGACGGAACGTTTGATACGGCAGTGACCCATTAATGCTTTCGAAGTCGGGTATTACCAACTAGATGATATCTATGATATGTGAGTGTTCCGCCGACTCGACTCGCCTTCACTCACCTATCGAGTCGGTGGGGACATAACGATGTGCAGAGTACGGTGAAAGTGATTCTCAGGAGCATCGAACCGCTAGATAGCTCCGAGATATCCAGCGGAAGCAGAGGGGGGTTCAACCTCGTTGTCAGGACCCTGGGTCGGCGAAAGATATCGGCCCTCCAACCACTGTCCGACACATGTTTATGTCGACGGCAATACTATCGGGAGCTATGGACGTCCTCCCCGTCGTCGAGCCGCTCCTACAGACCGCACTCAGCGAGACGCCGTACGGTTCGCTGTTCATCGGACTGCTGACGCTCGGTGCGGTCGTACTCGTCGGCCGTGTCCTCCTGCGTCTGGCGTGGCGACTCGTGACCATCGCGATCGTCGTCGTGGGGTTGCTGGCCGTCGTTTCGCTCGTCGCACCAGGTCTGCTGTAAGGGCCGCTGTCGACGCCCGAATCTACGAACAGGGGTTCTCTTCGCACTCGCCCGTCGTGAGGTGAGCCTCAGTCCGCCGTCGGTCGCGGCGCGTCGGCGACGCAGTTTCGCAAGAAGTTCTCCACGATGTCGTGACCGACGGCCGTCAGCACGCTCTCGGGGTGGAACTGGACGCACTCGATGGGATACTCGCGGTGGCGGACGCCCATAACGAGCTCCGTTCCGTCGTGGTCGGTCGTCGCCGTCACCTCGAAGCAGTCCGGCACCGTCGTCGCCACGAGCGAGTGGTATCGCCCGGCCTGAAAGCCCTGTTCGAGTCCGGCGTAGACGCCCGCTCCGTCGTGGTCGACGGCGAACGCCTTTCCGTGGACGGGTTCGGGCGCGTGGCCTACCTCGCCGCCGTAGGCGTACACCGCCGCTTCGAGGCCGAGACAGACGCCCAGCGTCGGCACCTCCGGGCTCAGTTCCCGAAGTACGTCGAGCGTCACGCCCACGTCGCGGTCGTTCTCGGGGTGACCCGGCCCCGGACTCAGGACGATGGCATCGGCGTCGACGGCCCGAACTTCGTCGGGCGAGGCGGTGTTTTTCAGCACTTCTACGTCGACTACCTCGGAGGTATCCTCGCGTTCGACCCGCGTCTCCGAGAGGTACTCGACGAGGTTGTAGGTGAACGAGTCGAAGTTGTCGACGACGAGCACCTTCATCTCGTCGCCTCCGCGGGCGCTTTCTCGTCGTTCTCTCCGCGCCCGTCACTCTCTCCGCACTCGTCCTCGATGCGTTCGAGCGCGTCGAGCACGCCGCCCATCTTCTGTTCCGTTTCCTCGTACTCGGCGGTCGGGTCGCTGTCGGCGACGATGCCCGCGCCGGCGCGGACGCGAACCAGGTCGTCACCGTCGTCTCCGCGCTCGATGGTCGCCGTCCGGATGACGATGGCCACGTCGGCGTCGCCGGTCCACGAGTAGTAGCCGACGCCGCCGCCGTACAGTCCTCGGGGCGTCGTCTCCAGCGCGTCGATAATCTCCATCGCGCGGACCTTCGGCGCGCCCGAGAGCGTTCCCGCCGGGAACGACGCGCGGGTGGCGTCGAAGGCGTCGACAGACCGCGTCTGTCGGCCCGCCGAGGTTCCCTCGGCGACGTCCGATTCGGCGTCCAAGGTGCCCGAAACCGTCGACTCGATGTGCTGGACGTGGCTGTACTTGAGGACGTTCATGAACTCCTCGACGCGGACGCTGCCCGCCTCGGAGACGCGGCGCACGTCGTTTCGCGCGAGGTCGACGAGCATCGTGTGCTCGGAGCGCTCCTTGTCGTCGGCGAGCATCTCGCCCGCGAGGCGGCGGTCCTCGACGGGGCTGTCGCCACGCGGACAGGTCCCGGCGATGGGGTTGGCGACGACCCGGTCGCCGCGCACCGAAACGAGCGTCTCGGGGCTCGCGCCCACGACGGTTCGGTCGCCGTGGCGCAGCAGGTACATGTACGGCGAGGGGTTCACCTCGCGCAGCGACGCGTAGAGGCCGAGCGGGTCGATTCGGCCCCGAAGCTCTCGGGTTCGAGAGATGACGCCCTGATAGATGTCACCGTCGAGGACGTGCCGTTTCGTCTCCCGGACCGCCGCCTCGTACGCCTCTTGGGATTCTGCCGTCTCGTCGTGCTTCTCGAAGCCGCCGTGGTCGGGCGTCTCGGCCCCGGCGAGTTTCTCACGAAGGCGCGTCGTCTCCGATTCGAGCTCGCCGTAGACGCGCTCGGGACTGTCGTCGGGACCGACGACGGGCGTGAAGACCAGCGACACCGAGTCGGTGGCGTGGTCGAAGACGAGCGTCTTCGTCGTCAGGACGAACTGCGCGTCAGGCGTCGCGGACTCCTCGGCGTGGGCGGCCGGTCGCTCGACGCCGACCTCCTCCAACCAGAGGTCGTACACCGCGTCGTAGGCCAGAAAGCCGACCAAGCCGCCGTCGAGTCGCTGACGGGCGGTCTCCTCGCCCCCGTCGAACCCGACGCGCTCGGCGTCCGGAAGCGCGCCGCGGAGTGCGTCGAGCACGTCACCGTCGTCGGGTTCGACGTAGCGCGCCGCGCGCCCGCCGAGCGACTCGACGCTCGCTCCGTCGGCGTCGACGGTGACGACCGCCTCGGGGTCGTAACCGACGAACGAGTAGCGGGCGTGACGGTCGGTCGCCGTCCCGGGAGAGAACGCCCCGTCGGGGTCGCTCGACGGCGTCTTCTCCGCGCTTTCGAGGAGGAAACCGTAGTCGTTCTCGTCCGACAGCGCCGCGTACGCCGACAGCGGTGCGATCGACGGGAGGTCGAGCATCGCCGTGACTCGGGCGACTGCGGGGCCGTCGACGCCGTCGAACAGCGACGCGAACGACGCCCGACTGCGGTCGAGCGAACTCACGCCGACACCCCCTCGCGGAACTGCATCGCTTTCGCCCGGTGGACGAACTCGCGTACCGCGTCGTGGTCCTTGATGCCGCCGGCGAGTTCGACACCGCTTGCGGCGTCGACGCCGTACGGACCGGCCGTCTCGACGGCCGCCTCGACGTTCTCCGGCGTCAGTCCCCCCGCGAGGATGACGGGCGAGCAGAGCGTCTTTGCGAGTTCGCCCGTCGCTTCCCAGTCGTGGGTCTCGCCGGTTCCCCCCGCACCCTCGTCAGTCACGGAGTCTAAGAGCAGCGCGTCGACCACCGAGTCGAGGTCGCGGACCCGCTCGGTGTTCTCGGCGTCGGCGGCCGCGACGAGCTTCGTCTCCGCCTCCGCGCGGATGTACTGGAGTTCGTCTGCGGAGAACTCGCCGTGCAGTTGGAGCACGTCGGGGTCGACGAGCCGTGAGAGTTCGACGGCGCGCTCCGGCGTTCCGGGCATGAGCACGAGCACGGTCGTGACGAACGGCGGTGCGGCGGCGATGAGATCCGCCGCCGAGGAGGGGGCGACTTCCCGCGGGCTCTCGACGTCGGACGGGAGTTCGGTGATGACGCCGATGGCGTCGACGCCTGCGTAGGCGGCCGCTCGGAGGTCCGCCGCGCGGGTGAAGCCGCAGAGTTTGACCCGCGTCATCAGTTGCTCCGAGCGGGTTCGACCGGCGGCTCCGTGAGTCGTCGGAGTTTCTCGGCGGCCGCACTCGAATCGATAGCCTCGCGCGCTCGGTCGACGCCGTCTTCGATGCTGTCGGCGAGGCCGGCGACGTAGACGGCCGCACCCGCGTTCGCGAGGACGATGTCGCGCTTCGCGCCGGTCACGTCGCCCTCGACGATGCCGCGGAGGTCGGCGGCGTTCTCCTCGGGGGTACCGCCGGAGACGGCCGCGATGGGTGCCGAATCGAGTCCCATCTCCTCGGGCGTGAGCGCGTACTCGGTGACGTCGTCGCCGTCGACTTCGGCGACGCTCGTCTCACCGTGGAGCGCGATTTCGTCGAGCCCGTCGCCGTGAACTACGAGTGCGCGTTCGACGGGCATGTGCGACACCGCGTCTGCGATGATCGGAACGAGGTCGTCGTCGTAGACCCCGAGCACCTGCGCGTCCGCCCCCGCGGGGTTCGTCAGCGGACCGAGCACGTTGAACAGCGTCCGCATCCCCAGTTCCTTTCGCGGGCCGATGACGGCCTTCATCGCGGGGTGAAACACCGGCGCGAGCATGAACCCGATGCCGTCGCGTTCGATGGCGCGTTCGACCGACGGCGGTTCGGCGTCGATCTCCACGCCGGCGACTTCGAGCACGTCGGCGCTTCCCGACGAGGACGAGACGGAGTAGTTGCCGTGTTTGGCGACGGCGACGCCCGCACCCGCCGCGACGATGGCGCTCGTCGTCGAGACGTTGATGGTGTTGTAGTCGTCGCCGCCGGTACCGCAGGTGTCGACCAGGGGCGTCCGGTCGGGCGAGATCGTCCGCGCGGCGTCGCGCATCCCCTGTGCGAACCCGGCTATCTCGGCTTCCGTCTCTCCTTTCGCTCTGAGTGCGGCGAGCAGCGCACCGATCTGCGCCTCCGTCGCTCCCTCGAAAACCGCGTCCGCGACCTCGTGGGCTTCCTCGACGGTCAGATTCTCCCCCTTCGTGACGCGTTCGATGAATTCCTGCATGGTGGACACCAATGTACGCATTCGTGTTGTAGTGTACAAATCAGTACATCGGTATAAGCCTGTCGTCGGAAACCCGGGTCGGAGCGTCCATCGCGGGACCGTCGCACCTATTTGAGGGCGTCGAAAGTCGCCGACGGAACCACGTTCCGAAACCTTCAATTACCCGGCCGGGATACGTGATACTGCGTTCAGCAGGTGAACGCCGGACTGGGTTTGTGGTCTAGTCTGGTTATGACACCTCCTTGACATGGAGGAGGCCGGCAGTTCAAATCTGCCCAAACCCACTACAGCTCTCGCGCTCTCCGCTCCGACGCTCCGAACTGAGCACGAGAGTCGTTTCTGAGGCGCTATTCGAGCGAGAAACGACGGAGTAAAACGGCGTCCGGCGACCGCCTTGGCTCGTTTTGATTTTCTCGCGGTCACTGCTCGCCAATCAGTCTATTCCGTGTTCTCTCCGGAGACGCTGACTGACAGCCGAGGAAGAAATACTTTTCACACGTTATGGTTTCGGAGATAAACGGCGCAATTCGAAAGTTCAACCGATGAAAAACAAAGTGGTTGCAGAGTTCTAGTGGAGAGGATGGCTCAAACAGAGGAGACGTATCGGATTCGGGGATACGCGGAATCCGACCGGGAGACGTTCTGTGAGCTCTTCGGCGGAGAGTGGTTCGAGATAAGCGAACAGTGGTTCGAGTGGCGGTATTCGAGCCCGTACCTCGACGAGAAGGCGATCGCCGTCGCTTCGGTGAACGGAGACCCGGTCGGATTCTTCCCGTGTATGGTGTTCCCGCTCCGAGCGAACGGCGAGCGGACGCTCGCGCTCCAACCTGCGGGCGTTCTCATCGACCCGGAACATCGGAGACGAGGCCTGTTGACGAAACTGGCGACGTGGCTGTTCGAGACGTACGAGGGAACCGAGACGTCGGTTTTCTTTAACTTCCCGAACGGGGCCATCAGTCCAGGCCTCCAGAAACTAGGCTGGAGAGAGGTGCTTTCGCTGAGCTCGTACTTCCGAGTCCAACGTCCGAACGCGCTGTTGCGCGCGCGCGGCAGAGGACTCGGTACCGTCGGGGACGCGACGCTGAACGCGCTCTCGAAGGCGCATCTCGCCTGTAGCCGGCAGCTCAGAGCCGACGCCTCCGACGTGACCGTCACCCGACACTCGACGGTTCCGGCGGAGGTGTTCGCGTCGCTGTACGCCGAAAACGTCCCGAGTGCGATTCACGTCGCTCGTGACGCCGCGTTCTATCGCTGGCGCTACGACGTACCGGAGTGCGACCACCGCGTCTACGTCGCCCGGCGCGACGACCCGGTCGCAGGGGCGATTACGCACACCGAGCGGACGCAGAACGGACTCGTCCTCACCAACGTGATGGAGGCACAGCCGATGGGCGTCGACGACAGGAACCCGGCGTTCGAGCGGTTGCTGGACGCGATCGCGGCCGACCACCCAGACAGCGACCTGATACGAGCGACGAAGGCGACGCTCCCTCGGGCGGCGGCGCTTCGGTCGGGTTACCTGGTCGACGACAGCCTCCCGCTGTCGAGGATCCGGAAACCGTCGACGATGATGGTGGCCCGTCCGGTTTCGACGACCGGCCGGCCGTGGCGACTGAACGGGTTACCGCTCGCCGACCCGGACAGCTGGGAACTCATGCTCAGCGAGCGGGACCCGACGTATTGAGCGACTGTGTCAGGACGACTGCGTCGGTTCGTCGACGACTCGGTCGAACTGCGCCTCCAGCGCACCGTCGACGGCGACGCCCGGTTGAACCGTGTGGACGCCGTGGAGCCGCCGGCCCGAGGTCTTCTGGAGCACCGTCGAGAAGAACCGAGAGACGACGTCTGGTTCGCAGTACATCTCCAAAACGCCCAGTGCGTCGGTAGCGACGCAATCGCCCTCCGAGAGCGTCGAGAGCGCGTCGACGAGACGCATCCCCACGCCCGTCACGTCGCCGGGGTGGACGACGCCCGAGAGAGTCACGGGCCCGTCGTACTCGAGTTCGACCGGCCAGACCGACAGCAGAGTCGCGCTCGCGGGGTCGCGTCCCGATTCGCGGAGCAAGCGTTCGAGGCGCTGCGGGTGGAGGCGAGCGCTGACGACGAGCAGTCTGTCGGTTCGGGGCAGTGCCGCTGCGGGTAAGGGGTCGACAGTGCGCACGAGCGTCTGTTCGCCCGCCGCCGGCACGTTCGTCGTGTTTACATCTGTGTCGATGACCATTGGGAAATCTGCGGTGTCGCCGCCGCGTACCTTCCCGTAGAACGACCCCCCTTATCGACATACGCCGCCTACCGAGGCCATAGCCACTCGCTACTGGACGGTTTGCTCTGCCTTCCGGACTGTTTCGGTGGCACCCGAACCCGCAGCAGGCGGCCGTCCCGGCGCTCACTAGTCCCCGCACTCACTCGTCTCCGTACTCACGAATCCTCGTACTCACTCGTCCCGGCGCTCACTCGCCTCCGTACTCGCTCCGTCTGTTCGCCCCCACGGCCCGTGGACGAGTTCGTGGATACCGATGACGAGCGAGGGGACGACGACGATGAAGATGTGTTCCTCCAACGGAATGCCGAGCAGTTCGACACCCGTCCGAAGCGGAATCGAGAAGACGCCCACTTCGAGCGTGTACCAGTCCCACACGTAGGCGATGGGGTAGAGAACGGCGATAGTTTCGCCCGCGCGTCGAAACGCGTTCGCCCGCCAGAGCAGGACGGCCGCAATACTTCCGAACAACACCTCGGTCACCAGGTACGTGTAAGGCCCGAAAACGCCGATATCCGGCAACGTCGTGAGAGCGAGACGGACGCCTCCGGCCGCCCTGACTCCAATGCTATAGCACACCACGCCTACTATACAACGTGGTATCGGAAAGCAGCGGGGGGTAAACAACTTTCAAGCCCTCAGGCGGTGTAGATGAAACTTGGACCATGGACATTACTGACATAGCACTCCAGGACTTCGTGGAGCTGGAGGCCGACACCCGACTCGGGAAGGTCCGGTCTGCGTTCGAGCGCGAGAACCCGAAGGGTATCATCATCACCGACGACGGCGATTACGTCGGGGTGGTCGGCGAGAAGCAGTTGATTCAGTCGCACATCGAAGACAACACGAAGGCCGCCGCGTTGATGCGCTCCGCGCCGCGCATCGACCGTCACGAGGATGTCCGCGAAGCGTCGCGGATGCTCATCGAGGGTGACACCCAGATCGCTCCCGTCTACGAGGGCGAGAAGCTCTGGGGGATCATCACGAGCGACGCGATTCTCGAAGCCGTCCACGAGAACTTGGACGCGCTCACCGTCGAGCAGATCTACACGGAGGACGTGGTGACGATTCGCGAGGAGGACCGCAACGGGCAGGCGATAAATCGCCTCCGCGAGAACGGTATCTCTCGACTTCCCGTCCTCAACGAGAACGGCAATCTCACCGGCGTGCTGACGACGCACGACATCACCGAATTCGTCGTCCGTAACGAGGCCCGTCAGGGCACCGGGGACCGAAGCGGCGACCTCGAACGAATGCTCGACCTGCCGGTGTACGACCTGATGACGAGTCCGGTGTTCACGACGAACCCCGGTGAGTCGGTCAGGGATGCCGTCTCGCGGATGTTCGAGAACGACATCGCCGGACTGGTCGTCACGCCGTCGGACAGCGACTCGGAAGTGCTCGGCGTCCTCACGAAGACGGACGTGCTCCGCGCGCTCACCTACACCGAGCAGGAACAGATGGACGTTCAGATCACGAACGTCGATCTGCTCGGCACCGTGACGCGGACGGAACTCGTCGAGAGCCTCACGCAGGTTGTCGACAAGTACCAGGAGATGCAGGTCCACCACGCGCACCTTCGCTTCCACGAACACAAGGAGAAACTCCGTGGCACGCCGCTCATCCAGTCGCAGATTAGACTCCGGACGAGCCACGGACAGGTCGCGGGCTCCGGGGAAGGCTACGGCGCAGAGCACGCCTTCCGCGTCGCGCTCGACAAACTCGAACGCAACGTCCTGGAGATGAAGGGGATCAACGCCGACGAGCAGTACCGCGGGCAGTTGCTGCGGAAACTCGGCGAACTATAAAACGACCTTTTGCGCTGCGTGAAGGCGGCTTCGCCGCCTTCACTCGGCAAAAGCTCGACCAAAAGCACCGTCAGAGCAAAGCTCTGACGAGCCCTCGTTCGCTTCGCTCACGAGGACACTCCTCTCTCACTTCAGCGCGCGGAGCGCGCTTCCGTTCGGTCGTCGGCCCGCTCACTCACTTCGCTCGTTCGCGATAGAACAACTGGGCTCGGTTGGAACCATCCAACAGCTGAGAGGAACTATATGCTGGATACAGAGGTTGTATTCATCAGAACCGGTTTATAGAACGCTATCGAAGAAGGTGTATGTTGTCAAGTTTTCTTCAAGGAGCAGGGGAGCTTGTCCCTCCGCTCACATGGTGGATCTTGGCAATTCTCCTCTTCGCTTTCTCAGCCCTTCTTCTTCCACTTCCAGAATCTCCGTTTTTCTTCGGAGCCTTTCTCGCCCTCATTTTGTGGATACTCAGAAAATATCTATCTTAGAGGCTGTACTGAGTGATTTGATTCGTTCACACCGAACGCCGAGCCAGTAACCCGATACGCGCCTTCTATGGAGCACGACCGCTGAAATCTACCTCCGTCCAGAGGATTTCAACAAGACCAACAACTAGCGCCGGCCCGCCGATTCAGAACTCCTCGGTCGTCTCTAATCCGTTGCCGGTAATCCGGAACGTCACACTCTCTCCGGCGGCTTTCGCGCGATGTTTCTCGAGCGTCGCTCGGCGGTTACCGCCGCGGAAGCGGTCGAGGCGGACGACGACGCCGGTCCAGTGTTCGAGCGTGTGGCCGCCGAGCGCCCGCGCTCTCTCCGTGTCGGGGTCGGTGAACACCTGGTTCGTCAGGACGACGGCGATGTCGTGTTTCCGCGCCAAAGACAGCAGATGCGTCACCTGCCGGGCGACTCGGCGGAGCGACTCGCCGCCTTCTCCCTCCAGGCTGCGTTCGAGACGGTAGAAGCCCGTGGCGCTGTCGAGGACGACGAGGTCGGCCCTGTCGGCGAACTCCTCGGCGTCGCGCACCGCTTGTTCCTGTTCGGCGAAGTCGTACGCCTCGGTGACGATGACGCGGGAGGCGACGTCCTCGAACGCTTGCTCGTCGTCGACGCGAGCCTCGACGAATTGGCGGAAGCGGTCGATGGAGAGCCCCTCGGTGTCGATGTAGACGACGGTTCCGCCCGCGGCGGCGACGTCGACGGCGGCCGACAGCGCGACGTTCGTCTTCCCCGCCGCCGGTGCGCCGTACACCTGCGTCACGGTCCCGCGTTCGAGACCGCCCCCGAGCAGGTCGTCGAGCGGTGCGCACCCCGTGGAGAGTGTTTCGGTCACAGTCGGCGTTGGCGTGGTCCGCGGAAAAAGACCCCGGTCCGCCCCCGAGACGCGCGATCTGCGGCGTCCGGCGGGTGAATGACGGTGCCCCCGACCGAGACGTACCGCGACAGAGATACCGTCTCGACGCGGGCGATTCGAACTGCACTTTTTACCTTCCCGGCGTCCAACGAAACCCGTGATAGTCGTCGCGACGGAGGACTTCGAGCTGTACCACGAGGCGGTCTCCGCGCTGCGCGAGCGCGGCGTGACGTTCACGACGGTCCGCCCGGGCGAGAAGCTCCCGGACACCACGGACGTCCTCGTCACGGCCACCGACGACGACGTCGTCGACCTGCCGGCGGAGATGACCCACATCCGAACGACCGCCGACGACGTTCGGAAAGCCGTCGAAGAGGCGCTCACCATCCTCCGCGGCGGCGACCGGCGGACGGTCATCGGCGTCGACCCCGGGACGCGGCCCGGCATCGCCGTTCTCTCCGGTGAGATGGTCGTCGCCGCGTTTCAGGTCCCGCTCTCGGAGGCGGTCGACATGATTCGCCGCGAGGCCGACGATACGGTCGATCCGCTCGTCCGCGTCGGCGACGGGGCGCGCCTCCAGAGCGCCCAGCTCGTCAACGACCTCGAAGGCGTGCCCGTCGAACTCGTCGACGAGACGGGGACGACGCCGTATCTCGGTTCAGGCGCTCGCGGTATGGGCGACGTGCTCGCGGCGGTCAACATCGCGCATTTGGAGGGCGAACGCGTGGATTCGCGGGAGATCGAGCCGACCGCCGGCGAGATACAGGTCATCAAAGACCGCTCTCGGGAACGGTCCGCCGAGAACCGAAGCATCGACGAGTCGCTGGCACGCCGCGTCGCCACCGGCGAGTTGAGTATCGACGAGGCGTTGGAAGAGCACCGAAACGGCGGGGCCGACGACACCGAGTCAGCCGACGGCGACGAGAACTGACTACGTCTCGGACCGTTCGGATACCGCGTTCTCCGCGCGCCGCATCACCTCGCGAACCGCGAGCCCCGTCTCCTGCGCCACCGCCATCGCGTCGTCGAACTCGGCGCTGCGGTCGTAGACGACGCCGTCGGCGTCGCTGGCGACCTTCACGCTCACCTCGTACTCTCCGCCGTCGAGGTCGAGCGTCGCCGTCTCGAAGGACCGAGAAGCGACCCAGCGGTGACCCGCGCCGTGTTCGCGGACGCCGAGCGTCCCCGTCTCCTCGGCGAGCTTTCGGGCGACGCGTTCGGCGTCGGCCGGACGGACGATGACTTTCACGAGGTGTCCGGGCCGGGATTTCTTCATCGTCGCCGGGAGGATGGAGACATCGCGTGCGCCCGCGTCGGCGAGCGTCTCCTGTAATCCACCGAGGACCTCCGGCGGCGCGTCGTCGAGATTCGTCTCCAACACGGTGATCTCCTCGCGGGTGAGCCGACCGCCGCCGTCGCCGACAAGCGCACGGAGCACGTTCGGGTGGTCAGGGAAGTCGTAGCCGCCCGCACCGTAGCCCGATTCCCGAACCCGAACCGGCGGGAGGTGGTCGACGCCCTCGGCGAAGTGGGCGAGAGTCGCCGCGCCCGTCGGCGTCAGCAGTTCGGCCTCGACGGGGCCGCCCCTCAACGACCAGTCGGCGCGTTCGGCGATTTCGACCACCGCGGGCGTCGGTACGGGGTAGATACCGTGGCTCATCGACGCCTCGCCCCCGCCGGTCGAAAGCGGCGTCGTGACCACGCGTTCGACGCCTAACTCGTCTATCAACAGGCACGCGCCGACGATGTCGGCGATCGCATCGTCGGCACCGACTTCGTGGAAATGCGTCTCGTCGAGGTCGGTGTCGTGGACCGCCGCCTCCGCCTCGCCGAGGATGCGGAAGACCGCCAACGCGTCGGTCTCCACGTCGGTCGGCAGGTCCATCGACTCCACGATGTCGACGACCTCGGTGTACTTTCGGTGCGGTCCCGAGCCCTCGGCGTGGGTGTGGCCGTGCTCGGGATGGTCGTCGTGTTCGTGATGCCCGTGGTGCCCGTCGCTGTGGTCGTGGTGGTGATGGTGGTCGCCGTCGTCATCGTGTTCGTGGTGTCGACGACTGCCCCTGTCGTGCGAGTCGCCGCTGTGGTCGCCTCCAGCCTCGTCGTCGACGAGCAACACGTCGACCGTCGTCGAACTGATACCGTTTTTCACCGTGTTCCCCACTTCGTATCGAACGTCGAGCGTCTCTTCGACCGGCGACAGCGCACCGGGGTCCGCCCCGGCCGCCAGCAACGCGGCGAGAATCATATCGCCGCTCGCACCCATCCGTCCGTCGAACGCGAGTGTGTCCATGCAGAACGAGCCCTTTGCAGAGAGAAAAATCCCCCGTCACCCGACAGTCCGCTCGCCGTTTCGGAGGTGACAGACGACCTGTTCGGGCGGTAGCGATATGTACGACGGCGTCGTACCGTGCTACACAGTGACATTGATACGTTCAGCGGGGCTGAGTACGGCTGAAACCCCCGGGAGCAAAGAACTTATCCCGTGTGACCGCCGAATTGCACGTATCCCCGCGAGTACATTATGAACGAAGTCCAACTCGAAGTGGCGAAAGCGTACCCGAACGACTCGGGGCGCGGTATCGCCCGTCTCGACCCGGACACGCTTCTCCATCTGAAGCTCTCACCGGGAGACATCATCGAAATCGAAGGAGGTGAGACGACCGCTGCGAAGGTCTGGCGCGCTGACCGCCAGGACTGGAACACCGACACCGTCCGTATCGACGGCTTCACCCGACAGAACGCCGACGTCGGCATCGGCGAGCGCGTGACGATTCGAAAAGCCGAGGCCAAGAAGGCGAACAAACTGGTGCTCGCCCCGCCCGAGGAGGCGAGCGTCCAGTTCGGCTCCGACGCCGCCGGCATGGTGAAACGCCAGATTCTGAAGCGGCCGGTCGTCGAGCGCGACATCGTTCCGGTGATGTCGAGCACGAACCACCCGTTCATGCGCTCGCCGGGCCAAGCGATCCCGCTCATCGCCGTCGAGACCGACCCCTCTGGCGTCTGTCTCATCACCGAAGACACCGAGGTCGAACTCCGCGAGGAACCGATCTCGGGCTTCGAGCGCGCGCAGGGCGGCATCACCTACGAGGATATCGGCGGCCTTCAGGGTGAGATTCAGCGCGTCCGCGAGATGGTCGAACTGCCGATGAAGCACCCCCAGATCTTCAAGAAACTCGGCATCGAGCCGCCGCAAGGGGTGCTCTTGCACGGCCCGCCGGGCACGGGGAAGACGCTGCTGGCGAAGGCCGTCGCCAACGAGACGTCGGCGAGTTTCTTCTCCATCGCCGGTCCCGAGATCATCTCGAAGTACTACGGCGAGTCCGAACAGCAACTCCGCGAGATATTCGAGGACGCCAAGGAGGAGTCGCCCGCGATCATCTTCATCGACGAACTCGACTCCATCGCCCCCAAACGCGAGGACGTCACCGGCGAGGTCGAACGCCGCGTCGTCGCCCAACTGCTGACGATGATGGACGGCCTCGAAGCTCACGGGCAGGTCATCGTCATCGCGGCGACGAACCGCGTCGACTCCGTCGACCCGGCGCTGCGCCGCCCCGGCCGGTTCGACCGCGAGATAGAGATCGGCGTGCCGGACGAGGTCGGCCGCAAGGAGATCCTCCAGATCCACACTCGGGGCATGCCGCTCTCCGACGACGTGAACCTCGACCACCTCGCCGACGAGACCCACGGCTTCGTCGGCGCGGACATCGAGAGCCTCACGAAGGAGGCGGCGATGAAGGCGCTGCGGCGCTACCTACCCGAAATCGACCTCGACGAGGAGGACATCCCGCCGAGCCTCATCGACCGGATGATCGTCAAGCGCGAGGACTTCAACGGCGCGCTCGGCGAGGTCGAACCGAGCGCGATGCGCGAGGTGCTCGTCGAACTGCCCAAGATATCGTGGGACGACGTCGGCGGCCTCTCCGACGCCAAGCAGTCGGTCAAGGAGTCCGTCGAGTGGCCGCTCTCCTCGCCGGAGAAGTTCAACCGAATGGGCATCGAAGCGCCGAAAGGCGTGCTGCTGTACGGTCCGCCCGGCACCGGCAAGACGCTGATGGCGAAGGCCGTCGCGAACGAGACGAACGCGAACTTCATCTCGGTGCGCGGCCCGCAACTGCTGTCGAAGTGGGTCGGTGAGTCGGAGAAGGCCATCCGGCAGACCTTCCGCAAGGCGCGGCAGGTGAACCCGACGGTCATCTTCTTCGACGAGCTCGACAGCCTCGCGCCCAGCAGAGGCCAGGAGATGGGCAACAACGTCTCCGAGCGCGTCGTCAACCAGCTCCTCACCGAGCTGGACGGCCTCGAGGAGATGGGCGACGTAATGGTCATCGGCGCGACCAACCGTCCGGATATGATCGACCCGGCGCTCATCCGTTCGGGTCGGTTCGACCGCCTCGTACTCATCGGCGAGCCCGACGAGGAGGGCCGCGAGCAGATTTTGAAGATTCACACGCAGAACAGCCCGCTCGCACCCGACGTGAGCCTCCGCGAGATCGCCGAGATCACCGACGGCTACGTCGGCTCCGACCTCGAGAGCATCGCCCGCGAGGCGGCCATCGAGGCGCTCCGCGAGGACGACGACGCCACCGAAATCGAGATGCGGCACTTCCGCAAAGCGATGGAGAACGTCCGCCCGACAATCACCGACGACCTGATGGACTACTACGAGCAGATGCAGGACCAGTTCAAAGGCGGCGGCCGCGACCAGTTCGCCGAACGCGGCGGCGGTCGTATCGGGTTCCAGTAAACCACGACCTTTTGCGCTGCGGGCGCGCTCCGCGCGCCCTCGGCAAAAGCTCTCTTCGCGGTAAAACCGCGAAGGCTTAGCAGACGCGAAGCGTCTGCTCTCGGACCAAAAGCACTCGTCGTTCACTTCAGCCGCTTCGCGGCTTCCGTTCACTCCTCGGCCCGTTCGCTCACTTTGTTCGCCTGCGGTACGATTACTTGCTCTAAAACCGCACAGCGCCTACTCCTCGGTGATCTCCACGTGCTCGCGGAGCCACGTCACCGCCGCGTCGACGGCCCCGGGGTCCTGACCGGTCACCTTGATGCGGTTGTACTCCCCGCCGCGGGTGGGGTAGCTGCCGACGGCGACGTCGAACTGGTCGCGGACCTGCGCGAGTTGCGACGTTACCGCACCCTCGGGCGCGGGCGTACGAAGCGTCTCGGAGGTCACGTCGCCGCCGAACTCGTCGGCGACGAGCTCGAACATCGCGTGCATCTCGTCGGGGATGCCCGGAAACACGTAGACGTTCTGCATCACACAGCCCGGTGAGAGACCCGTCGGGTTGAGAAGCGGGCGAGCCCCGTCGGGAATCGACGCTTGCGCGTCGGCGTCGATCTGGAGGTCGTACTTCTCGGCGAGCTCCGGATTCGCCTCGCGGAACGCGGCGACGGTCTCTATCACGTCTTCTCTCGCGTCCTCGTCGACGACGAGCGAGACGCCGAACGCGGCGGCGACGCCGTCCATCGTCAGGTCGTCGTGGGTGCCGCCGAGGCCGCCGGTGACGACGACGCCGTCGTAGGCGTCGCTCCACTCCCGAACTGTCTTGGCGATGACCGACTCCACGTCGGGGACGGTGAGGATGCGCGTCACCGTCGCGCCTCGTCCGGTCAACTGCCGCGCCAGCCACGTCGCGTTCGTGTTCTCCGTATCCCCTGCCAGCAGTTCGTCGCCGACCGTGAGAATCGCCACGTCCATGTCCCTACTGCGTTCTACGGCTGATTAAGCGTTGGTCCGGCGGCATGCGGGCCGGGGCGGTGCGTTTGCGGTATGTGTTCGAGTAGTGTATCGCGAGCGGAGCGAGCGGCTGTTTTTGGTCGAGATTTTTGCAAGGAGTGGTGTGCGAGCGGAGCGAGCACTCCCGACGCAGTAAAAAGATCGGAGTTTAGTAGATGAGCGCGTCGTCGTTTTCGATCATGTAGAGCGTACGGGCGGCGATGTTGACCGCGTGGTCGCCGACCCGTTCGAGGTCCCGAACGGTCAGCAGTAGCCTGGAGACGTCCTGCATCCGGCTTTCGATGTTCGCGCCGTCGTTCTCACCTTCGATGAGGTCGCGGACGACGGTTTCGCTGGCCGCCTCACACATCGCGTCGAGTTCGTCGTCGCGTTCGGCGATGGCGTAACAGGCGTCGGTGTCGCTGCGGTCGTACGCGTCCATCGCCTCGCTGAGCATCTCCAGCGTCAAGTCGCCGATTCGTTGGATGTCGACGTCTGGGAACACGTCGCGCTCGGCGCTCTTGGCGTACCCACCGAGGTTTGTCGCGAGGTCGGCGATGCGTTCGAGGTCGGTGATGATTTTGAACGACGCGGCGATGAAGCGGAGATCGCCCGCGACGGGCTGCTGCAGCGCGATGAGGTCGATACACTGCTGTTCGAGGTCGAGGTACATCCGGTTTATCTCGGCGTCGCCTTTGATGATCTCTTCGGCGAGCTGCTCGTCTTTCTGCTCGAGCGCGTCCATCCCCATCCGGAGGCGTTCGCTGACGACTTCGCTCATATAGAGAACGTCCTCGCGGAGAGATTCGAGCTGAGATTGATATTCGTTTCGCGGCATATCTCCGACATGCGTCGGTAAGAGTAATGTATGTTGTGCCTGGGGTGGTTGCTTGGGGATTTTCGAAACACGGGATGCGATCTGGTCGATTCGACGGGGCGTTTGGGAGGGTAGCCGTGTACGTGGACCAGTGACAGCCGGAGGAGTGACTAGCCGTAGTATCGCAAGCGAGGCTGAAAGCCGAGCGAGGGCGACGGAGTCGACCGAACGCAGCGTAAAGGGTGGGCGCTAGTAAATGAGCGCGTCGTCGTTTTCGACCATGTAGAGCGCGCGGGCGGCGATGTTGACCGCGTGGTCGCCGACTCGCTCGATGTCGCGAATCGTGAGCAGAAACCGGTTCACCTCGCCGAACATCGGTTCGTCTCGCTTGGCCGGGTCGGATTCGACGAGGTCGCGGACCACGAGCTCACCGACGCGTTCGCAGAGACCGTCGAGTTCGTCGTCGCGGTCGGCGACCGCGTGGCAGGCGTCCGCGTCCTCACGCGCGTACGCCGACAGGGCTCGTTCGACCATCTCGGCGGCGAGATCGCCGAGGTCCTGGAGGTTTACCTCCGGGAACAGTTCGCGCTCCCGCGAGAGCACGTAGCCACAGAGATTCGCCGCCAGGTCGGCGATGCGTTCGAGGTCGGTGATGATCTTGAACGAGGCGACGACGACCCGCAAGTCGCCTGCGACGGGCTGCTGGAGCGCGAGAAGGTCGACACACTGGCTTTCGAGGCGGAGATACCACTCGTTTATCTCGTGATCGCCCTCGACGAGCGAGCGCGCTTTTTCGACATCGCGGTCGTCGAGCGCAGAAAGCGCCTTCCGAAATCGGGCGACGACGGCTTCACCCATCGCGAGTACCTCGTCGCGCAACTCGTCGAGCTCACGCTGGAACTGCTCGCGCGGCACGGTGGGTTACCCGAACTTACCCGTGATGTAATCTTCGACGCGCTGATTCTCGGGGTTCTCGAATATCTTCTGCGTGTCGTCGAACTCGACGAGTTCGCCGCCGGTGAGAAACACCGCGGTCTTATCGGAGATCCGTGCGGCCTGCTGCATGTTGTGCGTGACGATGACGACGGTGTACTCCTCTGCGAGGTCGGCGATGAGGTCTTCGACCTGCGAGGTGGCGACGGGGTCGAGCGCCGACGCCGGTTCGTCCATCAGGATGACGTCGGGGTCGACGGCGATGGCGCGGGCGATGCAGAGTCGCTGCTGTTGGCCGCCGGAGAGGTCGAGCCCGGACTCGTCGAGGCGGTCTTGCACCTCGTCCCACAGCGCCGCCGATCTGAGCGCCTGTTCGACCGCCTCGTCCATGTTCTCGGTCTTGCCCTGTATCTTGAGACCGTAGGCGACGTTGTCGTAGATGCTCTTCGGGAACGGGTTCGGCGACTGGAACACCATCCCGATGCGTCGCCGGAGCGCGACGGGGTCGACGTCGTCGTCGTAGACGTTCTTTCCCTCGAAGTGGAGTTCGCCGTCGATTCGGCAGGAGTCGATGAGGTCGTTCATCCGGTTGATACATCGGAGGAACGTCGACTTCCCGCAGCCGGAGGGACCGATCATCGCGGTCACCTGCTGTTTCGGAATCTCGATGTCGATGTTCTGCAGCGCCTGCGTCTCGCCGTAGAAGACGTTGAGATTTTTCGACGAGACGACAGTCTCGGTTTGCTTCGGACGGTTCAGTTTGTCGCTGTCGACCACTTCCGAGCCGGGCCGCGGCGACATCTGCGATTCGACGCTACTGTCGCTCTCGGTGTTCGGTTCGGAAGTAGTCATATTATCCTTACTCATTGTTTACGACCTCCGCTGATATTTGTTCCGGATAAGTATCGCAGCGGCGTTCATAGAGATCATCACGGTGATGAGCGTGACGACGCCGGCGGCCATCACGCCGTACTGGAACTCGTAGGCCGGCTGTCCGACCCACGCGTATATCTGCCGCGGCATCGCGCTGAAGATGTCGAAGAAGCCGTCCGGCGGTTGGAACACCGACGCGGCGGCCCCGATCATCAGCAGCGGGGCCGTCTCGCCGATGGCGCGGCCGAACGCGAGGATGCTCCCGGTGAGGATGCCCGGCAGCGCCTCCGGGAGGACGACGCGCCGAATCGTCTGCCAGCGTGTTGCGCCCATTCCATAGGACGCCTGGCGGAGCGAACTCGGGACCGCCCGAATCGCCTCCTGCGCCGAGATGATAATGATGGGCAGGATGAGCAGTCCGATGGTCATCCCGCCGACGACGACGATACCGCTGCCGAAGTTGAGCCAGTTGACGAACAGCGCCAGCCCCAGTAGCCCGTAGACGACCGAGGGGACGCCCGCGAGATTCGAGATATTTATCTCGATGAACCGGACGAGGACCCCGAGCGGACCGTCGTTGGGTGCGTACTCTTCGAGGTAGAGCGCCGCGCCGACGCCGATGGGGAACGACGAGACGGCGACGACGACCATCATCATCACCGATCCGATGAGCGCCGGGTAGATGCCGGCCTCCTCGGGGAACCGCGAGTTGGCGCTAGTAAGGAACTGGAAGTCGAGCCACGCCTCCGGGCCGGCGAATCCGAGCAGGTCGACCAGCGCGGCACCGAGGAGCATCCCGGCGACGACGATGAACGGGAACAGCAGTCCGAGCGGTCGTCGCTGACGGCTACGGACGACGGATTCGACGTACAGCACCGTCGGCATCCCGGCGAACGTGAAGAGGATGACCCAGATCTGCGGCGTTATTCCGGTCGAGGGATCGATGAACACGCCTGCAGTCGCGACCGCGAACAACGCACCGGCTGTGATGGCTCCCGTTCGCCGGTCGTTTCGACGTCGGGCGACGACCAGACCGCCGACGACCGCCCCGCCCAGTCCGAACGTGAACAGGTAGATGAGCCATGCTTCCGGGATTGTGGGAAAGGTTGAGACGAACTCGAACGTAAGCGGTGCGAGCGCGACGAGGGAGGCCGCCGCGACGACGAACTCCTCGGCGAACGACGCGCCCGCTCGGAGCCGTCGGTGACCGGCGATGACGCCTCCGGCGACGACGGCGGCGACGACGAACGCGAACCATTCGACGACGCTGAGCACGTCGATAAACAGCAGCAGCACGCCGCTGCCGAGCAGCAGTCCGAAGAACGGAATGCCGAGGGCGGTTAGCGCGACCGTCGCCTCGCCGTCGCCTCGTCGCCTGTAGTAGCCGAGCGCCGCGACCGAGGGCGCGACGAGCGTGAGGAAGAAGACGAGGAACCATCCCGGGTTCGCGGTGAGCGGCCGGATAGCGTCCTTCGTCACGTAGACGAGTAGTCCGGCGACCATCACGATGCCGAACAGCGTCGCCGATAGACAGACCGCTGCGAACGCCTTTCCGGGCAGGCGGCTAATCTGTCCGGTTTCGCCGAACCAACCGCCGGTCGCTCCCTCCTGTTCGGTCGCCATCAACAGTTCACCCCCGCGGACGTGCCGTCGTTCCGACGACGATTCATTGGTACTCCTCCCGGTACCGAGACGCGACGAACGAACTGGCGAGATTCATTGCGAACGTGATAGTGAACAGCGTGATGCCGATGGCGAACATCGCCCTGTAGGCGGTCGAACCCCCCGCGATGTCCGTCGTCACGAGTTGGACCATCGCGGCGGTCATCACTTCGAGCGACTCGAACGGACTCGGGACGAGCCGGGGTCGCATCCCGGCGGCGACGACGACGATCATCGTCTCCCCGATGGCCCGCGAGAGCGCGAGAATGAACGAGGAGAAGATGCCGGACGCCGCCGCTGGAATGACGATGCCGGTCGAAACCTCCAGTTTCGTCGCCCCGATGCCGTACCCGGCCTGTCGGAGCGAGTCGGGGACGGCGCTCATCGCGTCCTCGCTCAGACTCGAAACCATCGGGATAATCATGATTCCGATCATGATGGACGCGCTGAGGGCGTTGAACGTGCTCAGCGGGAGTCCGAGCCACTCGAGCGCGGGAGTGAGGTAGACGAGTGCGAAGTACCCGTAGACGACGGTCGGAATGCCAGCCAGGATTTCGAGTGCGGGCTTGATTATCGATCGCGTTTGGGGGCTCGCGTACTCGCTCAGGTACGTCGCGGAGGCGACGCCGACGGGAATCGCGATCAGCGCGGACAGGGCGGTGACGAACAGCGTCCCGGCGACCAGCGGAAGAACGCCGAACTCCTCTTTGATGGTCGGACTCCACTCGGTCCCAAGGAAGAATCCCACCGGCGATACTTCGAGGAAGAAATCGATCGCGTCGAACAGGAGCGTCGCGACGATAGCGGCCGTGACCGCGACCGAAAGCGCCGCACAACCGAACAACAGCCACTTGATGCTTTGCTCCCGCGCGGAGCGGATGCCCGACTGTCCGACGAAGTCGGGAGTGTTGGTTTCCTGGCTCATCTTGTGGTGACTGTGTTGTGCGTCCTCAAAAGCGGCATGATTCGTGTTGTTTATCCGTGTGAACGTGTCTCCCTCCTGAAATTAGGGAGCGTCGATGTATCGGCTCAGTTGCCGCTGTACTGTTCGAGCTTGCTCAGGTTCTCGTCGCGCAGTTGTTGGCTGCTGGGGACGTAGCCGATCTGGCTGACGAGGTCCGTCTCGGCCTGTTCGAGGTAGTACTCCGTAAACGCGTAGACCTGCTCTTTCTCCTCGAGCGAGGACTGCGACGCGTAGATGAACAGCGGCCGCGCCATCGGGTAGTCGCCGCTCTTGGCGTTCTCGAGGCTGGGTTCTGTGCACTGGCCGTCCGCGTTCTCCTTGATCTGTACCGCTTTGACGTTGTTCTTGTTCTCCTCGTAGTAGGCGAATCCGAAGAAGCCCATCGCATACTCGGAGCCCTGGATACCCTGGATGATGCGGTTGTCGTCCTCGGTGGGTTCGTAGTCATCCCGCATCGCGTCGGCGTCTTGGATGACGTTGTCGATGAACCAGTCGAACGTCCCCGAAGACGAGGCCGGGCCGTAGAGCTCGAACTCCTCGTCGGGCCAGTCGGAGTTGATGTCACTCCACTTCTGCGCGCCGTCGGGACGCCAAATCTGCGAGAGCTGCTCGAAGCTCAGGCAGTCGACCCAGTCGGCGTTGTTGTTGACTGCGACGGTGAGCGCGTCGCTCGCGACCTGGAACTCGATGGGTTCGACGCCGTTGTCGTTGCAGAGCTGCACCTCGCTGTCCTTAATCGGACGCGATGCGCCGTTGATGTCGGCGTTGCCGGGGCAGAAGTGGTTCTGGAACCCGCCACCGCTGCCGGTCGAGTCGACAGAGACGTTCACGTCGTGTTCCTTCATGAACTCCTCGGCCATCGCCTCGGAGACGGGGTAGACGGTACTGCTTCCCTTGATGATGACTTCGCCCGAGAGATTCCCGGAGCCGTTGGAGCCACCGTTGTCGGACCCGTTACCGGACCCGCCGTTGTTGGAGCCACCACCGTTTCCACCGGAGTTGTCATCCGAACCGGGATTGCCAGTACAGCCCGCGAGACCGGCGACACCGGCCGCGCCTGCACCGATAATGAATTTGCGCCGTGATACGCCGTCCGTCCCCTTCGACGTCTGCTGCGTCATCAACCATTCATGACCGACTGAGACATAAGTAGCCTGCTATGACAGCTATATAGAAATAGGTATGAGAAATAGTACCGATAGAATCCAGTGCTGAAAAAATGTCATTAAACTTACTCTATATTCGAATTGGGGCGATAACTCGTCCAGAGAGGCCTTTTATCGGGTTTCGTCGGACGTATATTTCGCCTATCACTGCGTAATGAGTAATCAGGAGGCGTCGCGAAAAAGTCTTTGGCGGCTTCCGTTCCTTCGGGATAGCTATCACACCATATCTTAGCAGTTCAGTATATAGTTGAAGGACAGATTTATCATGTGGATACACCCATCTCCCCACATGGTCGAAACGCGAAAGGTGCAGGTGACGGGCGGGTCGACGTACACAGTATCGATTCCGAAGGAGTGGGCGACCGAAAACGGCGTCAGCGCCGGAAGCGAAGTCGAGTTCTACCCCGAAGGCGACTCGCTGTTCTTGACGCCTCGCAGCGAGGAGGAGCGAACCGAGGGCACGCTCGACATCTCGCAGCTCGAAGGCCAGGAACTCGTACGCGCGGTGATGACGATGTACGTCAGCGGATTCGACGTTATCGCCCTCGAAAGCGGTCGTATCACGAACGACCAGCGTCGGACGGTCCGGCAGGCGACGCAGGGACTCGTCGGTCTCGAAGTGTTAGAGGAGACCCGCGACCGAATCGTCATCCGCGACCTGTTGGACTCCTCTGAGCTTTCGATTCACAACGCCGTCACTCGGATGCGACTCATCGCGCTGTCGATGCTCGAAGACGCGGTGAGTGCCCTCGCCGAACTCGACATGGACATGGCCCAGGACGTCATCCAGCGCGACGACGACGTCGACCGCCTCTACATGGTCGTCTCGCGCATCTTCCGCGCGACGCTCCGCACGCCGAAAGCCGCCGAGGAACTTGGCCTCCCGCGCGAGGTCTGCTTCGATTACCACTCCTCGGCCCGACAGCTCGAACGCGTCGCGGACCACGCGACGAAGATTGCACATCTCACGCTCAATATCGAACAACCGGTTCAGGAGGATGTCCTCGACGCGCTCTGGGAACTGCACGAGGACGCGACTACCGTCGTCGACGCGGGTATGGACGCGCTGTTCTCCGACGACAGCGTCGAGGCGACCGAAATCGCTAACGAGGCCCGCGAGTCCGTCCAGGATATCGACGCACACGCGCGCACCATCGACGAACTACTCCGCGACCTCGACCCCGTCCGCGCGCAGATGCTCGGCCTCATCGTCGACTCGCTGTCCCGGAGCGCCGACTACGGCGGCAACATCGCCGAGACGGCGCTGCAGAAGGCCGCGCCCACACCGTAACGCCACCTTTTACGCTGCGCGGACGGCTTCGCCGCTCCTCGGCAAAAGCTCGGCCTAAAGCACTCCTCATTCGTTTCGGCGCTTCGCGCCTCCACTCAATCGTCGGCCCGCTCGCTCACTCCGTTCGCTCGCGGAACTGTGACTTGGAGACAACAAATTTCGGAAGCCGCAGACAAGCAGCTCTACCACGAGCGAGGGCGTAGCCCGAGCGAGTGGGCCGAGGAAGCCTCGAAGGCGCGGAGCGCCTGAGGGGGTGACGCTGTGCTTTTGGTCCAGCTTTTACCGAGCGGACGGCGAAGCCGTCCGCGCAGCGTAAAAGGTGGAGTAGAAAGCTCGTTACTCGTCAACGAGGACGGCGTTGACCTGTCCGGTCTGGCCCGGACGGGAGGTCACGCGGGCGCGGCCGGCGGAGGTTTCGATGACCGCGCCCTTCGTGATGATGTTCCGGCGGGCGTAGTTGACGTTCGAGGGGTTGTCGACGACGGTCTCGATGTCGGCCTCGCTGACCTCTCCGCCCTGTGCGACCTGCGCGACGTTCGTCGCCAGCGCACGGGTTTTGGTGTTACTGCCGCGGGAGTCGATGATCTGGAATCGAGGTTCGCCGACGGTGGTCTCCGCCGGTTCGCGGCCGAGTTGGTAGCGCTTCTTGTTGCTGGACGGTCGGAGGCGACCGCCGGTTCGCTTTCGCTGGGAGCGTCCTTGGTCTTTCATACCCCGAAGAACTGCCAGCAACTACTTGAATCGCTCGAACTTGTATCGCCGGTCCGCGTCGACGCGCGTCGAAGGGTCGCACGTGGCCGGCTCTCGACGCCGAACTCGCCGCGAGTAGCAAGCTTTACTGACCGCCCAACCCGTGGTCTCGTCTATGAGTCTGCGGACCGCAACGGCTGTCCCGTTTCGCCAGCGCGGGAGCGAACGCCTCGGCGAGGGGGAGTTCGTCGTCGTGCTGTCGCTGGACCGCGGGTGGTTTTCGCCGGACCAGGCGAAACGGCTCGTCGACGTGGCGGTCGGCCGCGGCCTACTCGACCGCGACGACGAGAGCGACGACCTCGTCCCCACGTTCGACCCCGACGACGTCGAGATCCCGCGCGAGTTCGTTCCCGACGAGTCCATCCTCCAAGAACAGTCGACGTTCGAGCGCGTCCTCGACGCGCTGGTCGCCGCCGGCGTCGACAAACAACACGCGGTGGCGACGGCCAACGAGCGCCAGCACCGTCTCGGCGTGACGTTGGAGACCGCGGCGGTACTCACCGCTCACAACGAGGGTGTCGACGTCGCCGATGTCGCCGACGCCGTCCGAGCCGACCTGACCGAAACCGAGTAACCCGCGACGCTTCTTCAGTCGGTATGGCCGACGACCGACTCGCCGATGGAAAGCGTATCGCACAGCTACTTGCTTCCGAACTCGAAGGCGGCGGCTCCTCTGAGCGGCTTCGCGTCGTGGACGCCGACCCGGACGTCGAAGCGACGGCCGACGGCGCGTTCGCCTATGCCGTCGACACTGTCGACGCCACTGAGTCGGACGCCCCCGCGGATAGCGACCATGGCGACCATGGTGACGCCACCGAGAACCGAACCCGTCTCGCCGAGGTGTACGTCCAGTCGGATCGCGCGCGCGTGGAGTTTATCGTCGGCCCGGCGGCCGCGGTCGACGCTGCCGAAGACGCGAATCTCCGCGTCCGGCCGAAGGCAGTCCGGCCGCCCCGAACGCTCGTGTTCGTCGAAGACGGCGCGCAGGTGAAGTGGACTCTTCCGGTGTTCGAGGCGGTGCTTGGGACTCGTTAAACGAACCGACACGTGGGTTAACGACCGATTTATCCGTCATGATTGTATTTACTCTATAATGAGTAAGTCTTTTCAGGGGGCGTCGTTTCTCTCTATTCGATGATCACCACCCCCTCCAAAAACTCGATCGTTAAGGTGTTCGTACGATGATGTGGCAGGACCTCATCTTCCTCGCCGGAAGCGTGTTCTCGCTTCTCGTCCTCGTGCCGACGCTGCGCGACTCGATGGCGAACGTCCCGCTCGGGACGACACTCCCCTCCGCCACTATCGGTATCGTCTACGGAACCACGTTCTTCACGCTCGGCATGACGCTCTCTGCGGTCGGGTCGCTCTTGACCGGCGTCATGTGGAGCCTCATCGCGCTGATGCGTTCGCCCCATCGGTTCAGCGACCAGTTCGGCGTCGGCGCAGAGTCACCATCGCCGCGTTCGGCCCCGCAGAACGCCGACTGAGGACCCTCCGAAGACGAGACGCGGTATCCGACGACGCTTTTCTCTGCCGACGTCCGCGGCGTCCACCGACCGCGTGGCTTTTTATCGGATGAGACACCCACTCGGGGTATGACCCTCGACCCCGTCCACGTCGACGGCATCGCGGCGCTGGCCCGCGTGCTCGCCGAGAACGTCGACGACGGTGACCACACGGACCTCGCGCGGACGGTGTGGGAGGAGTGGTTGGACCCGCTTCGATACGACGGCCGAGCGGTCGTCGAACCGCTCGGCGAGCAGTCGCTCCGCGCCGCCGCCGTCGACGACGTAGCCCTCGCGGAGCGGCCGTTCGAGACGGTCCACGGTCTCGATTCGGGGACAATCAACCCGACCACGTTCGAGAACGGACTGGTTCTCGACATGGCGCACGCCGCGATGGCGAGCGTCCCCTCGGACCTCGATCTGCATCGCTCGCGCAGCATCGTCCTCACGACGCACACAAACGACCGCTACGCGAAACTCGGCACCGAGTGGCAGACCCACGACGAGGCGTACAGCCGCCTCCGCGTGCTCCAAGCGCCCAACGTGAACCGCTACGCCGAGGGCGTCGTCCACGCGCTGTCGCTGTACCTCGCCGAGAGCGAGCACGCACTCCGACACGCCGACGACGTCTCCGACCTCCTGATTCTCGACGGTCCCATCTACCCGAAAGAACTGTTCAACTGGCGGGACCGCGACGCCGAACTCCGCGAACTCGCCGAGGAGGCGAAACCACGGCATATCGTCGAGAACTACGTCCGTCTCGTCGAGCGATTCGTCGAACGCGACGTGCCGCTGGTCGGCTTCGTCAAGAACCCGATTTCGAAGCTCGTCACCCGGACGCTCCAGACGAAAGGCGTCGACGCGCCGTGGGCCGACGATACGGCGCTGTTCTCTCGGCTCTTAGAGCGTCGAACCCCGCCGGACGCCGCCGGGGAGACGGCGCGCCGAACCGACGACCTCACGTTCACCTCGTGGTTCGTCTCCCGCGGCGGGTCCGACCGAACCCTCGCCGCCGACGGCGACGCCCTCGGCGTCGAACGGCGACTCGACCCGGAACTGTACGAGGTGACGTTCTTCGTCCTCTACGACCCGCGACACGGCGTGCTCTACAAAGTCGAAGCACCGTACGCGTTCACCCGAGACGCCGACCGCCGCGCGAGACTCACGCGACAGATCCTCCACGACGTCGCCGGGGCCCGCGGACCGCCGCCCGCGGTCACGAAAGCCGACGAACTCGCCCGCATCAGCGCCCACGAGAAGGCGTCGCTCCGACGGAAGTTGGCCGAAGACGTCGGCACCGAGTACGTCCGCACTTACAACGGTATCCGCTGGGGAGAGCTGTTCTGAACCCGGAGGCGTTCACCGAGGGCCGGGCTCGGTTTTCTCGACTGCTATCTCGACGTCGCCTTCGGTGACGCCGACGCGCGCGAACTGCGTCCGGATGTGTTCTTTCGCCGCTGCCAACGCCTGGTTTCGCGTGTCGAATCCGCGGGGCATCGGCGACTCGAAGGCGACGCGAATCGTCTCGCCGTTGATTTGGGTGGGCGACCCGCCGCTTTCGACCTCGTAGAACTCGTCGCAGACCCAGACGTACGGCGCGTCCTCGTCGGGCGCGCCTTTGAACGACGGCGCAACCTCACCACGCTCGAAAACCGTCCCAGTGAGCGCCGTCCCGCCGCCGCAGCCGCGAACCAGAAGCATACTCGACGTACGCAGGCGAGCGTAAAAAGCGGTAGTCCGACGGACGCCTCCGTCGTCCGCCGGAGGGAAAGGTCCATCAAGGGGGCCGTCGTGTGCCGAGATATGTCTAACCTCGGTGACTTCACTGACTTCGACCCCGACGACGACAGCGGTGACTCGACCACCGAGTCGCGGACCGACGCCGGTGCGGACGTCTCCGACGCCGACACCACCGGCGTCGACGGCACCGGCGGCCGCGGGTCTCCCGAACTCGACGCCGCCGAACAGTCCTTCGACCGCCTCGACGTCGAACCGACGACCGCCGACCGCGGTATCGGCGCGCTCTCGGTGTCACAGGGGCTCTGCGTCGCCGAAGACGAGCGCGACACCGCCCTCCGCGCGTTCGTCACGACCGGCAACCGTGACTCCGTCCGCCTCGGCAAGTACCTGCTCGTCCCCTATCCGGACGCAGAGACGCTCTTTTGCCGTATCACGGGACTGGAGTACGCCCAGGAGTTCCAGGCCGACGACGCGACCGAGATCCACGCCCGCCGCGCGATGCGGCGGACCGAGTTCCCCGAGCGCGACTACAAGTTCGTCGCGGCGCTGGACCCCGTCGCGGTGCTGTACGACGACGGGGGCGAACTGAAGCGCCGGATGACCGACCGCGTGCCCAAACCGGGCGCGACGGTGACGGAGGCGACCGACGCCGACGAGATAAAGACGGGACTGAAGATTCCGGGTGACGGCGTCTTCCTCGGCCATCTCTCGGTCGGCGGCGAGAAGGTCCGTACCGCGGCGGACCCGCCGACCATCGACTACCGGGTGAAAGACGACTACAGCGAGGGCGACCCGCTCGTCTTCCGGCACACGCTCGTCGCCGGGGGAACCGGGTCCGGCAAGACCCACGCCTCGAAGAACGTGCTTCGGCAGTATCTCGCCGAAGAGCGCACCTACGAGATGGGTGACGGCCGGACGGCGCGCCCGGCGGTGGTCCAGTTCGACCCGCAGGACGAGTACGCGCAGATGCACGACGACAACGGCGAACTCGACTCGGAGTTCGCCCGCCGCCTCGAACGCGAGGGCGTCGCCTACGGCGGCCACAACGACACTCTCGCGTTCGTTCCGCAGGTCGGCGACGCCTCTTACCCCGGCGAGGGCCACCGCGCCGAACGCGTCCGCTTCACCGTCCCGTTCTCGATGGTGCGGCGCTGGCCGTGGCTCGTCGCGGGCGCGGCGCTCAATGACAACCAGTACAACGCGCTCACGCTCCTTCTGGACCGGTACTTCCGGCAGAACCCGTCCGGGACGTACCGCGGCTTCCAGTCGTTTCTCGACGACCCGGCGCTGCGCGAGGAACTGAACGAGTCGGGCCACGTCCACGAAGCGACGTTCGACGCGGTCAAGCGGAAGACGCGGACCAAGGCGGCCAACGACGTGTTCGACGGCGACGCCCGGCCCATCACCGAGTTGGTTCACCAGCTCGTCCGACCCGGCGGACTCACGGTGGTGCCGACGTACCACGTCTCCAACAGCCGCGCGGCGGAGATGGTCGTCCTCGCGGTGTCGAGTCTGCTCATCGACGAGAAGCTCTCGAACGACCCCGAGTACGACCGCATCGACGAGACGCCCGTGATTCTCGGCATGGACGAGGCGCACAACTTCCTCGCCGACGCCGACAGCGTCCAGGCCCGAAACGTCATCGGGAAGTTCACTGAGGCGGCCAAACAGGGCCGAAAGGAGCGTCTCGGGCTGTTCCTCATCACGCAGGACCCCCAGGACATCGCCGAGTCGGTGTTCAAGCAGATAAACACGAAACTCGTGTTGAATCTCGGCGACGAGGACGCCATCAAGTCGGTGAACATCCCGCCGAACCTCGAGAGCAAGGTGCCGTACATGGAGAAGGGCCAGATGGTCGTCTACTCGCCGGACAACTCCGAACCCGTCGAACTCATCGGCCTGTCGAACTGCCTGACGCGGCACGGGCGGTAGTCGCCCGGCTAGTCGCCCGCACCGCCGAAACGCATTTTACCCGCTGCAGGCCGTATATCGTGCCATGCCAAAACATATCTTGATTCCGGTCGACGGGTCACCGCAGTCGACGGCGGCGCTCTCGTTCGTCGCCGACGAGTGGCCCGACGCGGAGGTGACGATACTGCACGTCATCAACCCCGCAGAGGGGGGCGGCAACCCGAGCACCGGGATACCCAGTGGCGCGGAGGAGTGGTTCGAGAGCGAGAAGGAGCGCTCGGCGTTGCTTCTCGCCGACGCGTCGTCGATCGTTGACCACTCGGTACGGACGCGGACGGGGGTCGGACGTCCGACCAGAACGATTCTCGACGCCGTCGAGGACGGGGAGTTCGACCACGTGGTGATGGGCAGTCACGGCCGAAGCGGCGTCTCGCGAATCCTCCTCGGGAGCGTCACCGAGGCCGTCGTCCGCGAGTCGCCGGTGCCCGTGACCGTCGTCAGGTGACCGACTCGGTTCGACGCCGACGCGTTCGTCGAGGCGTTCGGCATCGGCGACGAGTACGAACCCGTGACGTTGGCGACGCTCGGTGGACGAGATAGTCCACTACGAGCCGTTCGCGCCGTAGACGAGGCGTCGATACGCCGCGCTCCTGGCGCTGGAGTGGGTGGCGTCGACGCGGCTGTCATCTGGATGTTTGCCGCAGGCGAGCCGACGGAGACGCTAACTGCGAGCTATAGGGAGTCGTGGCTCACGGCAGCGTCCGAATCCTGCGGATTTCGACACGAGATCGGAGGTCTGCGAAAACGGGGCCGACGGTTCGTCGCTCGTCTCGCTTAGGCACCGGGGATGCCCAGTGCGGTGAGTTCGACGAGTCCGAAGATACCGAGGACGTACAGTACCACGACGGCGGCCACCCACGCGACGACACCGATGGCGGTGGCGCTACCCCATCCGCCGGGGTAACGCCAATTGATGACGCCGATCCAGGCCAGAAGCGTCAACACCGGCCCGAGTATCGGGAGCCAGCCGAAGAAGAAACTGACGAGTCCCCAGACGAGCGCGCCGATGGCCGCCGTCACGACGGCGTAAGCGAAACTCGCCTGCTTGTCGATGAGCAGTCTCACCCCGAGGTAGAGACCCAGTCCCCCGACGAGCAGGTTGACGAGCACGATGAGGATGCTGTCGACGAGCGCCATCTCACTTCACCTTCCACTCGGCGGTGAGCTCGATCGTCTCTTTGTTCCCTCGAAGTGCCGCGGACCGCTCGACCACCGACACTTCGGTGTCGAACGACTCCGGCGGGTGTACGGTCACATCTTTGTTTCCGACGGTCAGTCGGACTTCGTCGCCCGACTCCAACTGGTCGGCCAGACTTCGCAGATAGCTCGCGAACTGCGATCTGGTCTGCTCCTGTTTACTCTCTGTTTTGTCGGCCATACGTGTTTCTCTGTACAACGCAAAAGGAGATAAAAGTCGGCCGACTGTCAGTTAAAGCGGAAATTCACCACAGGAAACCGTTCGCTCAGAAGATGTTCGCCTGCCGGTAGACACTGATGCCGTTTTGGGTGATTTCGTACGGCTTCGTCTCTCGAGAGTGGTTGGCGTCGCGTATCTTCTGAATCTCGATGGCGAGCCGCGTCTCGCGGAAGTTCGACGGACGGACGTACTGGAGGACGAACACCGCGTCGGTGAGATACTCCACGATACCGTGTTTGGAGGTGTAGGGGCTGTCCTCCTTCGCCTCGGAGGTGAGCATCGTCGTCACGCCGACCTCCTTGAGCGAGCGGGCGAACTCGAACACCTCGCTGCGGCGTTTCGAGGGGTGGTCGTACATCATCTCCAGGAGCGACACCGAGTCGAGGACGAGTCTGTCGGCACCGAACTCCTCGACGAGTTCGGGGAGGTCGTTGCGGATGCTCGCCAGACTGTTGGCCATCTCGATGGGGTCGAGTTCGACGACGGCCAGGCGGTCCTCCTCGACGTACTGCCGGAACGGCCACCCTTTCTCCTCGGCGGTCGCCAGCACCGCCTCGCGGCTCTGTTCGAGGGTGATGAACACGGCCCGACCGTCGTTCCGCAGCGCCTCGTCGAGGAACTGGAGGCCGAACGTCGTCTTTCCGGTGCCGGCGCTGCCGATGGCCACCATGAGCGACCGTTTTGGGACGCCGCCGAGAATCATCTCGTCGAGGCCGTCGATACCGATTCTGACGCGCTCGATACTGGAGTCGAACTCCGCGTCGCCGCCGAAGTCGTCGCCTCCGCCGCCGAACCCGAACTCCTCGCCGCCCGCCCCGGCGTCGCCGAACTCTCCGAAGCCGAAGTCGTCGTCTCCGCCGCCGCCGGGACCGCTTCCGAAGCCGAACTCGCCGTTTCCACCGCCGCCGCCTCCGGCCTCGAACTCGTCGTCTCCGACGCCTCCGAACCCGAAGTCACCACCGGCGGACGTCTCGGATGCCGTCGGCCGACCGGTGTTCCCCTCGTTCGCGGCGCGGTCGGTCGAGTCGGGTGTTCTCCCGGCGCTCTCGCCGTCTTTCGCGTCGGCGCTCTCGTCGCCTTCGCTGCGTGCGTCGCCTCCGTCGTCTCCATCGCCTCCGCCCTCCTCGTCTCGGAGCGCCCGTTCGAACCAGTCGTCGTCGCTCATCGTCTCTCCGTCGCGCGTTCGTCACCATCGTGTCCGATGCGGCGACTCCCCCCTGGCGGTCGACTGCTCATCGTCCGTCTCTCGGATGCCGCCGCTATCAATGTTGCCCGTACGGTGCGCTTTTGACGGCCGCGGGCGAAGCCGTGTCATGAACGTCGGCATCGTCGCTCAGAAGGGAAACACCAGAGCGACCGCGCTCGCCGAAGAACTTCGAGAGCAGCTCTCGGCCGTAGACGCCTCCGTGACGCTCGACGAAGCGACGGGCCGGTCGCTCGGTCTCGACGGTCGACCGGTCGAGACGCTCGGCGACTGCGACCTCATCGTCAGTATCGGCGGCGACGGGACGTTTCTCTTCGCGGCCAGCGGTGCCGACGGCACGCCGATTCTCGGCGTCAACCTCGGTGAGGTCGGCTTTCTGAACGCCGTCGGCCCCGACGACGCCGTCGAAGCGGTGCTCGCGGAAGTCGCCGCCGTCCGCGACGGCGACCAGCGCGTCCGCGTCGTCCCCCGGCTCGTCGCCGTCGGCGACGGATGGCGAAGCGACCCCGCGACGAACGAGATCGTCGTCCAGGGCGGTCGTCGAGGCCGCGGCGGCGGCGTCGACCTCGAAGTGAGACTCGACGGCTCGCTGTACACCAGCGGCCACGCCGACGGGCTCCTCGTGTCGACGCCGACGGGGAGCACGGCGTACAACCTGAGCGAGCGCGGGCCGCTCGTCCACCCGAGCGTCGGCGGCCTCGTCGTCAACGAGATGTGCCCCGACGAGGGGATGCCGCCGCTTCTCGTCGCCCCCGACGCCACGGTGACCGTGACGGTGAACGCCGTCGGCGGGTGGGGTGCGTCCGGCGGACGACTCGGAAACGACGACGGCACCACCGACGACGCCGTCGTCGTCAGCGACGGCAAGCACTCTTACCCCGTCGAACCGCCGACGGAGGTCGAGATTCGCCGGGCGGAGACGCCGCTGCGCATCGCCGGACCCTCCTCGGACTTCTTCGAGGCGCTCAACAAACTCGACTGAGCAGGCGATTGCCGCCGCTCTCTCGTCGCTCAGCTCTCGGACGAAAAGTCAGGAACGACCGCTGCGGGCACGCGATTTGCAGGTGACCAGGTCACCAATCCCCGTGCAACGGTCGCCCCTGTGAGTTAACCTACGCGTTCGGGTCGCATAACGGCTTTTACACGAGCGACGGACAGTCCGCTCGGCGAAGGCTGCAGAGGCAAGAGAACGCCGAGACGGTCGTCGGACCGCTCAGTTACGGCCCCACTCGGCCGTCCGACGCGGGCGGTCCGAGACGGCCATCACGTCGAGCGGTTCGTCGCGGACGTCCAGCGCCGCCAGCGCCGCCTCCGTGCTCGCCGCCGTCGAGAAGTACGGCACCTCCTCGGAGACGCATGTTTCGAGCAGGTCGCGGTCGTCGGAGACGACGAGGTCCACGTCGCCTTTACGGATCGCCGCGGTCACGTCGCCGAACTCGCCGAGGTCGTAGGCGGCGGCGAGTTCCTCGCGGAGGGCGTCGGCTTCCTCGCTCTCCGGCGCGGGGAACGAGTCGCCAAGGAACGAGACGACCGCCGTCCCGCCTTCGGGAATCGGCGACCCGGCGGCCGACTGCGCCTTCTCGTACGCCTTGCCGAACGAGCGCGCGGTCCCCATCACCTCGCCGGTCGACTTCATCTCCGGGCCGAGGCGCGGGTCGCTCCCCGGCAGGCGGTCGAACGGCAGGACGACCTCCTTGACGCTCGGGTGCTCGGGAATCCGCTCTTCGGTGTCGAGGTCGGCGAGCGACGCGCCCGCCATCACCTTCGCCGCGAGTTTGGCGATGGGGACGCCGGCGGCCTTCGAGACGAACGGCACCGTCCGCGAGGAGCGCGGGTTCGCTTCGAGAACGTACACCTCGCCGTCTTTCACGGCCAACTGGACGTTCAACAGACCCACCGTCTCCAACGCGCGGGCGATGTCTTCGGTGACCTCGCGCACGCGACCCATCGTCTCGGCGTCGAGCGACTGCGGCGGGATGACGCAGGCGGAGTCGCCGGAGTGGACGCCCGCGGACTCGACGTGTTCCATCACGCCGCCGATTATCACGTCCTCGCCGTCGGCGACGGCGTCGACGTCGAGCTCCACCGCGCCGTCGAGGAACTCGTCGACGAGGATGGGTTTGTCGGGACTGACGCGGACGGCTTCTTGGATATAGGTCTCCAGCTCGTCGTCGTCGTCGACGACGCGCATCGCGCGGCCGCCGAGGACGTAGCTCGGGCGGACGAGCACGGGGTAGCCGATGTCGTTGGCGAGTTCCAGCGCCTCGGTCTTCGTCGTCGCCGTCCCACCGCGCGGTTGGGCGATGCCCATCTCCTCCATCAGCGCGTTGAACCGGTCGCGGTCCTCCGCGAGGTCCATCGCCTCGACGGTGGTGCCGAGAATCTCGCAGTCGAGACCTCTGCGCTGGAGCTCTCTCTCCAGCGGTTCGCCGACGTTCACCGAGGTCTGCCCGCCGAACTGCACCATCACGCCGTCGGCGCCGGTCGCCTCGATGACGTCGGCGACCTCCTCGGCGGTTATCGGCTCGAAGAACAGGCCGTCGGAGGTGTCGTAATCGGTGGAGACCGTCTCGGGATTGTTGTTGACGACGTGGGCGTCGATGTGTTCTCGCGGGCCTTGCCCGCTCGAATCGCCCGAGGCGCGTAGCGCCTCGCTACCCATCTCGCGGAGCGCGCGGACCGCGTGCACCGCGCAGTAGTCGAACTCGACGCCCTGGCCGATACGGATGGGGCCGCCGCCGACGACGACGACGCTGGTCGCGTCGCGGTCGACGCGGACCTCGTCGAGCGGATCGCCGTTGAGGAACTCGGGTTGCCTCGCCGAGTAGTAGTACGGTGTCGACGCCTCGAACTCGCCGGCGCAGGTGTCGACCTGCTTGAACGAGCGGTCCGGGACGCTCATCTCGACTTCCTCGACGCCGACGCCCGCCGTCGCGGCGACGGTGGCGTTCGTGAGCCCCGCCGACGCGGCCGCGGAGAAGTCACCCTCCGCGGCGGCGACGGTCGATTCGACGACGCGGCCGTACCGTTCGACGTACCACGACTCGATACCCGTCAGTTCCGCCACGTCGGCGACGGTGTAACCGCGCTCGAACGCCTCGAACATCGCGTACGGGCGGTCCGGCGTCGGCTTCTCGAGGTACTCTGCCTCTAATTGCTCGTCTGTCACGTCGGCCCAGTCGACGGCGGGTTCGTACTCCGAGGAGCGGAGCGCCTTCAGCAGCGACTCCTCGAACGTCCGGCCGATGGCCATCGCCTCGCCGGTCGACTTCATCGCCGTTCCGAGCGTGAAGTCGACGTCCTCGAACTTGTCCTTGGGCCAGCGCGGCACCTTCGTCACAATGTAGTCGATGGCCGGCTCGAAGGCGGCGGTCGTCTCGCCGGTGATCTCGTTTTCGATCTCGTGGAGGCGCTTACCGAGGGCGACTTTCGCCGTCACGCGGGCGATGGGGTAGCCCGTCGCCTTCGACGCCAGCGCCGAGGAGCGCGAGACGCGCGGGTTCACCTCGACGACGCGGTACTCGCCGCCGGGGGTACCGTCGTCGCGCCAGGCGAACTGGATGTTACAGCCGCCCTGGATGCCCAGCTCACGGATAACTTCGAGCGCGGCGTCGCGCATCTCCTGGTGGCCGTCGTCGGGAATCACCTGCGAGGGCGTCACGACGACCGACTCGCCGGTGTGGATTCCCATCGGGTCGAGGTTCTCCATGTTGCAGATGATGATGCAGGAGTCGTCGGCGTCGCGCATCACCTCGTATTCGAGTTCGACCCAGCCGGCGATGGACTCGGTGACGAGCACCTCGCTGTTGCGCGAGAGGCGAAGCCCCTTGCGGACGCGCTCGACCAGCTCCTCCATCTCGTCGACGACGCCCGACCCCGATCCGCCGAGGGTGTAGGTCGTGCGCGCGATGACGGGGAGGCCGCCGACTTCCTCGACGGCGGCGTCGATGCGGTCGCGCAGCGCCGCCTCGTCGAGGTTCGTCACCGTTTCGCCCTCGCCGAGCGAGATGGTCGTCGAGCGCGGGACGGGCTGGCCGATCTTCTCCATGCGCTGACGGAAGAGGTCGCGGTCCTCCGTCGCGTAGATGGTGTCCAGCGGCGTGCCCATGATTTCGACGTCGTGTTCCTCCAACACGCCCTCCTCGGCGAGTTCGGCGGTGACGTTCAGTCCCGTCTGGCCGCCGAGGCCGGCGATGACGCCGTCGGGTTGCTCCTTCTCGATTATCTCCGAGATGGCCTCGGTCGTGATGGGTTCGATGTAGACGCGGTCGGCCATCTCCGGGTCGGTCATGATGGTCGCCGGGTTCGAGTTGACGAGGACGACTCGCGCCCCCTCCTCTCGGAGCGCCCGGCACGCTTGCGCGCCAGAGTAGTCGAACTCCGCCGCCTGTCCGATCTGGATGGGGCCGCTACCGATGAGCAGGATGGTCCGGTCGTCGGACGTCGCCTGCTGGTCTGTCGAGGGTTCCTCGTCGGTCATCGTTCCATGGAAGTTCGCACATCGTAATAAGCCCGGCGAAACAATGCGATATACGTAACCACTTTTCGAATATCGCAGCGCCGACGCGACGGGCGACCGTCAGTCAGAGCACAGTTGCGGAATCGCCGGAGCTACCACTGACCGAGTTGGTCGCTCGGACCGATGCCACCGCCTCACGCGGCCTGAGACGCGCCAGAAGCGGTGTGTATGGGACACGTCGCTCGCGGCCTCCGGATGCGAAGAACTAGATGTCACTTTTCAGTACGGCGACTGGTCGGACACCTACTGACGTTCGGTCTCTCCCGACGCGCGTCTCGACTCGACTCCGCGTCGCGCCGGACGCTCACTGCGCGTACACGTCGTCCGACGAAAAGTCGCGCTCGGCGCGGTACTGTTCGACGAACTCGCCGACGTCGAACTGGAGCATCTCCGTCTCGAACTGCGAGAGCGCGGCGTCGTCGTCGGCGTGACTGACGGCGTGCTCCATCAGTTCGACGACGAGCTCGATGATTATCTCGTGCAGTCGACGCGAGTCGAAGTCGGTGACCCACACCATCGCGTAGCCCACCTGCTGGTCTTCGCTCACGTCCTCGCTGACGACGCGACCGGGGAACTCTTCGAGGACGATACCCATCAGGTGCGGCGTGCCGAACTCCGGCATCTCCTCGCTGGTCGTCTCGATGGCCTCGCGCAGCACCTCGACGAGGAACTCGGGGAGAAACCGCTCGGGGGGATGGGAGTCGGTGACGACGGCGTGCGTCTCGCCGCACGCGCAGTCGAACTCGCGCAGCCCCAGGTCGAGGTCTCTGACGCGTTTGGTCTCGCCGCAGGGGAGTTCGAGTTCGTCGCCCCCGCCTCCGGGGACGCGCGGTTGTGCCATACCTCCGATTGCAGCCTCGAAGGTTTAAAAAACGCGCTTGCTCACTCCTCGTCGTCTTCGTCGTTCTCGTCCTCCGACTCCGCCTCCTCGATGTCGCTCTCGCTTTCGCTCGCCGCGTCGACGCCCCCGGGGGCGACGTCCTCGGTCGACTCCTCGAACTCGCTCAGTTCGGCGTCCTCCTCGCCGGCCTCGAATTCGACGCCCTCGATTTCGAGTTCCACCTCGATGGAGACGCCGTCGACTTCCAGTTCGGCCTCGGCGCTGCGCGTCTCGCCCACCTCGATCTCGAGCTCCTGCCGGTCGACTTCCACTTCCACTTCGACGTCCACGTCGACGTCCGGTTGATCTGCCATGGAGCGAGATACGTGAGAGAGCGCCAAATAGCTCGGTGGTCACAGAACCGCCCACGGGGTGGTAACCAGCGCCTACCGACCCGAACCAGCCATAAGCGACTTACCTCGATACGCCGCAGTAGTGGATATGATAAGCGTCGTCGGCGGCGGCATCGCCGGACTCGCCTGCGCGTATCGCCTCCAACAGCACGGTCACGACGTGCGCGTCTTCGAGGCCAGCGACCAGGTCGGCGGTCTCGCGGCCGTCTACGAGACGAAAGGCGACCCGATAGAGAAGTTCTACCACCACCTCTCGAAGTCCGAGGAGACTATCGTCGAACTCGCCGAGGAACTCGGCGTCGGCGACCGACTGGAGTGGCTCGTCGGCAAGAACGGCTACTACTTCGACGGCGCGGTGTACCCGATGGACACCCCCTGGGAGATTCTCGCCTTCCCGCATCTGAGCGTGTACGACAAGTTCCGCCTCGCCATGCTCACCCAGGAGATAGACGTGCGCGAGGGGAAGCCGAAGTTCGACACCTACGAGAGCCTCGAAGATTTCGAGCACGTCCCGCTGAAGGAGTTTATCGTCGAGCACACGACCCAGGGCGTCTACGACAACTTCTTCGAACCCCTCCTCGACGCGAAGTTCGGCAGTCGGAAGGACGACGTGAGCGCGGCGTGGCTGCTCGGTCGCGTGAAGTTCCGCGGCGAGCGCGACCTGCTGCGCGGCGAGATTCTCGGCTACTTCCGGGGCGGGTTCGCTCCCTTCATCGACGCGCTCGTCGACGCCGTCGGCCGCGAGAACATCGTCACGAACGCCCGCGTGACCGAACTGGAGATGGGCGACGACGGCGTCGACTCGATAACCGTCGAGCAGGACGGCGCTGACGACGCTGTGGCCGCCGACGGCGGGGCCGTAGGTAGCGCGGCCGCGGAAGCGGCGGAATCGGATGCGACCGCGACGACGTACGAGACCGACGCCGTCGTCTGCGCGACGATGCCGAACGTCCTCGAAGAGCTCACCGGCTACCACTGCGACATCGACTTCCAGGGTGCGGTCTGCGCGGTGCTGACGATGGACGAGCAACTGACCGACACGTACTGGCTCAACGTCGCCCACGACGCGCCGTTCGGGGCGCTCATCGAACACACGAACTTCGTCCCGCCGGAGCGCTACGGCGGCGACCACCTCATGTACGTCGCCAGCTACATCCAAGATTACGAGGAGGAGCTCTGGCAGATGTCCGACGAGGAGGTCGAGGAGACGTGGCTCTCGGAGTTGGAGACGATGTTCCCGAACTTCCACCGCCGCCTCGTCAGCGAGTTCCGTCTCGCGCGCAACCCCCGCGCCGCGCCCGTCTACGAGCGCGGCTACCGCGACATGGTCGTCCCCTACGACCTGAGCGACGACATCGGCGAGGGCATCTACTACGCGGGGATGGCCAGCGCCGCCCAGTACCCTGAACGGAGCCTCAACGGCGGCATCGTCGCGGGTTACGAGTGCGCCGACCGAATCGACGAGAAAGGGCGAACCGACTGACTACGCGCCGTCGTCGCGTCGCCGGCGCGACTCGTCCCACTCGCGGCGAAGCAGCCCGTACTGAATCGTATCGACGTACTCGCCGTCGACGAAGTAGGCCATGCGCGTCCGTCCCTCCTCGTCGAAGCCGAGCGACTCCAGCAGTCCACGCGACGCGTCGTTGGACTCGTAGGCGCACGCGCCGACCGCCGGGTGGGCGTAGCTGCGGAAGACGTAGTCGATAGCCAGCGACACCGCCTCTTTTCCGTACCCCTCGCCGTGGGCTTCGGGGACCAGCCAGTAGGTGAGTTCCGGGCGACGCCAGTCGGCGTCTTCGACGGCGACGACGCCGAGCGGCGTGACGTGGTTCGCGTCGGCGTCGCCGGGGTGGGCGTCCTCGTCGTCGAGACAGACCACGAGGCGGTCCGTTTCGTCGTCGGTCCACGGTTCGAGTTCCGCCTGACTCTTCAGCGGCGTTCCCATCGGGTATCGAATCTCGGGGTTCGCGTGCGACCGCTGGAGAAACGGGACGTCCTCGGTCTCGAACGTTCGTACGGTGACGCGTTCGCCACGCGCGACGAGTGCTCCGGGCATACGAGAGCGACCGCGACCGTCGAAATACGTCTTCCGGTCGACAGTTTCGTCCTGCCGCGTCGACTCGCCACCTCCGGCTACGAGGGCCAAGCGGCGACGGGGGTACAGCGAGACCGAGACCCTCGTGGCGTCACTCGACGAGCTTGAACACCATGACCCCGCGGTTCTCGTAGGCGAGTTCGTACCGTCCCGAGTCGATGAGCTCCTGTTGCATCTCCGCGGACTGGATGTTCTCCATCCCGCGCACCGAGTACTCGCCCTTCGGGACGTACAGATAATCCGGCGTCGTGCCCGATTCGGTGAGATACTTCGTGAGACACGCTTCGCTCCGACAGGTCGAGAACCGATTGAACAGGCCGAGTTGGTGTTGGTACTGCGCCTGCCCGCGCCACTCCACCCCCCACGGACCGACGAGAATCGTCCGGTCGGTGTACAGCGGGAACCACTCGGCGGCGTCGCCGACGACGACGAAGGTGGCGTCGGGTTCGGTGTTGGCGTCGACCCACTCCATCGCCTCGACGTCCGAACCGTTGATGAACGCCGGTTGCGAGGTACTCCCGGCGTGTGAGTCGAGATGTCCGCCCGCGTAGAACACCGAGACGCTCATCCCGAGAATCGCCACGATGAATATCGTCGCCAGTTCGGCCCGCTTCCGACGCTGCGGCGAGATCGAGAGCCGACGGTACGTCAGCCGAAGCACGTCGAAGATGACGACGGCGGACATCAGCGGCCCGAGGGTGAAGACGAACCGCGGCTTCGAGACGAAGATGACACAGAGCGCGAACCAGCCGGGGAGGAAGAACTCGCGCCGCCAGGCGAGGTAGACGCCCGAGAAGATGTACAGCACGAAGAACAACGAGATGATGATCATCCCGAACGACTGGAGGTTGAACAGTCCCGGACGGATGGAGAACAGCACCGCCGGCGGGTTGAACGACGCCGACCCGGGGACGAACGTCGGAACTAGCTCGAACAGTTGCTTGCCGATACCGCCGTGGGTCCCCGCCGCGCCGGCGAAGATGCTGACGCCGTGGTGCGAAATCACCGTCAGCCACCACGGTGAAGTGAGCGTGATACCGCCGAGAGCGACGGCCGCTCCTTCGAGCAGTCCGGTGAGGCTTCGGTCGAAGTAGACGAACAGCCAAATGTACGATAGGCCGAAGAAGGCCGTGTACACCGGATGTGTCAGTATCGTCAGCGCGAACAGCAGTACCGACGGCCACAACCACCGTCGGTCCCGCGTCGTAAACAGCTTCAACCCGGTGTAGAGACCGCTGTAGAGCCACACCGCGCCGAGCGACCGGACGAACCCGCCGCCGGAGATGTGCCACTGCAGAATCGGCGGCCCGACGGCGACGAGGATGGCGGCGAGTCCGGCCTGCCGTTCGGACCGCAGCAGTTCGCACGCGAGCAGGTAGAACGGCACGAGATAGACGACGGTCAGGAATCCGGGCAGATAGCGGCTTATCGTCAGATACGAGAGGCCGAACGCGTCGTGCAGCACCGCGGCGATGTAGAACCCCAACGGCGGGTAGGCGAAGGGGATTCCCTCCGGCGTGTAGTGCGGGATGACCGCCGGCAGCGCGTACCCCTCGCGGATGATATGCTCGGCCATGTACAGAAAGAGGCCGGCACCGAAGGCGGGGAACGGGTGCGTGACGACGTAGGCGGTGTACGTCGCCAACGCGACGATAATCGCGGGTGCGAGCCACGCGAACTCGCTGGCGACGGCCTCGATACGGCCGAATCTCGACGCCTGTCGTCGCCGTACACTGTCCGTGTTCGTCAGTTTTCGTGGGTCCATCATCGTCAGTTACTTCTTCCGGAGGCGCGCGGGTGTTCGGAGTTCGAGTCGGTACGGCGACCAGCGCAGTTCGAGGACGGCCCATCCGGTGCCGACGAGCGCGAACGCGAGCAGTGCGCCGGCTTCGAGCGGTCCCATCCAGCCGGGAGTCAGATAGACGACACCGTTGAGTAGCGACCCCGGGACGACGCCCCTGACCGCGAGCCACGCCCGCGTCGAGAGCGTCTCGTCGTCGCCGGCATCGTCGACGGTCCGCGAGGGGAGGCCGAGACTCGCGGCGCTCTCGCCGCCTTCGGACTCGTCGCCGGTTTCGAGGCGTTCGGCCTCGTAGGGGAACGCTACGTCGACCTGCCAGATTATCTCGCCGTTTCGGTCCACCTCGAAGACGCGGTTACCGTTGGAGTCGGAGACGAGCGTGTGGCCGTTCGGCAAGCGGTCGGCGTCGCGGGCCCACTGCATCCGCGAATCCTGCCACGTCCACGTCCGGTTCCACGACTCCCCTTCGCGCTGGTACTCGACCACGCGGTTGTTCTCGGAGTCGGCGACCAGGACGGCCGGTCCGCCATTCTCCTCGGGGATGTAGTCGGGGTTGTGCTGCTCGTACAGCGTCTCGTAGTCGTCCTCGGCACCGAGCGTCCAGTTCTCCTGCAGGCCGGTCTGGGGGTCCAAGAAGACGACGCGGTCCTGATTGCGGAGGCTGACCATCAGGCGACCGTCGTCGAGTACCTCGACGTCGTTGATGTGGGTCCAGTCGCGGGGGAACTCCCCGCCGCTCTCGAGCGGGAACTCCTGTTGGGCCTCCCACTCCCAGGTCGTCAGCCCCGTCTCGGCGTCGAAGACGAATACCCGGTCGCGGTGGATGTCGGCGACGGCGTAATGGGTCTCGTTGACACGGTCGACGTCGTGCCACCGCGTCGAGTGCTTGTGCGGCGTGATACGCGAGTAGATGCGCTCCGTCTCATCCGTCGAGAGGTTCACCCGTTCGACGACGTTTCGGGTGCAGACGGTCGTCGCCGAGCACTCCTCGCCGCTGAGGTGCATCGACGCGGTGTACAGCACCGTGTACTCGCCCTCCGGACTGGGGTCGACGTCCCAGTACCGGTTGTACGTGTCATTGTAGTACAGCGTCGACCCGTCGGCGTCGAACGCAACGAGTTCGGAGTTCGTCCGCGGCGTGTCGCCCTCGTCGGCGAGAACGGCGCTCGAATCGGTCGCGATGACGGTCGTCCCGTTCGCGGGCGGGACCTCGGTGCTCGCGCCGTCGAGGAACACGCCGGCGGCGTCGCCGCCGCTCGCGCCGGCAGTCTGTTGGCCGACGACGAGCGTCAGCGCCGAGAGAACGACGACGGACGCGAGCACCAGACGAGAGGCCGTTCTGGACGTCATCTCAGACACCGACCCGGAGCGACCGAAGACGTTCGGGACGGCTGCGTCTCCTCGTCCGCGCTCCGCCGATGCGAGTTGCGGACCGACGAGCGCGGGCGGCGACGGGAGGGGTCCGCCGCCGATGCGCGACGGGACGCTTTCCCGTCGGTCGAAGACGTTCACTCATTCACTCCCCGTTTCGTCTTTCGACATAATAATCGACCCTATCGTTGCCGTGAGTTTTCTCCTGTTTCACTCAGCCTGCGGAGGACACCCGTTTCGGGAAACGTCCAATTGAGGCGCGAGCGAGTCGCGGTCAGAGTCCGGTTTGAGGCGCTGTCGTCGCTCGGCCCGTCGTAGGAACTCCCTACGCCCGGCCGGAGGCGGACCCGTCGTTTCGCCCGGACGCGGCAACGACCCGTAGAGAGCGACTGACGCGGCGACGCACGCCGTCTCTCGGGCCGGGGGGTTCACCCCGTCTCCGTGGTGCCGTCCGTTCGGTCCGTCCGCAGTCTCACCACACCTTCGCCCGGAAACGGCGCGTTGCGGTCGTTTACTCGTGTCTGAGTGCATCTATCGGGTCGACTGTCGACGCGCTCCAGGCGGGGTAGAGGCCGGCGAACACGCCGACGAGAGGCCCGACCACGACGGCGACGACGAACCAGAGCGGTCGAATCCGAAGGGGGAGGTCTATGAGCACCGTCGCGGCGTAGCCGCCGCTGATACCCACCAGCGCGCCGAAGACGGAACCGAACAGCCCCAGCAGTATCGCCTCCAGGAGGAACAACTCCATGATGTCGCGGCGCTTGGCACCGACGGCTTTCATGATGCCGATTTCTCGAGTCCGCTCGGTGACGCTGACGAGCATGATGTTCGCGATGCCGATAGCACCGACGACGAGCGAGATGACCGCGATACCGGTGATGTAGGCGGTGAACGTGCTGCTGACCTGTCGAATCTGGTCGACGAGCTGGTCGTACGTCGTCACCTCGAACTGGTAGCCCTCGGCTTTGAGCACCCGCGCGTCGGAGCGTTCGGTGAGATACGAGATGATGCGACCTTGTACCGCTTCTATCTCCTGGATGCTGCCGGCGCTGACGAGCACCTGCGAGTACACTCGCTGTTGCTGTTGCGTGTTCGGGCTGATGACCGTCCGCTCGTAGAACGGATTCGTCGGCCCGTAGATACTCGGCTGTGCGCCGCCGGTGAGTGCGCCCGCCCCGTCTTGGGACGTCTCCGCGATACCGACGACGGTGGCGTTTATGGGTTGGCCGTTCGCCGCGCGCGTGAGTGTGATGTTCTCGCCGACGGTGACGTTCTCGGCGAACATCTGCGCCGCCGGACGGTTCAACACCACCTCCCGTTGACCGGGACGAAACGCTCTCCCCTCGACGATCTGCTGGCCTTTCAGCTCGAAGTACTGCGGCCTCGACACCGTCACCCACTGTCTTCCCACCGAATCGTTTCTGTACCGCACCTGCGCGGTCGCGATACCCCCGACGGGGACGGCGGCGGCGACGCCCTCTACCTGCCGAATCTGGTCGACGTCGTACTGCGTGAACACCGCCTGTCCGCCCTGGCCGAGCTGCGGGATGTCGCCTTGCGTCTGCGAGGACGCCGAGACGTACATCACGTCCTGATTGTTGCCGGCGATGGTGTTGACGATGTCCGCCTGCAGGCTCGCCCCGAGGGTGACGAACGCGATGACCGCGGCGACGCCGATGATGACGCCGAGCGTTGTCAGCGTCGAGCGGAGTTTGTGTCCGACGATGCTCCGCCAGCTCATCCGGAGGCACTCTAGGAGGTCCACGCTTCACCCTCCGTGGCTTCCTCACCGGGGTTCTGGACGGGCTCGGTCTCGTCTACGGATGGAATCCGACGTTGGTCTCTGAGTTCCTCGACGCGTTCTATCTCGCCGTCGAGGACGTGGACGATTCGCTCGGCGTGTTCGGCGATGTCCCGTTCGTGAGTTACCATCAGAATCGTGTTCCCGCGCTGGTACAGCTCCTCGAACAGATGCATTATCTGCCGACTCGTCTCGCTGTCGAGGCTGCCGGTCGGCTCGTCCGCAAGGATGATCGCCGGGTCGTTGACGAGCGCGCGGGCGATGGAGACGCGCTGACGCTGGCCGCCGGAGAGCTCCGTCGGCTTGTGGTCGACCCGGTCCGCCAGTCCGACGTCGGCTAAGAGCGATTCGGCTCGCTCCGTCCGTTCCTCCCGCGGAACGTTGCGGAACGACAGCGGCATGGCGACGTTCTCCAGCGCCGTCAACCGCGGCATCAAGTTGAACGTCTGAAAGACGAATCCGATCTTTTCGCCGCGAATGTTCGCCCGCTCGGAGTCCGAAAGCTTCGTCACGTTCGTCCCGTCGATACGTATCTCGCCCGCCGTGGGCGTGTCTAAACAGCCGATGAGGTTGAGAAGCGTACTTTTGCCGGAGCCGCTCGGTCCCATGATGCTCGTGTACGACCCCCGCGGCACTTTCAGGGAGACGTCGTCGAGCACCGGCACCGGTTCGCCGAGTTCGTAGACTTTGTACGCCCCCGACAGTGACACGACGGTGTCCTCAGTCGGTCTCCCACCGTCGGTGTGCGCGTCCATGTACGCTAAACGAGCGTCGGGCACAAAAGATGTAGTGGCTGTCGCAGGTCGATATCGGGCCCGTTCGACGGTTAACGCCTCACTATCGGAGACGTTTCGGCGTCGGGACTCCTATTCAGTTGTCATATTGTGGCTACGCGCGAACGTCCTCGTCTTCGTCGTCGAGGTCCTGCAGCCCCGGCGCGGCGCGAACGTCGACGTCCTCGGGTTCCTCTTGGCCGCCGACGCGGAGTTCGCCGTCGTCGCCTTCGACGTACACGTCGTCGGCGAAGCCGCCTTGGGCGTACGGGTGTTCTGGGTCGTCGAGTTTCTCCGGCGTCGACGGCGCGTCGGGAATCTCGCGGCTCCGGAACGTGCCCAGCGGGTCGGCGATAGTGATGTCGTACCGCTGGAAGAACTCCTCGTAGCGCTCGTAGTGAGCTTCGAGTTCGTCGGTCGGAATCTCCATCATCTCGGTCCAGCCGTGGTTGTAGAAGTCGAAGTTCGCTTGAACGTGGGTGATTTCGCGCGCCTCCGCCTCGGGGAAGCCAGCGTCGAGCGCGGCGACGTACGTGTCGAACGTGCAGTCGAAGAACGCCTCCATGTGCGGTTCGCGCTCCTCGCGCCGGCCTTCCTCGGCTTTCTTGCCGAAGATGTTCACGTGAAGGTCGACGAGTTTTCTCGTGGCGATGTCGCCGACGACCGGCATAGTGAGCGCCTGCTTGGCGGCGAAGTGGCGGACGTTCTGACGGAGTTTCATAGCGGGCCGTTAGAACCCGATTGACTTCAACTACACGCGTATCCGCGCGGACGGCGTACTGGCCGACTTTGCAGGCCGATTCGTCAAACGAGAGGACCTTCCGGAAAATGACGAACGAACAACAGAAACTGTGTTCTGGTCATCTTTTTGACCGTCACCCGCGTTCCGTCTGTCGTGGCAAACACTCTACGGACGGCGCGCGACCTCCTCGATTCGACGGCCGCGCCGACCGATAGCGACCCGCTCGTCGTGCTCGTCCTTTATATCGGGTTAACCGTCGTTTGCGTGCTCGGACTCGGAGCGACGGTCGCAGTGACGATGCCGTACCTCGACAGACCCGGGTCGTTCGCCCTGGCGCTTCTCGTCGGGTTCCCCCTCGCCTTCGCGCTTCCGGGTGTGTTGATGCGCCGGGCCGAACGGTTCCTCGGTCGAAGACAGTGAGAGGCGGTCGCCGTCAACGTAGCCTCATCTCCCGAGTGTCACCGTCTCACCCTCGTTTCGAGGCGTTCGGGGGTGAAATCTGCATAAGTGGATAGCAACCCACATTAACCCTCGTTACGAACCTCTCTCACATGACCGAATCGTACGTGATTATCGGCGACGGTATCGCGGGGAGTTCCGCGGCGGAGACGCTCCGCGAGGAGGCACCGGACGCCGAAGTCACCGTTATCACGGACGAGGGTGAAGCCCTCTACAATCGAATTCTCATCAAAGAGTTCGCCAAAGGCAAACTGCCGGAGGCACCCATCTCGATTCACGACGAGTCGTGGTACGACGAGCGCGACATCGACCTGCGCCTCAACACGCACGTCAAGAACATCGACCCCGACGCCCACGAGATCACGACGCACGAAGAGGAGACGCTGGCGTACGACAAACTGCTCGTCGCCACCGGCGGCACGCCGACGCAACTGCCCGTCGACAACTCCGACGCCGAGGGCATCCACCACTTCTGGACGTTCCAGGACGCCCGGCGAATCCGCGAGAGCGCCGACGCGGGCGAGAGCGCCGTCATCGTCGGTGCCGGCCTCCTCGGCATCGACCTCGCTGCCATCTGCGGCGCGCAGGGCGTCTCCGCGAAGTACCTGATGCGCGGCAACGCCTGGTGGCGCTACGCGCTCTCGGAGGAGGGCGCAGAGATTATGCACGAGGCGATGCGCGACGTGGGCGTCGAACCCGTCTTCGACAGCGGCGTCGACCACTTCGAGGTCGACGACGACGGGCATATCACCGGTGCAGTCGACCCGAACGGCGACCACTACGACTGCGACTGGGCGGGCGTCGCCATTGGTCTGAACTTCAACACCGAGATTCTGCAGGGCACGGACGTCAAGCAGGACGACGGCGTCGTCGTCGACCAGTACATGCAGTCGAGCGTCGACGACATCTACGCGGCGGGTGACCTGACGCGCTTCTACGACACCCTCCTCGGCGAGTACGCCCAGAACGGGTCGTGGGGGAGCGCGCGCGAACAGGGTTCCATCGCGGGCTACAACATGGTCCACGGCGAGGAGAAGGAGTTCCGCTGGGTCTCGTCGTACTCCATCACTCACTTCGACTTCCCGTTTCTCTCGTTCGGCCACCCGACCATCGGCGACGAGGAAGCAGAGCGCAAGTACTCCGACACCGAGTGGCGGCGCATCGCGTTCAAGGACGGCAAAGTCGTCGGCGGCGTCCTCATCGGCGACCTCTCCGCGCAGAGCGCGCTGAAGAAACTGATGCGCGAAGAGCGCGTCGTCGCCGACCAGGCCGAGGTCCTCCTCGAAAAGCAAATCGACCTCGACGACCTCGCGGCCACCCAAGAGCAGTAAGCCGCCTCTCTCCGCCGGTTCTCTCTCTCTCTTTCGCAACCGTTAGCGCTGCCAAAAGATTCATAATTGTCCGTGTTAATAGTTGCCACATGGCACAGTCGACGAATACGACGGTCGCCGCGACGCGAACGGAGACGGTTCCGGCCGGTGCGCGCGTGCGTCATTTCGACGAACTAGACGAGAGCGCCCAGCAACTCGTCCTCGAAGCAGCGAACGGCCAGCTAACGAACACCGCCACCGTCTCCGACCTCCGGAGCGGAGACATCGTCGTTTTCACCGACTACTACCGGGTTCACTGACCGAGTCACGCCGGACCGAAGCCGTTTTCGGACGACGACGACGACAGGGAGGTATGCAAGGCGGTGGCTCAACCGACATGACCCTCGCGTTCGAGTTGGAGGCGCTGAAGCGCCTGGCCGACCCGAACATGGTGTTCAACGACGCCAGACAGTGGACCAAATACGTCGGCGTCGTCAGCGAGAAACCGACGTACGTCGTGACGAACTTCACGCGCAAAGAGCGCATCCGACAGGATTTCTTCTCGGGGCCGCGCGGTGTCGAGGAGAGTCTCGAAAACGTCAAGCGCCAGTTCGACACCGACCGGCACGTGTTCGTCGGCACGACCGACGAGGACCGCGAACTCGCGGAGGCGACCGACTGGGAGTATCTCCCGCTCGAACAGGCCACGGAGGCGGCGGGGTGGGACCTCGCGGGCGACGCCCCCGAGGAGGACCCCTTCGACGGCGAGACGCGCGACGACTGGCCGTAGGCGGTCGAAGCTCCGCTCTGACTTCCGACCGACGGTGGCTACCGCCGCACATCCATCGAGTGACAGTATCGAAAGCACTAATCGCGGACGGTTCTTGGACACCGATAATGAGCCACCAGTTACCTGACGTACAGGCAAGCCAGCCCGACGTCACCGTCGGACTCAGTCAGGTCGGCGTCACGGGCGTCGAGAAACTCGTCAAACTCGCCCGAGACGGCAAGCGACCCATCGTCCTGATGGCCGACTTCGAGGTGTTCGTCGACCTGCCGGCGAGCCGCAAGGGTGCGGACATGAGCCGCAACATGGAGGTCATCGACGAGACTCTGGAAGCGGCCGTCGAGGAACCGAGTTACCGAGTCGAAGACGTCTGCGGCGACGCCGCCGAACGACTGCTCGAAAAACACGACTACACCTCCACCGCCGAGATTCGGATGACCGCCGAACTCGTCATGCGCGAGCGGACCCCCGCCAGCGACAAACAGACCCAGGGTACCGCGACCATCATCGCCAGCGCCGTCGCCACCGAGGAGGGGACTCACGAGGAGATCGGCGCGCGCGTCACCGGCATGACCGTCTGTCCCTGCTCGCAGGGGATGTCCGCATCCCGCGCCCGCGAGGAACTCGTCGACCTCGGCGTCGACGACGAGACGGTCGAGGCGTTTCTCGACGCCGTCCCGCAGCCGGGTCACTCCCAGCGCGGTCACGCCACGTTCACCGTGACGAGCGAGGGGTCGCCCGACGTGGACCTGATGGACATCATCGACGTCGCCCGCGACTCGATGAGCGCGCGCATCTACAACCTCGCCAAGCGCCCCGACGAGGACCACATGACCTACCACGCGCACGCGAACGCGAAGTTCGTCGAGGACTGCGTGCGCTCGATGGCCGAGGACGCCGTCGACCGGTTCGACCAGCTACCGGACGACGCCGTCATCCACATGAAGCAGTCGAACGACGAGTCCATCCACCAGCACAACGCCCACGCCGAGCGAGAAGTGACGATGCAGCAGCTGCGCAGCGAACTCGACATCTAGAACGAGAGCGGGTCGGCCGACTCCCAGCGCGGGTCGAACACCGCCCGGACGTCGGCGGCGAACTCCGGGTCCTTCAGATCTATCATCGCCAGCGCCTCCCCCGGGTCCAGCGGATTTGGCACCTCGATACATACTTCCACGTCGTCGATGAGGTTGAACGTCCCCGTCACGTTCTCGCTCGTTCGCACCTCGAACTCGGGATGCTTCGACAACCCCTCCGTGTAGCGCTCGCCGACGCTCGGCGGCAGCGTCGTCACCAGCTCCGGCGTCATCAGAAGCGACACCGAGACGCCGCGGTCCAACGCCGCGGCCAGTTCGTCGACGACGGCCTCGCTCACCGTACCGAGGTCGAACTGCGGCGAGGGCGTCGCCGCGACCATCACGACGTGGTCGTCGGCCGTCGCGAGGCGCTCGACGAGCAGGTCCATCGTCTCGCTCGGCCCGACGGCGGCCGTCCAGAACTGCCCTTCGACGGGTTCGCCGGCGTCGAGTTCGCCGACCAACTCGTCGACGATGCCCTCGTACTGTTGGGCTTTCTCTTCGAGCTCCCGGCGCTTGTCTTCGAGCAGACGGTCCAGCGCGGCGTCGGGTTCGACGGCGACGTACTTCTTCGGTCGACTCGCCGCCTGACTCCGGACGAGACTGTACTGTTCGAGACTGTTGAGCACGTCGTAGATGCGCCCCATCGGAACGTCACTAGCCCGTGACAACTGTTTGGCCGTTGTCGGTCCCGTCCGAAGGAGCGCTCGATACGAACGTGCCTCGTACTCGGACAATCCAAGGTCTCGGAGACTCGCCATGCGGGTGAATCACACGCCCGGGACATAAACACACCGGACGTTTACACGGGAAACTCGCCGCGGTCAGTTGTTGCCGCCGAGGTTTTGAGTCGCCGCCGACACCCGCGCCATCAGTTCGTCGGGCGTCGACGCCGACAGCGCCGTCTCGCCGACGAGCACGGTCGCCGTGCCGCGTTCGAGGTCGCGGTCGTCGAGGAGGACGTCGGCGTCCGGTACGACGATCTTCTCGTGGTCGGCGACGCGGAGCGCCGCTCGGTGGAGGTCGCTTCCGGGGTCGTCGGCGACGGCGACGACCAACGGATCGCCGCAGAGCCGCGCCGCCACCGCGCCGTAGTCGGCTGCCTGCACGCCGATTCGGTCGGCGGCCCCGGCGAACGCCTCGACCGTCCCGCGGGCGACCTCCCGGTAGCGGTCGTCGCCGGCCAGCACCGCGAGGTCACAGAGCGCCCCGGCCATCTCGACGTTGTCGTCCAGCGGCCGGAACGGTCTGTCGAGGAGGCCCGGTCCCTCGCGCGGGCCGTCGAGAAACGACCCGTCGTCGCGGAGTTCGGCTATCGCCCTGTCGGCGACGCGTTCGGCGACGCCGAGACCCTCTCCGAGCACCTGCTGTGCGCGGGTGAAGGCGGCGACGACGCGAGCGTGGTCGCCTACAAGCAGCGATTCGCCGACGTCGTCGCCCCCCCGGTAGTGTGTCACCGTCCCGTCGTCGTCGACGAGGTCGGTTTCGAGGAAGTCGAGGACGCGTTCGGCGTACTCTCGAGCGCGCTCGTCGTCGGTGTAGCCCGCGTAGGTGAGCATCGCGTCGGCGGCCAGCGCGTTGCCGCCCGCGAACGCGGTGAGGTCGACGCGCGGTTGAGTGGTCTCCGCCCGGTCGTCGGCCGGCAGCGAGTAGTAGTCGCGGCCCGCCGCCGGGCCGACGCTCCCGCCGACGGCGACGCCGGTCCAGAGGTCGTCGGTGAGAAAGCCGATGGTTCGCTCGGCGGGTCGGCGGTAGGCGTCGTCGCCGGTGTAGAGGTAGGCGTTGGCGAACGCGCGGACGAGCGCCGCGTTCGTGTCCAGCAGTTTCTCGTGGTGGACGCCGCTCCAGTCGCGGCCGCTCGCGTAGCGGAAGAAGCCTCCGGAAACGTCGTCGAACAGGTGGTCGCGGACCGCATCGAGCGTCCGAAGCGCCTGGCTCCGATCGCGCTTCAGCGCGAACTCGACGGTCCGCGGCAGCGGGAACTTCGCGTCGTCGCCCCACCCGGCGTGGACGTCGTCGTACTTCTCGCCGAGTTGACCCGCGAGGTACGCCTCGATAGCCGGCGAGAGGTCGCCGACCGGGGTGGGGTCGCCGCCGAGCGCGCGCGGCACCCGGCCGGCGTCGCTTCCGCGGTCGGCCCACGTCTCGCGGACGCTGTCGAGAACCTGCCGCATCCCCTCGGGGCCGAGATAACCGGCCCCCGAGATGACCGCCCCGGAGGGCGTCGCAAACACCGTCGAGGGAAAGCCGCCCATGTTGTACCGCTCGCGGACGCGCGGCTGACGGTCGACGTCGATACGGACGGGAACGAAATCGTCGTTGACGTTCGCGGCGATGCGCGGTTCGGCGTACGTCTCGACGTCCATCTCGTGACAGCCGGCGCACCACGTCGCCGACAGCGACAGTAACAGCGGTTGCTCGGCTTCGGCCGCCTCGGCGAACGCGGCCGGTCCCCACTCGCGCCACTCGACGCGTGTCTCGTCGTCCATACCCACCATCGGTGAGCGCCGAGGGTAAGCGCTTCGAGGTTGTCTACGGGTTCGCGCGCTGCAACTGCGCGGCGGTTCGAACCCGAACGTCGACGGGTTTCTTGACGAACTCGCCGGTCGACCGGGCGACGACGTGGTCGATGCCGCGCTGGGCGGCCACGTCGAGCAGGCGCTGGTCGAGTTCGCCGTCGACGACGACGGCGTACGGCACCCGGTCGGCGTCGACGAGCGCGTCGAACGCCGCCGACTGCTCGACTTCCGCCAGCGGGTCTAGGTCGGCGTCGAGCAGTCGAACGAGGCCGCTCGACTCGCCGATGACCTCGGCGACGTGTTCTCTGAGGCTCTTCGGTTCCGGCGGGAGCGACGACTGCGAGCCGCCGTCGTCCGCGTCAGTGTCCGTGTCGCTGTCGACCGAGGCGTCGACGCCGCCGGTATCGCTCCCCTCGCCGTTTGCGGTCTCGTCGCGGTTCGCCTCGGTACCGTCGGAACGGTCCTCGGGGGCCGGGTCGTCGGTCCTCTCCCCTACAGCGGAGGAGGGAGTCGCGGGAGCGTCAGTCGTCTCCGGCGACTCCGTTCGAGGGTCCGACGGCGGCTCCGGCGCGGGCGTCGAACTGCCGTCGGTCGCCGCGACGGTCGACCGGACGTCGGTGTCGCCGGCGACGGCGTCGTACGGCACCTTGCCGCGCAGCGCCGACATCACCTCGTGACGCGCGAGGTCCTCGACGGAGCGGCCCGGCGGCGCGAAGGCGACGTAGTCGACGTTGCCGACCTGCGCCAGTTCGCGGAGGATGAGTTCGCCGCCGCGGTCGCCGTCGAGAAAGGCGGTGACGGTCCGGTTCTCGGTGAGGTCGGCGACGTCGTCGGGCACGTTCGTCCCCTCGACGGCGACGCCGTTTTTGATGCCGTAGCGAAGCAGCGTCAGGATGTCCGCACGCCCCTCGACGACGACGATCGCGTCGGAGTCGGCGACTCGCGGGCCCGCGGGCAACCCATGGTACTCCGTGATGTCCTCGACTCGGACGCTCTCACGCACCTCTTCGAGGATTTCGCGGCTCGTCATCACGCTGTCGTCGAACGCCTCCGAGAGCAGTTCCTTCGCGCGGTCGACGACCTCGCGCCGCTTGGCGCTGCGCACGTCCTCGATGTCGATGACTTCGGCGTGTGCTTGACACGGTCCGACACGAGTGATACTCTCTAGCGCGGCCGCGAGGATTGCCGTCTCTACTTTGTCGAGACTGCTGGCTATGGTTATCTGTCCGAACGACTGCCCGTTCTCGCTGTCGATTTCGACGTCTATCCGTCCGATCTTCGACCCTTGCTGGAGGTCACGGAGGTCCAGGTCGTCGCCGAGGAGGCCTTCGGTCTGTCCGAAGACCGCCCCGACCACGTCGCTTCGTTCGACCACCCCGTCGGCGGTCACCGAAGCGTGAATGAGATATTTCGCAGTGTCTTCCATAATTGAATCACCAATGATTGATGTTGATGTGAAATGCGAACGGTCCGCCCGTCCACACCCCCGTATATAAGTTTCGCAGGCGGGATATAGCTGTCGCACTTCCGGCCCCGTTCGGACCGAAACCGCCGGAAGCTGCCGTAGAGACAGTTTTTCGATATTAAGGAAAATATTCTTCAAAAGGTCGCATCGAAGCTAAATCAGTAGTGTTTATCATAGTTCGGTTGTTCACCGTTAGATATGACTCGACAGCAAGCCGATTATCTTTGGGTCGTGGTGTTCGCAGTCCTTGTCGTCTTCGCCGTGCCGTGGTTCCTCTGGGGGGACGGCCGTGTCGTCGCCGGACTCCCGCTGTGGCTCTGGTGGCACGTCGGCTGGATGGGCGTCGCAAGCGTCGCGTTCTACGCCTTCACCCGCGGGGCCTGGGACCGTGGCATGGGGGTGACCCGTGGTTAGTTCGCTCGCCGTCCAGTTGGGCGTCGTCGGCGCGTACCTCGTCGTCGCGCTCGCGGTCGGTCTGGTCGCCTATCGGCTGACCGACCGCGCGGCGGAGGATTACTATCTCGCCAGTCGGTCACTCGGCACCGTCGTCCTCCTCTTTACGACGTTTGCGACGCTGCTGTCGGCGTTCACGTTCTTCGGCGGCCCGAATCTCGCGTACGCGGCAGGCCCCGAGTGGATTCTCGTTATGGGGCTGATGGACGGCGTCCTCTTTGCCATCCTCTGGTACGTGCTCGGCTACAAACAGTGGCTCGTCGGGCGCGCCCGCGGTTACGTGACGCTCGGCGAGATGCTCGGCGACCGCTTCGGGTCGACCGGCCTCCGCGCACTCGTCGCCGGTATCAGCCTCTTCTGGCTCTTCCCGTACATCATGCTCCAGCAGATGGGCGCGGGGACGGCCATCGTCGGTCTCACGGAGGGAGCGATACCGTACTGGGCGGGCGCGGCGCTCATCACCGTCTTCATGGTGGTGTACGTCGCCGCCGCCGGACTCCGCGGCGTCGCGTGGACCGACACGGTGCAGGGCATCTTCATGCTCGGCATCGTCTGGGTCGCCGTCGGCTGGGTGCTCGTCGCCATCGACGGTCCGGCGACCGCGTACGCCGGGTTCGACGCCGACGCGCTCGCGCTCGGCGGCGGCCTCTACACGCCGCAGTACATCGTCTCGACGGCTGTCACCATCGCCTTCGGCGTGGCGATGTTCCCGCAGATAAACCAGCGCTTCTTCGTCGCCAAATCAGGCCGCGTGCTGAAGCGGTCGTTCGCGTTGTGGCCGATTCTGGTCGTGCTGCTGTTCGTCCCGGCGTTCATGCTCGGGACGTGGGCCGCGGGCCTCGGCGTCGAGGTGCCCGAGGGCGCGAACGTCATCCCCGTGCTCCTCAACCAGTACACGCCCGTCTGGTTCGCGGCGCTCGTCGTCGCGGGCGCGATGGCGGCGATGATGTCCTCCTCCGATTCGATGCTGCTGTCGGGGTCGTCGTACCTGACGCGCGACCTCTACCGCCCGCTCGTCGACCCCGACGCCAGCGAGGCCAAGGAAGGGTGGGTCGCCCGCGTCGGCGTCGCCGTCTTCGCCGTCGGCACGTTCGTCGCCAGCCTGTTCCGGCCGGGTTCACTCATCGACGTCGGCGACCTCGCGTTCAGCGGCTTCGCTCAACTCGCGCTCCCCGTCCTCGTCTCGCTGTACTGGACGAAGACGAACCGAAACGGGATGTACGCCGGCATCGTCGGCAGTCAGGCGTTCTACGTGCTCCACTCGCTCGGCCCGCTCCCGGCGACGTACCTCGGGTGGGACGCCGCGCTCTACGGGATGGTGCTCGGACTCGCGCTCACCGTCGGCGTCTCGGCGGTCACCTCGCCCGCGCCCGACGAGAAGCGCGCGACGTTCACCGACGGACTGAGCGCGGACTGAGCGCGCGACGTTACGTCCGGTCACTTCTCGAACACGTCCGAAGCATACAATTCCCGTCGCTTCCAAGGCGAGGCATGAACGACCCCGGGCTACAAGCGCTCGTGGACCAATCGACGCTCCGAGACCGTATCCGCCGCGGCGACCTCCCCGACTGGGCCGCCTTGCACTATGGGACGTTTCGGGAGACGATGCTCGACGACCGAAACGGCGAGCCGTTCCCCTGCTACTTCGGCATCGAGTCAGAGCGGCAGGGCGACGCGCTGTACACGTTCGTACCCTCGACGACGCATCCGGACGCCCTGCTGCGCTTCCGCGATACGCTGCTCGAATACGTCGAGGAGTTCTCGGAGTTCTCCGAGCGCGCCTCGCTCGTCGCGTTCTTCAAACCACCCGACGAACAGCTCACGGAGGCGGAGTACCACGAACAGCTCTGGCACATTCTGCAGTTTCTGCACGTCCACGACCCCGAGCCGTGGCCCGAGAGGATTCCGACGGACCCCGACGACCCCCACTGGGAGTTCTCCTTCGGCGGCGAACCGATGTTCCCGACGACCCGCGCGCCGTTCTATGACCGGCGGATGAGTCGCTACTGCCCGCTCGGCCTCGAAATCACCTTCCAGCCGCGGAAGATATTCGAGGGCATCACCGCCGACACCGAAGCCGGTCAGCAGGCCCGCGAGGTCATCCAGCGCCGAATCGAGGCGTACGACGGCGTCTGCCCCCACGCCGACATCGGCGACTGGGGCGTCGACGGTGAACACGAGTGGCACCAGTACATGCTCTCGGCCGATTCCGAGCAAGCGCCTGGCGAGTGCCCGATGACGGTCAGTCGCGTCCACCCGAAAGTCGACCCCGAACTGCTGAAGCCGAGGGCGGAGGCGTGAGTTCGGACGACGAACTCTCGCTGCCCGACGACGCCGTCTTACTACTCGTCGACCTCCAGACGGGCTTTGCCGACCCGGCGTGGGGCGAGCGAAACAACCCCGATGCCGAATCGCGTGTGGCGGCCCTCCTCTCCGCGTGGCGCGAGCGCGGGATGCCCGTCGTCCACGTCCGCCACCGCTCGCAAGAAAACGGCTCGCCGCTTCGACCGAGCCGGCCCGGGTTCGCCTACCTCGACGAAACTGCACCCACAGCGGGCGAACAGACGTTCGAAAAACGGGTCAACAGCGCGTTCGTCGGCACCGATTTGGAACGTTGGCTCCGCGAGCGAGAGTACGGCACCGTCGTCGTCGTCGGCCTCACGACCGACCACTGCGTCTCGACAACGACCCGGATGGCCGAGAACCTCGGCTTCTCGCCCGTCGTCGTCGCGGACGCGACGGCGACGTTCGACCGCAAGGGCATCGATGGAGAGTACTACGACGCCGAGACGATGCACCGAACCGCGTTGGCGCACCTTCACGGCGAGTTCGCCCGCGTCGTCGACAGCGAGGAGCTGTTGGCCGCGCTCGACTGAGAACACCGGCCGTCTCCCGAACCGCATTCGTTTAACCGCGCTCCCGTCAACGATGAGCCATGCAGACGCATATCGTGCCGGTCGGCTTCGACTACGACCGGCTCATCGCGCCTCTCATCCGCGACCAGTTGGACGTCGACCGGGTGATCCTCCTCGAGGGCGCGGTCGGTAGCGAGGCCAACGTCGAGTACTCGCAACGCCTCTCGGGGAAACTCGAGAAGGACTTCCAGAACCTGCTCGGCGCGACCACCGAGCGCCTCGTTCTCGCGGACGTCTACGACTACGACGCCGCCTTCGAACAGGCGTACGACCTTATCAACGCGGAACTGGACCGCGGCGCGGACGTCGTCGACGACGCCGACACCGCCGAGACGCGCGAGGGGACGACGCCCGGTGAGGTGTGGGTGAACGTCAGTGCGATGCCCCGCCCCGTCTCCTTCGCGTTCGCCACCGCCGCCCACTCCATTATGGTCGAACGCCAGGACGACAGAGAGCGCATCCACACCTACTACACCGCCCCCGAGAAGTATCTGGAGACCGAGTTGGCAGAGGAACTCCGCACCCACAGAGAAGCGCTCGCGGACCTGCTTGCCGACGGCGACGTCGACGAGGACCGCATCCGCGAGCGCCTTGACGCCGCAACCGAACTGCTGTCGGAGTTCGACGAGCGCGGAACCACCATCGGCGCGAAGCGCATCGGCGAGCGTCACATCGTCGAACTTCCCGTGGCATCGTTCTCGAACGTCAAGCCGTTCGAGGAACTCATCCTCTTCACGCTCGGCGAGCACGGCGTCTTCGAGTCCGTCTCCGAACTCGCCGAGACGCTGGCGGGCGAGCTCAACGAGGAGTACACCGACAGTTTCCGCTCGAAAGTCATCTACAACGTCGACCGCCTCGGCCCCGGCGGGAAGGGGTACATCGAGCGCGACGAACGCGGGAAGTCGCACCGGACGCGGCTCTCGCGCATCGGTGAACTGTGGGTTCGCGCCCACGCCGACGACGACGCGGGGCTCGGCACCCGCTGACGACGCGCTGGTCCCTTAGGCTCTCTAGCGTTCTTCGACCGTTCCGAACCCGCGCGCCGGCTCGACATCCGCGAGCGGACTCGTCGGGGCCGCCGCCGGAACCTCCGGGTCGTTGTACTCGCCGGGGGCGACGTCGTTCGGTCCGGTCGGGTAGAACAGCGAGGCGAGTTGCTGGATCTGCGGGCGGCCGACGTCCAACTCGAACTGGCCGCCGCCGTACAGCGAGATGTCGCGTTCCTCGGCGTACTCGATGGTCTCCAGCAGCGACTCGACGGTGCCGAACCGCGAGGGTTTGACGTTGAGCCACCGCGGTTCGAACGGAAGCGACTCGACGCCCTCGACGCCGGTGACGGGTGCGTCCCACGAGAGCCGCCTCGTCTCCGCTTCGAGCATCGCCTCCGTCTCGTCGGTGACGGCGGGGTCCTCGACGACGGCGTCGGGAAAGCCCGAGAAGATGCGCTCGTACAGGTCGGGGTCGGCGCTCTGGTCGACGGTCGTCCCGCTGTAGTAGCCCTTCAGATCGAGGATTCGAACCGCCTCGGTCTCCGCGAGGTCGGCGACGAGTTCGCCGTCCCAGTCGCTCGTCGGGTCGAGTTTGAACTCCGAGTCGGAGTAGGCGGCGAGCAGCTCGTCGACCCGTCGGGTGCTCGTCCCCTCCTCGCCGTCCAATCGCGTGCTCACGACGAACCGAACCGGGTCGTACTCCCGGCCCAGCGCCTCGCCGAGCGTCGTCCCCGATTGCTTGAGCGCGAGGTCCAACGCGGCGCTCTCGACGGCCCACCGACGGTAGTGGCGGCCTGTCTCTCGTTCCGGCGGCTTCGTCGGGAACAAATCCGTATCGTCGAGCATCGCCGAGAACTCCCCGAAGGTGAACTCGCCGGCGAAGTCGAACGGCGGGACGTCCGCGAGGGCGTCGTGGTCCTCGGCGTCGTACGTCACGTCCTCGCCGCGGCCCGTCTCGTCGTCGCCGAGCAGCGCGAACACGGTGGTCGCGCGGACGAATCCGCTCGACGTCGCCCGCTCGCGCCGGGAACGAGACGTATCGTCGACGACGAGCGGGAGTTCCGCGAGTCGGTCGTAGAGGCTCATGGGCGCAGTTGGGTCGCCGCTCTGTTAACTGTACGCGCCCGAGAGCCGCCGACGGTCAGTCGTCGACGCCCAGCGCGCCGACCTCGAACTTCTTGATTCGGGTCGACAGCGCGAGGAACGTCGCGGTGAGCGTCAGCGTCACCGCCCCCGCCGCGGCGAGTTGGAGCGCGGTCACGTCGCCGTAGACGGCCGCGAAGTCGGCGAACGGCAGGTTCGTGTGGTGGGGGTCGCCGACGATGGGGACGAAGTAGTCGACGACGTCGTTGACGCCGTACCAGACGAGTGCGACGAACACCGCCCCGACGGGGAAATCCGAGTAGCGGTGGACGAGAAACGCCTGGACGACCATCGCGAGGTGGCTGAAGAACAGGAAGAGGTACATCGCGGTCGCCGTGTACGCGAGGAAGCCGTCGGCGAAGACGACGAGGGTAAACGGCGTCCAGAAGCCGAGTTTCCAACAGCCGAAGAACGCGAGCGCGTTCAGATACTCGTTGTTGCGTCCGAGTTTCCACAGCGCGAGCGACAGCGCGATAAATAGCGTCGCCACGGGACTGTCGGGGACGAACGGCCACATCACGAGCGGCGTCTCCGCGAACTGGAACCGGTAGTACCAGAAGCCGAACGCCGTTCCGGCGAGGTTGATGGCGACGACGACCCACGCGAGGTTCAGGCCGAAGTTCTCCACCCACCGGGGGAGGGGGGCGAGCCACCGCGGAAGCCCCTCCGGCGACGGGAGGCCGTCGCCGCCGAACAGTCCGCGGGCGTCGCGCGCGAGAGACATGCCCGTGGGTTGGATGGAGCCGCCAAAGGCGTAGCGGTCTCCCGCCGGGTCGACTGTGATTCTTTCGCTCGTTCTCACCGCCCCAAACTACCTCGTGCTGGAACGCCAACTGAGAGGTAGATTCAGGAATGCGCGAACTCCGCAACATGAAGGGACTCCACCCGCGCGACCTCACCCGTCGTCAGCGCCTCGTTCTCGCCTACGGAGTCGGTCTCGTCTCCATCATCGTCGCGTTCACCCTCCTGTATCACTGGGGAATGGCGACGCTCGAAAACCGTCCACGAACCATCTTCCAGGCGTTCAACACGGTCATCGAGACGATGACGACCACCGGATACGGCGCCGACTCCCTGTGGACGACGCCCGCGATGAACCTCTTCGTGTCCACGATGCAGGTCACCGGCGTCGTCATCGGCTTCGTCACGCTGCGGGTGCTCGTCATCCCGCTGTTCGAGCGCGCGCCGCTGATGCTGGACGACCGCCTCTCGGTCAAGCGGGACCACGTCGTCGTCGCCGAATACGAGCGGGATTCCGAGGTGCTTCTCGACGAACTCGAAGAGCTCGACATCGACTACGTGCTCGTCGAGTCCGACCAGGAGGAGGCCAAACGGCTCTCCGACGAGGGGTATCAGGCGATAAACGGCGACCCCGAGGACCGCGAGGACCTCGAACGGGCCACCATAGAGGAGGCGTCGATGCTCATCACCGACGCCGGAAAGCGCACCGCGAGCATCGTCTTGACGGCGCTGGAAGCGAACGAAGATCTCCGAGTGATTAGCTTCACCGGCTCGACGCGTCGCAAGGCCGCGCTCGCCGAGATCGGCGTCGACCGGAGCGTTGCGCCGCACGCGCTCATCGGTCGCCGTCTGGCCGAGAAGGCGACCACGCCGGTCACCGTCGACACCCCCGTCGACGCCGCCTCGGTCACGATTCGAGAGGTGCTCGTCCGCCGCGGGAGCTCGCTTCACGGCGTCCGGATAGCGGACTCGCCGCTCGCCGCGCATCCGAATCTCACGCTGGTCGCGGGTTGGTTCGACGGCGAACTCCGAGTGCCGCCGTCGCCGACGGACCGGCTCACGCCCAACACCGTCCTCGTCGTCGCAGGTCCGGAGAACACGCTCGACGAAGCGGCGAACGAGGTGGCGGGCGTTCGAAGCCCCTCCCGTTCCCCGCACGACCGAATTGTCGTCGCAGGACTCGGCGAGGGCGGCGATGCCGCCCTCGAGGCGCTGCCCGAACGCGTCTCCGTGACGACCGTCGACGAATCGACGGACGCCGACCCCGACGTAGTCGGTGACGTGACCGAACCGGAGACGCTCCGCGAAGCCGACATCGAGGTCGCCTCGGCGCTCATCGTCACCGTCGACGACGACGCCGACGCGCTTCTGACCACCGCGATGGCTCGCGCTCTGGCCCCGGACGTCGAGATACTCGTTCGCGTGACCGACACCGAGAAGACGGCACCGGCGTTCAGGGCCGGAGCCGACTACGTTCTCTCGATTCAGCAACTCTGCGCCAGACTCGTGGCGGCGGAGGTCCACGGCGAACGGGTGATGGACCCCGTCGGCCAGATTCGGCTCGTCCGGGCCGACGCGTCGGCGTTCGCGGGCGAGGCGCTGCGGGACGTCCGCAGCGACGCGGACCGGGAGTGGACGGTGGTGGCCGTCGCTCGCAACGGCGACGTTCGCACCGCCGAAGAGACTGTCATCGAGTCGGGCGACGAGATGTTCGTTGCCGGCAGCGACGAGGCCATACAGGAGTTCGAGCGAACGGTCGACACCGCCTGAACTCAGCGGTTCGTCACCGCCGGCGCTCGATTTCGGGGCCCTCGTCGTCGACACTCGCACGTGCCGTTCGACGTCATTCGACGTCAGGACGCTCTCGCGGCGCATTTCGCCGGAAGGACACCGATAAGTGACCGCGACTTAACGTCCAGCCATGGCCGAGGAGACGAACCTCACCGAACTCAAACGCGGCACCGACCTCGTCAAGCGAGGCTTCGCACAGATGCAGAAAGGCGGCGTCATTATGGACGTCGTCACGCGCGAGCAGGCCCGAATCGCCGAAGACGCCGGTGCAGTCGCCGTGATGGCGCTGGAGGCGGTCCCGGCCGACATCCGAAAGCGCGGCGGTGTCGCGCGGATGCCCGACCCGGCGAACGTCACCGACATCATCGACGAAGTCTCCATCCCGGTGATGGGGAAGGCGCGCATCGGCCACCACACCGAGGCGCAGATCCTCGAAGCGCTCGGCGTCGACATGATAGACGAGTCGGAGGTGCTGACGCCCGCCGACGACGAGTACCACATCGACAAACGCGAGTTCACCTCGCCGTTCGTCTGCGGCGCGCGGAACCTCGGCGAAGCGCTCCGCCGCATCGACGAGGGCGCGGCGATGATTCGGACGAAGGGCGAGGCCGGCACCGGCGACGTCAACCAGGCCGTCCAGCACCAGCGCACCATCAGGGGCTCCATCCGCGAACTCGTCGGCAAGAACTTCGAGGAGCGCGAGAAGTGGGCCCGCGAGCACGAAGCGCCCGCCGCCCTCGTCCACGAGACCGCCGAGATGGGCCGCTTGCCCGTGGTGAACTTCGCCGCCGGCGGCATCGCGACGCCCGCCGACGCGGCGTTGATGATGCACCACGGCTGTGACGGCATCTTCGTCGGCTCCGGTATCTTCGGCGCGGAGAACCCCGAGAAGATGGGCGAAGCCATCGTCGAAGCCGTCAACAACTGGGACGACCCCGAGCGCCTCGCAGACATCGCCACCGACGTGGGTCGCGGGATGAAAGGCCAGTCGAACAGCGAGATGGCCGACGAGGAGAAGCTGCAGGGTCGCGGCGTCTGAACGCGAATCGAAGGGTATCGACGGAGGCGACGCTGACGACCGCTCAGTCGTCGCCGAGACTCACGGTCACGGGGCCGTCAAACGACAACAGCAGTTCTCGGGTTGCGTCGCCGAACAGCGCTTCTCGGTCGGCAAGCGCTGTTGTCCGGACAGAAAGAGATGGTCACAGCCGAGTTCGGCGGCGAATTCGCCCGTTTTGCGGAGAAATCGTTTCGGGCGCTCCGACTCCGCGACGGCGACGAGTGCGCGTTTCAGTACCCAAAAATATTAGAAAACTAACAAAAATATTCCGACCGCGAGAACAGTCACCGCCTTCGGGTGCCCTGCTCAGAGAACCGTCGCACCGTCGCCGATTTCGGTCTGGTACGCCCGCGCGTCGACGCCGAACTCGCCGAAGGTCTCGACCATCGCCGCGGCGATGCGTCTGCGGTCACTCCCGCGACAGACGGCGAGAATCGACGGGCCCGCACCGCTGACGGTGACGCCCGTCGCGCCCGCTCTGAGTGCGGCGGCGCGCACGTCGTCGTAGCCGGTGATGAGCGTCGTGCGGGCGGGCGTGACCACCGTGTCGTTCATCCCGCGGCCGACGAGTTCGGGGTCGCTTCGGCACATCCCGACGGTGAGCGTCGACGCGTTGCCGACTGTCGAGACGAGTTCGTCGAGCGTCGTCTCCGTCGGGAGGACGCCGCGGGCGTCGCGCGTCGAGACGGCGATGTCGGGGAGGCAGGCGACCAGCGGCACGTCGGCGTCGACGCTCGTCACGCCGTCGTCGGTGGCGACGGTGAAGCCGCCGAGCAGCGCGGGCGCGACGTTGTCGGCGTGGGCTTCGCCGGAGGCGACGGCCTCGCCCTTCGCGGCGACGGAGACGAGTTCCTCGCGGCTGAGGCCGCGATTGTACAGCTCGTTGAGTGCCAGGGCGGCGGCCGCTGCGCTCGCGGCCGACGACCCCAGTCCCGAGGAGGGTCGCACGCCTTTGTCGATCTGGATGTGTGCGGGGGCGTCGAGCGCCTCGGCGACGGCTCCGACGGTGTTTTTCTTCGGGTTCTGGGGGATGTACTGGCTGCCGGTGCCGGTCACGTCGATGGTCGTCTCGTCGGCGCGTTCGACGCGAACGACGTCCGCCGGCCGACCGAGCGCGACGCCGAAGACGTCGAAGCCGCTGCCGAGGTTCGCACTGGTCGCGGGCGCGCGCACGGTAATCATAGCCTGCGGTATCCGGAGTCGAGAGAAAAAGGTGGCGAAGCGTGGAGCATCGGTCGCACGCTCGCGGTCGGGCCGTTACTCACTCGCTGGCGGTCACGTACAGCATCGGGCCGATGACCATCAGCGTGATACCGAGAAAGAGGTAATGCACCGGTACGAGGTCCGTCGGCGTGAGCGCGAAGACGAGGCCGAACACGATGAAGTTGATTCCCAGAATCCGGCGCGACCCCAGCGGTAGCGCCCCGAGGGTCAACACGACGAAGCCGAGCAGAAGCGCCTGCCCCACGTTGTAATTGAGCAGGAAACTGTCGATGATCTGCAGGAGCATCCTTACCCGTAAGTGGCCCGGAACTGGGCATTAAAGTTCCGTTCTACCGCTCGCTGCGTTCGTGCTCCGAGCGCTCACGTTCGGCGGGACCGGTGATGTCCAACGGTCGAATCCACCCGTACCAGAGCACGACTATCATCGCCCCGTAACCGACTGTGAAGACGACGCTCCCGATACTGTTGTAGCCGAGTTCGCCCAGCACCCGCCGGACGACGCCCGTCCCGACGATGCCGGTGAACAGAATCAGTATCAGGAGCAGGTTGTTGTGCGTGATGTGTCCGCCGTCACTGTCGGCCATGCCCCCGATTGGCGCTCGGCGTCCCTGAATCACTCGGTTTCCGGGGCCCGTTCGGGTCCCGTCCACGGCACCGACCTCCCCCGTGAGCGTCGGTCGCACGCCACCACGAAGGTTTTGTACGCCGACTCCGACGCCACCGCATGGATTACAGACCGTTGCCGGAGGCGCACGAAGACGCCTTCCGACGGACGCTGCGATACGCGTTCCGGCCCGAGGAGGGCCCCGGACTCGACGACGATCCGCCGGAACGCCCCGACAGTTTCTCGCCTCGCGCGGTGTACGCCACCGGCGACGCGGAGACGCCCGAGGAAGCGCTCGACGCCGACGACATCCGGGCGGTCTGCGGTTGGTACGACTTCTCGATGCTGGTTCGCGGCTCTCCCCGCCGCGTCGGGGGTCTCGCCGCCGTCGCCTCCCCGCCGGAGACGCGTCGACGGGGCCACATCGGGTGGATGCTCGACGCGTTTCTCACCGAGCTGCGAGACGAAGAGATACCGTTTTCGGCGCTGTGGCCGTTCGAGTACGCCTTCTACGGGCGATTCGGCTGGGCGACGACGAACACCTACCAGCGAACGACCGTGCCGCCGGACGAGCTGTTGGCCGTCGTCGGCGACGCGGACGCCGACCCCGGCCGATTCCGACGCATCGACGTCGAGGAGTACGAGCTCGTCGACGCCGTCCACCGCGAGGCGGCGACGGAGACGCTCGCGCTCAGACGGACCGAGGGCTGGTGGCGTCACCGCGTCTTCGACCTCTGGGGGACCGAACCGTACGTCTACGGGTGGGAGGACGCCGACGGCGACCTCCGGGGGTATCTCGTCTACACGGTCGAGAAAAACGACGCCGAGGACGAGAAGACGATGGCGGTCCGCGAACTCGTCGGCGTCGACGCCGTCGCCGAGCGCAACCTGCTCCGGTTCTGCCGCGACCACGACTCGCAGGTCCACCACGTCCGCCTGGACGGACCGCTCGGCGGCGACCTGCTGTTCCGTCTCGCCGACCCCCGCGCGGCGACAGTCGAACGTCGCCCGGGACCGATGATTCGGGCCGTCGACGTGGTCGACGCCGTCGAATCGGCGTCGCCGCCGGCGGACGCGGCCGGCGCGGTGGTGCTCGCGGTGACCGACGCCCACTGCGCGTGGAACGACGGCACGTTCGAGGTGCGCGCCGACGAGTCCGGAGTCACGTGCAGACGGATCGACACCGCCCCCTCGATTCGGCTCGGTATCGGCGCGCTCTCGCAGGTTCTCGTCGGGGCCCGCTCCGCGCGGCAGCTGTGGACCGACGGCCGACTCGAACTGCCCGACGGCGTCGCCGACGCCGACGCGATGGAGGCGGTTGCGACGCTCGACGCGCTGTATCCGACCGAAAACGTGTCTCTCCGCGAGTCCTTCTGACTCGGCGCGCTCGGGAGTCGCCTGACGTCGCTCAGGTTTCGACGGTGTACCCCTGCTCGCGCAGGATATCCGGCACTCTCTCTTTGTGGTTCCCCTGCAACTCGATGACGCCGTCTTCGACGGTGCCGCCGCAGGCGAGTTTCCGCTTCAGCGTCGAGGCGAGTTCCTTCACGTTCGTATCGCCCTCGAAGCCTTTGACGAGCGTGACGGGTTTGCCGTAGCGCCGCGTGTCGACGGAGACGGTGAGCACCTGCTGGGTGCGTTCGAGGTCGTCGTCGATGCCGAGTTCGTCCGGGAGTCCGGAGATCGAACCGAGGTCTTTGTCCTTAGCCACAGTGGATGTAGGGACTCAGAGTATTTGGGTTGTCACTCTTGTTGGTTGCGTGATAAAAAACGAAAGCTGCTAGTTCAGTTGTGGAAGTCTACGGGACCTGCGACTCTGCGATGATGGTGGAGGAACCGCCTGCTGGGTTCTCCCACACGACGCGGATGGTATCCGTGTCTCCATCAACTACTCCGTCAGAAATGACGCTACCGGACGTGAGGGTGGAGTCACTGTTGTAAGCCTCTGGAGCACCCTGAACAGAGATTTCCTCACCGCTGATGTCTGCACCGCCAGCGTGAACAATGGTGACAACAGTTTCGCCCTCCCCGTTTTCACTGTAACTGAAGTCGAAGCTCGCCTGCGGCGCGCTGTTTCCTACCTGATCCCCCAATCCGAGAACGAACGTGCCGATGACAGCCGCCAAAATTACGGTAATGGCAACCATCAAAATTACACCGATAACCGGCGAAACAGCCCGTTCGTCGTTAAACAATTTTTTGATGTTCATGATTGTCTCGAACACACCGTCTGAGTGGAGGCACTGTACCCCGCCATGCGAGGGACCCGTGTGCCGCGGGAGGTGACACCCTGCCCGGATACGTTCTGTCTCATTGGTGTGTCTTACTCCTCCGAAAGAACTCATTACCTATAAATTTAGTGCTTGAACAGTGTCGTCATAAATACTTTCTTTAGAGATTACTATCGCTCGTTAAGCGGTCTACGTCCCGAAATTCGGGACAACCCTCCGAGTTCATTTCGAAGGGCTGACCAATACACGAGTCTGGAGACGGGCGGACGGTAGGGGTTGCCTTCCGCGCCGACCGGGCGCTCCGACTCAGTCGTCGGTTCGCTCGCCCGCTTGGGCCTTCGCTCGTTCGACGCCGCGCTCGACGGCGTACCGCAGTTGCGACGCCGTGAAGCCGCGGAAGTAGTCGTGATCCCGGATGAGGTGGTACTCGTAGTCGGCGGGCGTCACGCCGATGAATCTCACGTCGCATCCACAGACTTCGCAGTCCGGGATGTGGACGTCAGAGCGGGCGTCGGGCGGGTCGTAAAATGACGGCGAGTCGCTCATCGTTCTCCCCCTTCGGACCGTTGCGCTGCGTCGGTCCCCCCTGTTTCTCCTCGCGTGCTCCGCAGGTGTGTCATGCAGTTCTCTCGTTCATCAGAAGGAGACTGTAGTAGGTCTTTTGCTCTGTACGCCCGGTCGCCGGTCACAGAAGCGTCGCACCGCGCGGGAGCCACTCGCGTTCCGTGCGTCTGGCGACCGGACTCTCCCCGACGAGCGTGGGTTCGTCCACCTCGTCGTCGAAGCGGTCCGGGTCGGTGTCGACGAGTTCTAGTCCCGTGGTGAACGCCGACCCGCGGCGTCCGAACACGCTCACGACGCCGCCGGCGCGTCGCTCGTCGTCCGGCGCCTCCCGGGGGTCGGGGAACCGGTCACGGATCGCCTGCGCGCTCGCCGCGAGGTGTTCGGCCGCCTGCTTCTGCGACCAGCGACTGTCGTCGTGATAGATCTCGGCGTACGACTCGTCCGGACAGACGGCCGAGTGCTCGGGTGACTCGTACAGAACGGTGTTTTCGACCACCTGCCCGTGGACGAACCGCGTGTTGATTGTACAGCACCGCGGATACCGAAGGACGACCGGAAAGAAGGTCAAATCGGAGACGGAGTACAGCTGTTGGAGTCGCCACAGCGCTTCGTAGAGATACCCCGCGAGCACCGCCCCTCCGTCGGTTCGCTCGCCCTCGAAGTACGCGTGAGCGACCGACTCGTACTCGTCGCCGACGAACCGCTCGAGCGTGGTCTCGTAACTGGCTCTGATACGCTCGAACTGCTGGTCGCACGCGTCGTGAATCGAAACTCGCGGGTCGGCGATCATCTCGGCTTTCCGCTCGACCGACTCGGCGACTCGCCACATGTTGTGGTGGAACTCCACTTCGGCCTCGACGGTCGGCATCGGGAGACGAACCGCTCGTCTGTGAAACTGGCGGGCCCGCTCGGAGGGAGTCACGTCGAGACGCCGCATCGTCGCCTTCTATCTCTCGCCCGACAGTATCAACCTGTCCCTTCTGGAGATGCGCAGTGCCGTCGGTAGAGGCCGACGCGCTGTCGAGCGTTACCCGCGACCGCCTCACCGACGCCTCACCCGACTGCGAGTGCGACGTTCGTGCCAAATCTTCGGCTCGTACCTAACGGCACTCCCTGAAGGCGCGAGGTCCGCCGTGCGCTCAGTATGCCTCGATTTCCCCGAGTACCTCGTCGGGGTGTTCGGCGTACGCGACCAAGTCGAGTACGCGCTCGGACCACCCCGAGATGTTGTACACGTCCTCGTATCCTTCCGGCGTGACGAGGTCGCCGTACGAACTCAGGTCGACCACGTACAGGTGCGTGTCGGGGGCGACGGTCTCTCGATACACCTCGTACCACCGTTTGACCGTCTCTTCGCTGCCCCACGTCGAGTCCCACAGCTGCATGTCGGTCAGTACGACGACGCGGTCGTAGGCCTCGTCCTCCTCGACGAGGTGTCGAAGCGCCTTCCAGCCGTTCGTGCTGCCGCCGACGTCGCGGGCGAGAATCTTCTTCACCAGTTCGAGGACGGGCGTCTCGTGGTGGGCACGCACCTCCTCGAACTCGTCGGCGAAGACACCGGTCGTCGCCCCCTTCCGCATCAGTACCGCACCGAAGAACGCGGACAGTTCCCGGTACGTCATCGTGCTCCGAGCGGAGAGGCGGGCAGTCATCGACCCCGAGAGGTCGACGGCGACGAACGTCTCGCCGAGCTCGTCGTCGAGATTCTCGGCCGCCCGTTCGATAGCGTCCGAGAGCCAGTTTTGGACGTGGTCGTCTTCGATACCGGCCGCCAGAAGCGCCTCGTGCGCCTGGTAGAACCGGAACGGGTAGAGTTTCGACTCGCGGACGTAGTCGAGGTCCGCGATGCCGAGTATCTCCGCCCCCTCCAGCCCCGCGTCGAGCATGTTCCGAAGGTTACGAATCGTCGCGAACAGCCCCATCTCGGGCAGGACGTCGCGCCACGCGTCGGCGGTGTTGCCCCGCTCGGAGATGACGACTTCCCACGTCTTCGGTGCGTCCAGCGGTTCGACGTCCGGGTAGTCGTCGAGGCCGCCGCGTACGAGGCGCTCGAACACCTCGCGCTCCTCGTCATCCCGCGGTTTGGGGTGAACGAGGTTCATCACGTCGCGGAACGTTACGTCGCGCCGGAGGTTGTTGTACTTCGCGAACTGGTAGCGGTCGAACCTGTGGAACGCGTCGGCGATGCCCTTCTTCAGCGGTTTCGGAATCGGTTTTCCGAACAGCGTGAGTTGGACGGCGACCACGGTGTTCAGTTCGTCCGCACGACGGATGACGCGCGGCGCGTATTCGCGGACGAACGGTTTCGTCGCGTCGTGGTTCGCTGCGAGGACGAGAAGCACCTGTGAGATGTCGCGGAGGTACATCTCGTTTCGCGCGTGAGCCGCGAGTTTGAGCGTGAACTCCGGATTCGACTCTGCGACCGGTTCGAATCGCTCGACGACCGCCACGAGGGCGTCCGTGTCCTCGCGGTAAAACGTGTCTTCGACGAGGTTGTTGACGACGACGGTGTACAGTCCCATTTCGGGCGTCGCCGGCTGGTATGCCTCGCCACCCTCGTAGTTGGTCGTTCGCTGTTTGTCCGTGAGTCGATTCTTGAGTCGGTTGAACTTCATCTGTATCACCGCGCGGGAAAGGGTGCGGACGGGGGTGGTTCGTGGAGAAGGACCCCGTCCGCTCGCCCGCGCTGGTCGGGGAAAACCGCGGGAGCGACGGACGCAGTGGTCCCTGGGTTCGTCGGACAACGAAGGAACGCTCCCGCTCGCCCCGATACGGAAAGACGGGGAATGCCGCGACGGAGGTGCGGGACTCGAACTCGTCAACGACCGTTCGGTCGCTCGAGCCAGTGAGAAGGAACCCCGTCGCTCGCCCCGGAAGGGCTGGGCGGGATTCGAACCCGCGACCGATCGGTTAAAAGCCGACTGCACGACCTGGCTGTGCTTCCAGCCCAAGTGGATCTCACCAAATGCTCCGACGGGGATTCGAACCCCGGTTTCGAGCCCGAGAAGCTCGAGTGATTGTCCGGACTACACTATCGGAGCGCTCGTCGCGTCGGCGATGGGTACGGACCGAATCGAACAGCCATCTCGCGGTCTGGAACCGCGCGTCTTGCCGTTGGACCACGTGCCCGACGGGACGGGTGGGATTCGAACCGAGCGACGAGTCGCTCGTCCCGGGCACCTGCGGGCATCCGGGAACCACGTTTGGGCCACTGAAGTAACCCTGCGCGTCGCACCGCATTGAAACGCGGCGAAAACCCGCACAGGGCGTCCGCATCGCAGGTCACCGTCCCAGTGGAGCGGGAGGGAATCGAACCCCCGTATCCGGAGTGGAACCTGAGAAGGAACCCGCCGCATCGCACCGCGAATGCGGTGAATAACTGCGGCGGGGTTGTCATAGGCGTGCTGCCACTACACCACCGCTCCGAGACGGCTCGCCCCGCGAAACGTCGCTCGCGAGCGTCATCGCCGTCACGCTCTCCGGCAGGAGTCGAACCTGCGTCTTCGGGTCACGGGAGTCCCGAGAGCCCGGCGTCGTACCGCTCGACCACGGAGAACGACCCTGACGCGGGTCGATGTTCGTTCATCTACTGTTCTGCCCTCATAGCAGTCACCGTCGCGGACTGGACGCCGAAGCCGTCGCAGAGCGCATCGGCGACGGCGGCCGCATCGGTGGGGGCCGCGTCGGCGTCCGGTTCGACGGCGACGGTGGCCGTCGCGGTGAGCCGTACCGCGATGTCCGTCGCCCGCGGCCGGAACCCGGTCGGTGCGACCGTTCGAACCGCCTCGACGGCGTCGGCTCGCGCGAGTACGTCGCGGGCGGCGACGGACAGGTCACTGCCCGCGCCACGCGAGACGAGTACCGTGACGTCCGCGGTCACCGTGACTGCGGGCATGGCCTGTGCCATACGCTCCCGGCGCGATTCGAACGCGCGTCCCGGCCTCGAAAGGGCCGGAGGATCGTCCACTACCCCACGGGAGCTGTGTTGGTGGCGAGGAGACGGGCGTACTCCGACTCCGTCGCCGCGGTGGCGTGGGGCGCCACTCCCGCATGGAGTCGGGATTCGCGCACCTCGGGCGGCAACTACCGCCGTCTGCGATGGCGAACCCCGGGCGTTCGACAGCGATACCTCTCGGTGGACTGCGCGTCCACTCGTCTCCGACCGCTGGAGACGACACGCCCTCGATGGACGTGACCGCGACGCCGTTGCGCCGCGGGTTCGATAGTCCCACCACGACTCGAACGTGGGGTTCGGGGTCCAAGGCCCCGCGTGTTTGGCCAACTACACCATGGGACTGCGGCCGTCACGACGACCGGTACGGCGACCGAATCTGGACACGTAGTACGCTCGGCGGTGGCAGCCAGCGACGAAACGGGCGAAGTGACAACGGGGAGAAGAGTCGGACTCCGACTCGACCCACGCCGCAGCGTCGGCTCCGGTCTCGGATGAGAACGCGGAGAATCGTCCGCCGACGTATCGCGTCGTCGTTGGCGTCGACAGCCTTACGCGACGTACGTGGGTTGGGGCCGGAGATACCGAACGTCGCCCGAACCGCGCTGCCACTCTCTGTGTGACAGCGACTCACGTAGTTCGCGTTCGCCCTGTTTCGGGCGTTCGCGTAAGACGGACTGCTCGCTCCGAGCGGGAGCGAGCGTCCGGTGTGAGGTGGTTCGAGACGACATGTTCGGTTGGTGTACTCTCGACTACAGGTGCCGGTATAATAGTCTTGTCGTGACCGTGAAACTGTCTAGCGCGGCTTGGGGACGAAACGACGACCCCCGCGAACCGGCGACGTGTTCCGGGGCACGCAGCCTTATGAGGGGTTTTGTCCTGTGTGAGCTATGAACAAGGAGACGGTGTTCGACTGGGTCGACGAGAACGAATCGCGCCTCGTCGACGTCGCGGAGCGAATCTGGGAGACGCCGGAGTTGGGACTTCACGAGGAACAGTCGGCGGCGACGCTCATCGAACTCCTCGAAGGCGAGGGGTTCGAGGTCGAAAGCGGCGTCGGCGGGATGCCGACGGCGTTCGTCGCGTCCTACGGCGACGGCGGACCGAAAATCGGCATCCTCGGCGAGTACGACGCGCTTCCGGGGCTCTCGCAGAAGGTCGAATCCGAACGCGACCCGATCGAGGAGGGCGGCCCCGGGCACGGCTGTGGCCACAACCTCTTCGGCACCGCCGGGGCGGGTGCGGCCATCGCGGTGAAGGAGGCCATCGACGAGTCCGGCGTCCCCGGAACCGTCGCGTTCTACGGCTGTCCGGCCGAAGAGACGCTCGTCGGTAAGACGTACATGGCGCGAGCGGGCGTCTTCGACGACCTCGACGCGGCGCTGACGTGGCACCCGGGCGACCTCAGTACGCCGCGGATGGGCTCGTCGAACGCGCTCGACTCCATCATGTTCACCTTCGAGGGCGAGGCGGCGCACGCGGGCGGGTCGCCCGACTCCGGACGGAGCGCGCTCGACGCCGTCGAACTGATGAACACCGGCGTCGAGTACATGCGCGAACACATCTCCGACGACGCGCGGATGCACTACGTCATCACCGACGGCGGCGATGCCCCGAACGTCGTCCCCGCGGAGGCGACGGTGTGGCACTACGTCCGCGCGCCGGACCGCGAGGAGGTCGAACGCAACACCGAGTGGCTCCGCGACATCGCAGAGGCGGCGGCGCTGATGACACAGACCGACGTCTCCGAGCGCTTCCTCACCGGCTGCTACGACTACCGCGCCAACGGCGTCGTCTCCGACGTCATCTGGCAGAACATGCGGGCGGTCGGCCCGATTCCGTACGACGACGCCGATTACGAGTTCGCAGCGGAGTTGAAGGCGACGGTCCCAGACGACCGAATCGAGTCGGGGCTCTTGACCGTTCCGGAGGAGCTGTACGACGAAATCAGAGAGAAGTCGCTGCACCCCGACCCGGTCGAGCCGTTCGACCACGACCACCAGACCCACGGGTCGACGGAGGTGTCCGACGTGAGTTGGATTACGCCGACCAGCCAGTTCACGGCGGCGACGTGGCCCGTCGGCGCGCCCGGCCACTCCTGGCAGGTCGTCGCCGCCAACGGCGACTTCGGGCTGAAGGGCGTCGCGTTCACCGCGAAGGTGCTCGCCGGGGCGACGTACGACCTACTGACGAGTCCCGAGCGAGTGGAGGCGGCGCGCGAGGAGTTCGAGGCGGAAATCGGGAGTGACGCGTACGAGACGCCGCTGCCCGAGGATGCGGAACCGCCGTTCGACGTGACGGGGTAGATTCTCGGAGCAGTCGGATTTCGGGCGTCGCAACTCTCAGGTACAGGAACGAGATTAGGTGGCTGGGGAGTTCTGAGCCCGCGTTACGGTCGGTCAGAGACCGACCGTTTGGAAGGTGGGCCAACGCGGGTATCGTATTTGACTCTGCAGCTGCCGTCGTAGTCGAAACTGGGCCGTGGAATTGCATTGTTACAGGTTATCTGGGATGAATTGCTCGCGCCGTCGCATTCGCTGACGGTTCGAGGCTCGGTCGTAGTGCTTCTCAAGAATCTTCTCGCTCACGTCGCCGCGGTCGCTCACTACGTCGCGCGGCGTCCCGGCGTCTCGATACGCAGTGATCGAGCCTGCCCGGACCGGGTGTGAGGAAACGGAATACGGACACTTGCTCGCGTGCTGGCGATATGTCGCCTCGCACTCGTCGAGGTCGCGGTCGTCGGGACACTTCTGCCCGATTGCGCACGGCCGCGTCCACTTGTAGACCCATGTCCGAATCGTCGTCGTACTCGGACGACCGTATCTTGTCGTGAGCAGTGGATCTCGGCCGTGATCGTCGGTGACCCGATTTCGATGCGGACCGTCGATGTAGTCCTGGAGGACAGACGCCACGCGAGGTTTGATCGACACGTCCCGCTCGCCTCGCGCCTTGTTCTTCAACGCTGTCCCCGTCTCGGGACGGTGACGGAAACAGAGCGCGCGGTCGTCAGCGTCGAAATCATCGAGGTCGAGCGCGCGAAGCCCGCCCATCCGACAGGAGGTCCGCCAGAGCAGGAGCATCGCGATGTGTTCGGTCGTCGCGTACTCCCAGTTCTGCATATGCTCCAAAATCGCGTGTGCGCGTTCGGCGTCGAGCGCTCTTTCGTCTACGTCCTCGCCGTCGAGAAGGCGCGGGAGTCGAACGCGAGAGGGCAGCTCGTCCGGAACGCCGTCGATATCCGAGATGTGGTCGAGGAACGTTCGGAGGGTCGAGACCTGTCCCTGCATCGTCACCGAGTTGCAGGGCTCGTCTCCCTCCCAGTTCTCCTCGCGCTTGAACACGCGGTAGGCGTGGATCGTTCGGAGGTCCACATCGTTCATGTTGACAATCGCCTCGTCTCCGTGGTCCGGCGATTCGAGCCACTGCACGAACGATTCGAGTCGGTAGCGGTGGCTCTGGTACGTGTTGTCGGCGAGATCGTACCGGCGCGTATCGAGATAGTAGCTCAACGCCGCCTCCGGCGTGATCGGATCAAGGGAGTCGGTCATCTTCTCACCTGCGGCTTTCGCGTCATTACCCAACGTGACGAAGGCAAGACTGTCAGCGCCATAAGCGAGGGGCTGTCAGTTCCGATACTCGACCGAACTCGTCTTTGTCGCCCGATTTTTCGGCTATTAGTCGCCCTACGCGGATTTCCGATACGTCTCAGCGCGTTCCGATACGTTCCGAAACTCACTGTCGACCCTCCGCGAGATCGCGGGCGGTCACCGTGCGGGCGCGGTGGCCATACGGAATGAGATGGTGGCTCGACGGTCCGCGTGTGGAGATCCCGACGGTTGTCCGTCCGCATGTCGGGCAGGCGATTGACGTGCTATCCGCTCGTCGTGCGGGAGTTTCAATATCCCGCGCTTGGTTTGCGTACATGGCTTCCGTACCGGTTCTACGGGAGCTGACGCGGACCTGGTCCCTACACCGGTCCGCATGCTTTCAAAGCGAACCCGACGGACAGTCGAGACCGCGTGTTGTTCCCGTTGAGCAACAGGTGAGAACGGACTCCACATAAATCTACCTCACTAATTGTTGAGCTATACCTCAATGTTAGTTGAGTAGAATTTGCAGAATCGGCACCTGTAACATTCTGGTTCTACGTGGGTAACTCAATGCGGAAACCGGGGAATTGGATGCAACTACCGACCGATGAACGGATTTTAGAGGCTCTCGGGGACTCTAAAATGATATTATCTCCTGCAGTTATCGCGAAGAATATCGATAGAAGTCGAGAGGAAGTTACCCGTCGATTAGCTATTCTCGTAGATTATGGACTAGTAGAGCGTATCGAACGGGGATATTATGTCATTTCTGAATTGGGACATCAATATTTAGATGGCAACCTGGATGCAAGTGATTTGGACGTTAGAGACTAACTGCTGTTTAGGGCGAGATGAGCGATACGTGTCGGAGTGCACTTGAGCGGATCCGCCTCGTCCAGACTGCTTATGACTGTGGAAAAAGTGGAGCTAGTTTCTCGATCTCGACTTCGCGGCCACCTTGCCTCCGAACTGAGTCGAAAAGATCAGATTATATGCTGGCCTGAGATGAAGTGGCAGAGCTCATTCAGAAGCACTTGATTACAGATGAGGAAAATCGATTATCTGACCTACGGCCGTGACGCAGAGTTCTTTGGGAACCTATTCACTCAGACGCTACCGGTCTTGATGTCGTTGATTATCGGGTCGGCCCCTATTCTCTTACTACCACTGAGAGAGTTCATTCAATCTATTCTATTTGGAATGATTTCACTCATCCTCCTCGTATCTCTATATCTGACGATTAGTTGGCTTTCCGAACGTACGTATTCGATAGGCCTCAGGAATATTCGCTCACGAATCGTATCAGTCTGTGCCTATTCACTATTAGGCATGGGGATTATCAGCGGGGGTTATATTGCCTTCGTCGCACCTCGTGCATACCTGGATTTCTCAGTTGCAGATGTCACTCTCGGAATCGTATATTCTCTACTGTACGCACAATTGGCGGCAGTCGGATTAGTAACGACAATCCGATCAGAGGTGCGAACTAAGCAAGTATCTGAAAATATCGAGGAGTTTCTTAACCTTTCCACGAGGATAGAAAAAGGGACAAGAGACGTTGAGGAAGACGCACCGAAAAGGCTTGTTCAGTTAGCCCGATCAATAGCGGACTCAATTAGGGAAGAGCCTGCATCAGGGACCGAGGAGGTAGCTGAACGGCTGACTAGGTGGGCAGCAAAATTCGAAGATGAAGACGACTTTGTCGGTCGAGAGGAACAGATTCGATCAGAGGAATTTTCAGAATTAGCCAATGATTTATATATCCTGGGTTAATTTGGATTTCTGATGGCTGGCGGCCAATATCTCGATCCGCACCCACGGGATGAGGATTGCGACGAACACATAGAGAATATTCTGATTATCTGCCAGCAAAACGCAGATTGCTTTGGCGATCCGGTCATAGATATCGTCAACCGAGCCTGCAAGAAAGTCGTTGACTACGGAGACTCAATTGGCTCCAGAGAGACCAAAGACGGATACCAATTGTTCGAACAGTCTGTCTGGAGTTCGCCTGAAGAGCAACGCGACGCCCAGTGTCGACTCTTGGCACATAGCCTTTGGATTATTGACCCTCAAACGTTGCTTGAGAAAGAGCTCCGAGTAGGCTTTAGATATCAACTTGCAACGCTACCCGCCGAAGCAAGGGTGTTTACGTGGATTGATGAACAACAAAGTAACCCTGACAAAACACGCGCTGAGATAGAAAGCCAGTATCTCAGTATCCGCGTTGCAGACACCGTAGAGGACATCGAAGCATGGGTGGCAAGCTACTTGGACTTTGGAGTGAATCCTAACGGCAGCGAGCAGACTGTAATTGAGTGGAGTAATGAAGCTGCAGAAATGATAGACGACATAAGAATATAATGCCGGACAGATGGCTCGCGCTCCGTCGTGTCGGAGAATGGGCGGGACTAGAGAGCGATCAGCTCACAAACTACCTCGCTACTGCTCGTCCAGTCCATAATCAGGCCCTCCAAGCCCGGAAGGAAGAAAGTTCGAAGAGCGATCTGCGGGCTGAGTATTTTGACTTTCTGAATGAGGCTGTCTTTCCGGCAGAACCTATCGTCTCGTTCCTCCAGCAAAACCAAATTGATAATCAGATAGTTAAACGATTTGAGACGGGATCTGTACCGGTCAAAGATGCATTCAGAGCGTTGAGCGTCATTGATTACGGCCTTGACGAGATCGTTGACTTCGTAATGCTCCTCAAACTACTTGAACAGTATCAGGAGAGAGCAGAAATTGCGGTTGAGCCTTTAGAGAACCTACACTCGCTTGCGTATCTGGTTAACTACCGGCTCTCCGAATCAGATTCATATGCAGTTTCGGATGACCATGGATTCGGAATGTTAGAAAAGACTGGATTCAGGTACACCTTCGAGCGTAGAGGCGATTACGTCTGGTCGGATAGTTTGCAGAGAGATCAAGACCGTCTCGCTGCCTGGCAGATACTCGATAGAGAGACAATCGACGATCCTCAGCCAGAGTGGGACATTACATACTCGGTTTCTCTTGGAGAGGCGGCCGAACTATTCCTGACGCGGTTTGAGAAACGTCTGAACAACTTTGATAGTTTCTTGTTGAACGAGTGGGAGATCCAGCAGAATACCGTTCTTGAGGACTTTGCTACGTCTTCTAAGGCCGGAATCAGCAGCCACTTGGAATCCCTTGAGCGGTTCAGCACTTGTGGAGACGGCAAAGTCGTATTGAACGGACGGCCAAAGAAGTTCAAATCGGAGCGAGACCAGAAGAAATCCCAGATCAATGTCTGAGCAGCCACCAGTTTTCGAGCGTGTTGACCAGCGAATCGAGCAAGAGGATAAATTCTCAGAGGAACAAAAAAAGAAGTTCAAAGAATTTTTCCGAGAGTATTATGCAGAGTTTCACTTCGAGGCAGATGACATCCGGTTAGACAGATTTTTTGCAAAAAACTTTAGAACGATTGATGAAGCAGATGTCGCGTTTAACCGGGCAGATACGATTCTTTACGGCCGTAACTCTAAGGGGAAAACCAGCTTGGTCAAGGCACTATTGTATAATATTGCAGGTTTGCCCAAGAATCCATCAGCCTTCGATATGACGAACCTCGTCAACAAGAGGAAAAGCGTGCTTTCCACGACGGGGTACTGGACAATTGATGATTCCCCTGCTACGCTTGAAAGGGCACTTCGCCAAAGTGGTCAGGGAAGTTCGTTGTCTGGACATCAACAGCCGTACCTTTCCGAAGGACACACCACAGAGGCAACCATTTCGGGGAAATTCACTGATCCATCGGACGTACTTGAGACATTTGGTCTGCAGTCTCTCAAGCAGAGGGGCCACGATCCATACTCCGTACTGTCGCTATTTTTCTTAATGTCGGAGGACTTCACCAGATTCCTTGGAGAGAAACATTCAGAATTGCTAGACCTCCTGTTCGGAATCAATATCACAACTGTAATCTCGGCTATTGAGAATAAAATTGAGGAGCTGGAACTGGAGGATGAGGAAGATAAAGCAGCGCAGGAATTACGTCGATATGAGAGCGAGCAGGCTAATCTACGGGAGGATCTGGAATCTACAAAGACCCTCCTGCAGGAGAAACTGCACCAGTTAAAAGAGAAAGAAGATGAGCTCGAAAATCTGAGATCTGCTCTTGAGGGCGAGAATCAACTAGAAAAATTCAGAGACAAACGAAACGAACTGAGAGGGCGTTTAGCGGACCTAAAAACGGAACGGAGCGAAGTTGTTGAAGACCTGGCCAGCATCCGCAGAACCATTGAGCGATACCAAGATACAGAACTGGTAAGCGATATGGGTGGAATTGCCGACGAACTGCGGAATTTCATGACGATTCCAGATAGATGTCCGATTTGTACCAACAAGGTGGACACAGAACAACGAGAGGCGATGCTACACGATCATGCTTGCCCTCTGTGTCAGAAGGAGATGCCTGGCGACCGTTATCGAACAGAGGTTGAATATGCACAGTCAGAAAAGGCCACGGAAACAGATGGTGTTCAGTACGAAGAGAGCTTAGAAGAACTTCGTGAACAAGAACAAGAGTTGATTGGGAGAAACCATCATCTTAGCGATTCAATAGGAATTATTGAGGCGAGGATACAGGGCCTCTCAAGAGATATTCAATCGAATGATCTATCTGACATAGCTGACGAAAAAGACAAGCTCCAGCGAGAGGTTCGCAATCTACGAGACGAAACAGTTGAGCTTCGAGTTAAAGAAGAAACACTTGAGCAACAACTTGCCCATGTTACCTACGAACGGAAGGCAAACGCTCACCTCGTTGATATCGCGAAAGAGAAAGATAACCGGCGTCAAGCCTTCCGTCGGCTGAAAGGAATCATTGCAAAGGCTCGGCAAAGTCAACGGAAAAAAATCAAGTCGAGAATAGGAGAGGAGATGCGACACCTCTTCAGTCATTTCTCCGAGGGCACTCTTAGGGACGCTCATAATGTTGAGTTCAAATCCGGAGGATCCTACCATTTCGAAATCGTTACTTCTTCCGGTAGATTGGACTCGTCAGTTGCCGATGAGAGCACAGCCGAGATCAATCTTCATGCACTACTTTTCCATACTGCCGTTTTGAAGCTACTTAGTGAGTCGATCAATACACTACCGCTCAAACTATTCGTCGTCGACTCACCGTTCGCCAACGAAGTTGACGAACGTAACGCAAGAGATATTGCAGATTTTATCACCGCTCTTCCCGAAATTCTCCCAGATTATCAAATAATACTGGCCTCTGCGGAAACTGGAGACTTTGATCCTTCTCGGTACACTAGGAGATACAATCTAGTGGAATTCGACTAAAACATGCGTCGTCAATTCGAAGTGAGTAGAGTGCGCCTTCGTATGATGAATTACATACTCTCGGTTAGCGCACGTACAATTTCGCGGAAAGCATCGTCGACGTTGAACCGCAATGCTTCGACTCAATGTTCCCACTAATCTCTCTATCTGCGCGCTAATTCAGTATTCTTCAACCTAGGATCTCTACCAGCCAAAGAGGTTAGAATGGCGGCTCGTAGGGTTGTGTCGAACCGGAAGGCGGGTTACTAGAAATCTGATTCTACCGCCAGCGACTCTCAATACTCGTCCGATACCTCAACCCAACCACGTCAGTATTACAGCAGTCCTTCACCGTCTGCGGCGGATACTTGCCTCGAACCTCTTCCAAATTCTCGTGACTCTGCACCAAGTGCGTCAGCGCCGCGTCGATCACCACCGACATCGGTGGGTCGTCACTCGGGTCACTCGCCACGATCTCACTGGCTTGCTCTAACAACAGCTGGCGGTCGTCAGTCAACTTCAGGCTGGTTCTCTTAGTCATATAAACGAGGGTATGCACCGGGGGGTCCGATGCGTGAATTTGCAGTCACTCAACAGCGATTCGTTATCAATCGGATCCGCTCGACCGTCGCGGCCGTCTCGATCACGCCGAACGGTGAGCCGATTTCTATGCACCTGCGCTCACCGAAGTGAGCGGGAGGGTGCATACATCGAGGATACTGTATACATCTGCGCTCAACTGGGAGGGGTTAGAGTTGAGCACCCGCTTCCAAGCGCTTGCTGACTTTCTCTTCGGTACGTTGTTGCTCCTGGTGGAGTTTCATCGCGGCGAGTCCCTGCACCATCTCAGTTTCTCGAAGCGGCTTCAGATCCTCGTGGCCGTCAGGGATTGCGCGCACGACGTAGACGCCTTCTCCCATCCGCTGGAGATGCATCATTTGGCAATCTGGGATTGTCCCATCCTCGTCCATGATCCCGTCAAGCGCGAGGTCGCCTTTGTCGAGTGAGATCGTCGGTGTACCGGCTCGGTTGCTGAGTTTACGGATTGGCATTGTTATGTCCACCACCGCGGCCATCCCATGGTACTTAACTGTACATGGTCCCCCGAGAAGTGGATTAGAGATACCCCGCTCTGTTGAAACCCTCAATCAGTGAGAGTTCGCAGAGGTGCTGCTGAATACACAGCGCGAGTCGGTCACGAGTAAGTGGTCATAACGAACAGATTGGAGCGGTAGACACAGAGGGTTTCTCGAACAAACAAATGGTGGACGAATTATGTAGTTATCCGCGCAACAACATATCCAATGAAGATACCGACGGTGATGTGGAACCACATCTCATTGAGTATTGAAGATAACTCGATTATCGAAAATAGGTTGAGATATTGTACGAGAAGGAAAAAGACGAACCCGAGAATCAACGCTCCGATAAGATTCATCGCTTCCCTCCAACCCGACTCAAATCCCATACCTGACAGAGAATCTTGTTTATCTATATGTCTTCTGGACACGACAAATAACAATACACTATACAAAGTTGCTGAAATCTGAACGAGTGACACACCACGATTCTGTGCTGCACAGCACCCTCTGTATCTCGCACTCCGTTACTGACAGTGGTTGAGGAGTTCGATCTCCCACTGCTGAATACAGTGCGCGAATGCAGCATGAGGAGAGAGTCAATCTCCGAAGGACGGTGGTCGGTGAGTACAGGGGTTCTACTTCGCAACCGTCCCCCGGTGACTGACCGCTTAAGATTAGTATTAATAAGACAAACCGCTCTTTGTGTCTTCCTTACAATTATCAGAGTATTCTCGGTAGTAGTGGTTACATGCGACGACTCACTGTAGTTCTCATCGTTGCAGGCACGCTTGCGGTGAGTACAGTACTGGTGGCAGATTCACCCTATAGTCCGACAATAGTGAGTGAACAGAATCCGTTTGCCCCTGACCGACCAGCAACCCTCAATCGCACAACAGCGACTACACATCTCATCGACTATGAACAGACCCGCCTCTATAACGGCCTACTTGGTTCACGGGGATATTCGATTGATGACGGGGATGACATACGTGCAGACTGCACAGCAAGCTCAGTTAATCAGACAGCCACCGATGAGTTCCGTATCCAACTCCAATGCCGAGGAGAGATTGAGGATGTTTACCGACTTATTCAGCCAACCTCGCACTCTTACACGGTAACATATTCTATAGGCGAGGAAAATATCGAGGAACTCTCCATCGAGGGCTACCCCTTTTCATCCAGAGACGAACTGCGTCCGCGACCACCATCTGCAAAATAAGCACTCCTACTTAACGGTTGGTTCAGCGTTGGCGAGATGGAATAAACAAGCCCTCCGTGATGAATACATCCTCTGTATCTCGCACGGTATTTCTGACTGAATCTTGGTAGTTCGTAGAGGTTCTGCTGAATACAAGGCGCGTGTCTTGCAGGGGCAGTTTCGGTGGACTGGGCCGTAACACCATCGTGTGTCTGTCACCGATAGGTATTCAATCCATGTTTGCTACTGACAATCTATGCCCTCCGAAAACCTCGATATTATTGACCGAATAGGTCGAACACTTGTAGTAGGTGTACTCGTTTATTTGACGACATTCGTACTTGCCGTCGGAATTGGAGCGATTGGTGCGAGTCTCCACCCATTATTGGCAATCCTTCTTGGATTGATTACCGTGTACGCTGGCTTCTCCATATATTACTATTACAATCCACAAGAAGCTGGTCAGTAGCCCTCTGTTGATACCACTGTGCTGAACGCATCCTCTGTATCTCGCATTCCGTTACTGACAGCCGTTGAGGAGTTCGCTCACCGACTGCTGAATAGAGGGCGCGAGTCGGTCACTCGAACTTCCCGGTCTCGTTGTTATGTACAGACGAACTATCTCTGGGTCAATCCCACCACAGCATCTGCGATAACATATGACGGAGCGAGAATCATCACTGCAAAGGAGATAAAGAACGCTATGGAGCCGAATATGCTGGCGGGGAACGTGAGCGATGAGAAATCACTCGTCAGCGTCATCATCGCCAAAAGAAATAGTCCGACAATGTGGTAAAGTTCATTTCTATCCACAGACAGTTTTGAGAGGATTTACCCAAGACTGTTTCGATAGCTAAGCACGCTTCTACTGAACGGCTGTTTCACAACTAAAGGCGTGAAACGAACGGCAGTCGGGTGCTGAATACATCCTCTGTATCTTGCACTCCGTTACTGACAGTGGTTGAGGAATTCATATACTGGCTGCTGAATACAGAGCGCGTATCGGTCATCTTGGCTCAGTCTTTCTGTGGACTACTCGAACTGCTCGGTATAGCTAATAGACCTATCGAGGAACGATCTTGAAGAGACGCTGGTCAATTTCCCATTTCACAGCGAAGCTCAAGAAGATGGCCAACACGCCAATCCAGTTGAAAGGCGGCTGTTGAGCGAGCGCGAGCACAATCCCAACTCCGAACAGAACCCACTGTGTCCACTCTCGAGGTTCTCCGGAGCGGTAATGAGAGATGATGAGTGCTACAAGCAGGAGTCCACCAATAAGGCCGACTATGACGGGCTTCGAGACAATTACACCACCGACCGATAGTGTTGGAAACTGATTAGTGACCGCAGCTCCGAATGCGATGAGTAATATAAGGAGTACGGGCCCGAAAACGGTGGACTTACTCAGGTGCACGGACAGGTTCCGATAGAGTACACGTCGACATAGGTATTTGTTTGAGTCAGCCTCACGTTTCAAAATGAGCGCTTCGCCCACCTTCGTATCGGGTATTTCGTCATCAAACGGTTGAAACAGACGATGGCTGCTTGCTGGGTACACCCTCTGTATCTTGCATATCAGTTCTATCATCGGCTGAGGATTTCAACAGAGCTGCTCCTCGGGTTCACCCACAGCACCTCAAAAATGCGCTATGTTCTGAGTGAGAGCCGACGATTTAGAGAGTCGTGGCCGAGTCGGTGGCGGGCTTTCGGTCTCGAATCTCCTCGTAGAACGCGACCGAGTACAGTGCGCCCAGACTCCCGGCGAGCGCCGTGAGGACGGTGGTAAGCACGATCTGTGCGAGGACGCTCGTCAACGGAAGTTGTGCGGGTACGGTCGTCGCAGTCGTCGTCGATTGCGGCAGCAAGAAGAACTGCGCACCGGCGACGACGCCGCCGACCGCGAGGGCACCAGCCATCGTGACGAGGAAGAACCCGGCGGTGCTCAGAAGGTTCCGTCGGACGAGGCCGACACTCCCTTTGAGACCCGAAACAGCGCTTGCGTCGTTCAGGACGATTTCGTGGCTGTAGAACTGTATGAAGAAGGCGAACACGAGGTAGACGAGGCCGACGACGAGACCGACGCCGAGGCCGATGAGTAATCCAGTCTGGCTGCCAGTCGCGGCGGAGAAGATGCCGGCGAAGATGCCGGCGAAGACGACGAACATCAACACGAGAACGACCCCGGTAACGGCGAGGTACGCGGCCAGTAGTGAGACATAATTCTCTTTGCCGGTCTGGACGAACGTCCCGAGTTTTGTTTTCGTTCTGAGCGCCTCGTCGGCCATGCCGATAATCCCACCTTGGGCGAACGGAACGCCGAAGATGTACACGACGAAGAGCAGTGCCGAAACGGCGAGCGAGAGTATTGGACTGACGTACTGTGCGAGCAACTGCGGTGCTTGCATGAGACCAAGCAATCCAACCAACGCGATGAGGATCGGATTTTGGGCTAGTGCACCAGGCACCTTTCGGAGGGCATTCAGGACAGCCATCGGTCACTTCTCTAACTCAATTCCTGATAGTAGTTCCGGTACGTTGACTATTTTCGGCGCTGTCAACATTCGATTCGAGTCACCCTGCGGCGACTCGAGGACACGTCAAGCGAAGTAACTCGTCGTTCGGCGGATACAAACCGACGATTCAGGCGTTTTGTCGCATCACGAATAACGACATCGGGAGACTTGCCGCCACGAGACCGTACACGCCACCCATCAGCGGGTCGACACCCAGAGAGGGTGCGAGCAGATACCCGGAAACGAATCCGAATGGGTCGAGAACGAGCGCCAAGATGATGATCTGTACCGAGAACGATTTCGACTCGAACCACCGAGAAACGTCGCGTATCATGGAGGGTTGCTAACGGATTTTCAGCACCGCTATTTAATTCTATTCGACTGACGTGACTATTCGGAGCTGTGTTGTTTTCCCAGGAGTACGCTGGTGGTCGTAATATCACTGTATTTACAATTCCTGTGTCACTGGAGGCGACGATGATGACGACGGAAACAACTGAGTAAGAAATCGCCACCTATGATGAGGACGTAATCGCCGGTAGCGCGAAGGAACTCCACGAAGTCTCTGGCGTAGCGCCCGGCGCGGTCGTGAAGGGTACGTACTGCGATCTCCTGAAGGAGTGCCACCTCAACCACGGCGGGAGTCAGAGGGAGTTCTACGAGTTCCAAGCAGCGAAGGGAGCCTTATTTCTGAATTCTGAGTGGCCTGACGAGGATTGGCGGTCAGTGAACACGTCACCATGACTACCGCGCCTGACCTTTTTATTGACACCGTGTTAGCGTTTGTCAGTGATGTGAACTCGCGAATAGAATTTGGACTCTCTGGTAGATCCAACCTCTGTATCCAACACACAACTTCTGATAGGGAATGGGGAGGTGTCTACAGTCGTGCTGAATACAGGGCGCGTATCGGTCACCAATTCAATGCATGATTTGAACGATTCCGATTGCTCAGTATAGATGGTGGACGTACCACATCATACACAGGGAAGACTTATTGTAAACTGTAAGAATAGTTGGACAATGACTGTTGGTCAATCGGCCAGTAGGGTCTGGAAACACCCGACTGGGCGTCTTTTGTCCCTTCTCGTTGGTGGGGGATTCGTAGCTGGGGTGCTGACGATGTATCCGCAGATACTGCCCGTAATCAGGTGGGCTATTCCGGTGTGTCTTGTTCTCGGCGGCGCGTCTCGGTTCTATTTCTATGGAGCAGGAGATTCCCTGACCGTGGCTGCAGGCTGTCTGCTGATACTCGGTGGATTCACCTATGCTTTGTACCTGCTGACCTCGATGGGCGAACGTACCGCAACGGTAGCTCAACTCGTCCCTGTCATCGGCATTTTTGTAGAAATGTTCGCTGCCCATTACCGCAATCGAGAGTGAGTACGTAATTCGATAGATTTGCAGGCCTACCGAACGGTTAGTTCGCTGCCACCAACGTGAAACAAACGGCGCACCCGTGCTGAACTCATCCTCTGTATCGGTCACGCCAATTCTGGAAGGGAATAGGCAGGTGAATCGTATTCTGCGAGATACACAGCGCGAGTCGGTCACTCGACCCCCGCTGGTCTTGATGTTAGATCCAGAGAGTTCTCAGACTCAATAAAAGCAACTGTATATACTTCTTTAGTTCAAAATGAGGCCGAGTGTCTTACTAAATGTCACATACAGAGCTAGAGTTACTACAACCCGACTTAGAATACCGAGTCCAAAGAAATCGCCCACAAGAAAACCAAGGACGACGGTGAAAACCACCGCAAGATAGGTGGCCCACCCCGGAAGTGCCTCGGCTATAGCGTCGTGCATATTGAACTGTCTACTGTATGTCTGTGATGCGACCTATATCCTCCGGAGCAGACAGCGGTGCGAGATTGAAGCGGTAAATGCACACTACCTGAGGGCTGTTTCATCACTGGTCGAGTGAAACAAACATCAATGGCTTGCTGAACTCACCCTCTGTATTCAGCACGCAACTTCTGTCACGATTTGGGGATTTCAGCGGAGTCTGAAACCCCGAGATTTCGATGTCTCACTGGTTCTTTTGAGTTTCTCTGTTCTCGCTACGGTGATCGGGGTTAGTAGCTGTCTCACGATGCTATCCACAGTGCGGAGTCAAATCAAGAGACCGCGGCAAGGTGGATTGTTGGATTTGGATACCGGGTCCTATTTACTAACCAGATACTCCGGCCCATGCCCATGGCGGACTTCCCTCCGGTCGTCCTCGACGCGATGGGCGCTGTGATCAGGGACGGGGTTGGAGTATATAAGACGCGCACGCAAGGGAACACGTGCGTGCTGATGAAAAGTTTGGGTTCAGCACTGTCTACACTAGCGCGAAGACGGAGGAATACCGTAACCGGACGAATCCTCCTACTAATTCAGATATTTGAGGTGCTGAATTTTGAACAGAATTTATAACGGAACCGCTTGTCAATAGTGTCCTCTCGGATTACGAACGTCGCGACACCCATATTGTCCTGTTCTCCTTTCCACTCCAACCGTGCTTCCAGGTTTTTTGTTGCAACGGTAATCGTCGGGCGCTCCCCGTCGTCAATTATGTCATCGGAGAGCCAGTGATCACCCTCAGGTATCGAGATCTCTTTTTGATCATCGTCAATGGTTAGAACTACCTCTAAATCCGACTGTACGCCGTTGTCAATCTCGATATCTGCCGAACTATCCGGATCGAACCACGGTGGTGGGGCACCATCACGTCCAGTGGGTAATGGCTCGCAATTTCTCTGCTCTTGGTCTGATTCCTCTCTTTTAGTAGGAGATGAAGTCGGTGTTGGCGACTGTGTCTGTCCGGTAGACAATCGACTCATACATCCTGCGCTGGCCCCTGTGACAATTCCACAGATAGCCCTGAGTATGGATCTCCGTCCAAACAGTTCAACCATTAGTCAGTAATCCACGCAAGAGACAATAAGAACGAGGTAACGTCAAAAAGGAGTTTTACTAACCAGAGCAAAACTAAATCCGGAGAATCCAGTCGGGGTGGCCGGAGATGGAATCTCGACGGTTTCATATGGAGAAAACCAGCCACCACCGAAGGCGGAGTACATTTTCAGCAAGTGCCCTTAGGCACACTCCCTAAGGGGATCTTCCCATCCACTGGGAAGATTTCCGACTCGATCGGCGCGAAGCGCAGTTCGCGACGACTCAATGCATCCACCCGAAATCGTGGTTCGGACAGATTCGAGGGAGAAAATGAGGCTTCGATTGCCGGATATTTGACTCAGAAATAGCGTTGCCACTCACGAGGACCGCTGGTCAGCCGATCCAGTTGCTCACTCGCCGCGTGAACCAGTCCTCACCGTCAGCAGACGACTCGAACATCATCCGTTCGTACTGCACAGCATCACGACCTGCCTGGACCCATGCTCGACGTCCTTCCCGAATCGCCTCGCTGATGTGTGGCAGTAGTGGGTCCGACTTGGCGACTGAGACCAACGTTCCAATTCTGAAGCCGTCAACAGCCCCATGGTCGTCTCGGGCGAGGTCCACCGCCCACTTGGTCATCCAATTTTGCAACGCGCTGTCTGCCGCTGCTCGCGTCTCAGAGTTGAGCACCTTCGCGGCGCGGTCAGCCTTCGACCGGACGAACCGATCTGTCTGCTCAGCAATCGCGGCCACCTCTTGCTTGAACTTGAGTGAACGGAGGTCGAGATCGCCGTTGTCGTTTCGGACTAGCTCACCGAGTTCCTGGAGGTAGCGGTAGATCGTACTCACCGAGTAACCGGTGTCGTCAGCTAAGTCCTCGTAGTGACGGCCGCCGTCGGTCGCCAGTTCGTAGACGACATCCTCAGCGCCTTCGCTCAACTCGCGTAGTGTCGTCACCAGGAGCGCTTCTTCGTGAGCCTCGATCTCCGGCGACGGATCGTCGTAGCGAGCAATCCGAATCTCGGATTCTGCCGGCGAGAAGTGGTCGTCCTCGATGTACGTTCCTGGCGAGTGTGGATCGACCGGGATTCCCGCCCAAGAGAGAACGTTAATCACCGTTTCCTCGATCTCACGGCGCAGTTCGCGGAGGTCGTTCCAGGCGAATGCTCGCCCGTCGTTGAACGCCTTCTTCAACAGCACACCGAATTTCGGGTGAAACAATGCGTCATCCTCAGTCTCGTCTGAACGAACGTACTTCGGATGATAGCATTTCAGCTGCTTTCCGCGTGAGTTCGTCGGCATGAGCTTCTGCGCGGCTTCAGGCCAGAGTTTCAGCCGGTGGTTCTTCCCGATGATCTCCTCGTTGTCACCAGCGAAAATCCATTTCGTCCCTTGTTCACTCGACAAGAGGAAGAACAGGCGGTAGAACGTCCCTCCGGCGCGAACCAGCTTCTGAGCCATGTCGCGTGAGAGCCGGACGTATCGCTCGTAGGTGTAGAGGTTCGACGACTCGTGAACCTCGGTAAAGTAGTCGCGCCGGACCATCAACGCGGCCTCGTCAGCGAGCGCGCAGAACGCCGCGCGCAGTAGAGGTGGGTACTCCTCGGGTTCGAGGTTTGAGCCGTGGAAGTCAACGTCGACGCCCTCGCCGCCAGGTTGCCACGGAATGCGCAACTTCTCTCCGTCGGGGTTGCACATCTCCTCGAATCGAGGTGAGACATTGAAGTGTGCCTTCTTCTGTCCAAGCCCCTCACAGTGAATCTCGTACTCGTAGAGCGTCGAGCGCGTGATTCCGTCTGATGGGCGCGGGGCGATGTTCGAATCCGAGTAGGCGAGTTTCACGTGCCACGGGTCACCGTCGTGCTCGAAGTTGACTTCTCCAGAGTAGCCGTTGAAACCTTGGTGCAACAGTTTGGACACTGCCCAGTAGGGACTGAGGCCATGTTCCGGGAAGATAAGATGCCCCTCAGCCTCGTGAGGCGCTGTGGCGACGTGGGTCACAGCAATCCCTCCCGGTGGAGGGCGCATCCCCCGCACAACGACACATCACTCGCGATAAGCGGACGTTCCCGAACTGTCGGGGTTCGTCGCTCACAATCGGAGCAAACATCATACTCGATGTGCTCCGGCTCGGAATTCCTGACATGGCTTTCGGCGTGATCGTCGCGGGGGCGACGGTCACGCACTACTTCCTCAACATCAACTCCCCAGCTGGAGAGATCGCGTTGAGTCACGCCACCACCTCTGTGGCCTCATACGTCTCGCGAGACGGACTCATTGGGACCGCTCCGTTTTCGGTGTGTTCCCGTGGCGACCTTCAGCAGTCTCGGGGTCAGGAATTCGAACCTCACGTCCGGCTCCGCTGCCGCGGGAGAGACGTGCGTAGGAATCACAGCTGTTGCAGCGGTGAACGCGGTGATTCCGGTCACCGAAGACACGGCGGAATCCGTCTGTGACGTGGGATCCGCAGTGGATACAGCTATTCTCGTCTTCCGGCAGTCCAAACCGAACTGCCATTTAGCATGCACCTCCGGCTACAACAATCGCCAGATGTAGCGGATGCGCGCATGCTCCACTTATGGACTCATCAGAAACCGGTCGCTCTCGGCAAGTGGGAAACGCCGAAATTAGGTGGCTGGGGAGTTCTGAGCCCGCGTTACGGTCGGTCAGAGACCGACCGTTTGGAAGGTGGGCCAACGCGGATTTGAACCGCGGACCTCCCGGTTATCAGCCGAGCGCTCAACCTAACTGAGCTATTGGCCCAGATGAGCGCATCCAGTAGTTGCGCGGTGTTTTGTTTAAGGGTTTCTGTTTACCACAACAGCGGTAGTGTGTGGCACTGCCGTCTGTCGATTATCGCCGGAGAACTTTGCCGCCACTCGCCGAAGAATCAGTTCGACCGGTCGGTCCCCGCGTCGTCGTCGTCGAAGCGGTAGGAGCTCCCGTCGACGTCGTACACGTCGTCACCCTCGTCGGGGTAGGGGAAGCCGCCGGTCCAGACGCCGCCAGAGACGAAGCCGTCGGCCTGCTTGTCGAGATACGGCTTCACGACGTAGCGCTTGATGACCGTCCGAATCGGGTAGCGCGTCACCGGAATCGCCAGCATGAACCCGAGTACGTCGGTGACGAGCCCCGGCGTGAGCAGGAACGCGCCCGCGGCGATGAGCAGGCCGCCGTCGAGCAGTTGGTTCGCCGGAAGTTCGCCGATCGCCAGTCGCTGTTGGATCCGTCTGAGCGTCGTCCGGCCCTCCGCGCGGACGAGCATCATTCCCACGAGACCGGTGAGGACGACGAGCGCGACGGTGGGGAGATAGCCCAACTCGCCTGCGACGGGGACGAGCAACAGCGCGTCGCTCAGGGGGATGAGCAACAGCAGCACGATTATCCAGCGAGTCCGCATACCTCCCGCTATCCGTCCCGGCCTGATAGCCTTTGTGACGTGACGCTCTCTCACAGTTTCGCTCGCGCTTCCCCGACAGGCGGGTACTCACGCCCGTCGAGCGAGTATCAGCGCCGCTCCGCTCTCGAAGTACGACTCGTCTCGTCTCAGCCGCTCGAATCCCGTCGAGCGATACAGCTCCCTCGCCGCCTCGTTTCCCGGTTCGACGGCGACGGTGATTCGGCTACCCGTTTCGAGCGACGAGACCAGCCGCGACAGCAGCGCGCTCGCGCGCCCTTCCCGGCGGTGGTCGGGACGGACCGCAATCTCGGCCACGTGCACCGAATCACCGTACACCGCGAGCAGATAGCCGACCGGCCGGTCGTCGGCAGTCGAGACCAACACGTTGCCGGCGTCGATGGCCCAGCGAAGCAGTTCCGGATTCGGCTCCGAGAGCGACGCCTGTACCGACGCGAGTGCACGGCGCTCGGTGGGGCGGGCCGGTCGAACCGACATCACAGGAGTACGACTGCGAGCGCGATGCTCACGATCGCACCCGACAGCGTCGCCAGAAAGTTCACCGCCTGATTGCCGACGTGTTTGCCTTCCACCGTCGCACCGAGGAGGCTGTCGACGGTCATGCCGCCGAGGCCGCCGAGCGCGATGATGAGCGCGCCTACGAGCGGCGAGCTCAGCGGTAAGGTGAGCGCTGCGACGGCGGCGACGAGCACGGCCCCGAGCAGTCCGGCGAGTTCGCCCTGCCAGGTCACCGCGCCGTCGGTTCCGGGTTCGACCCGACGAAACGTCGTGATGAGTCGCGGCGGATCGAACAGGCCCCCGACTTCGCTCGACAGCGTGTCGCTCATCGCCGCCGCCAGCGACCCGGCGAACGCGAACAGAAACAACAGCTCGACGCCCGGCTGCTCCGTCGCGGCGAAGCCGAGAACCGCCACCATCGCAACGGCAGCGTTGCCGAGCACGTTACCGCTGCCGCGCGCCCCGTCGTTATCCTCGGCGACGCCGCGACGACGCTTCGATTCGTACCTGAACTTCGTCGAGAGCGCGCCGACGCCGAAGAACGTGATGAGGACGGCGAACCAGCCGAACCCGCCGAGAACGATGGTGAGCACGCCCAGGAGGATGCCGGTGAGCATCCCCGCTACCGACGCCGTGCCGAGCGCGTACGAGACGTAGCCGAGGACGATAGTCAGCGCGAGCGCCGCGCCGACCTCGAGCGGCGACACGTCGATTGGGAGTTCGTGGAACAGCCACAGCAGCAGGCCGGTCGAGACGAGCACCAACGGGTCGTCGTGTTTGAAAAGCACCTCTCGGAGGAGTGCGGCGACGAACGCGCCGACGGCCGCCAGAAACGCGAGTTTCGGGAGCGAGAGCGTCTCGTCCGTCACCGAGAGGACGAGTGCCTGTCCGCCAACGGCCGCCAGATATCCGGCGAGGGTGAATCCGGCGACGGCGTGAAACGCCCCGTCGTTCCAGCGGGAGACGAGTTGCTCGCCCAGGTTGCCGTAGGCGACGATGACGACGGCGGCGACGAACGCGCTGACGGGCATCCGCGTCTCGGGCACCGTCGCCAGCACCGCCAGCGCCGCCGCGGCGAGCGCAAAGCCCAGGAGCCCGGTCAGACGGCCGTCCTGGCGGTCGCCCGGGCGGGCGAACAACTCGAAGAGGCGGCCGTCGTCGCCGACGAACGCGGCGATGGCGGCGACGGCGGCGAACGGAACCGCCGCTGCGATTCCGAGAACCGGCGTGGCGAACGCGAGGGATCCGACGGCGGCAAACCCGGCCGCGCGTCGGAGAGTCGAAGTCACATCACTCGGTATCCACGATGACCACTTAACCCTCCCGACATCGCAGACTTCGCTCCGCCTCGCGCCGGCGGAGACGTGTCGGAGTCGCCGTCGCCCGGTCGCCTCGTTCGAGCGGGCGGACGGCAGAGAGATGCGCTTTTGAGGCCCGACGACGACTCTCCTTCGTGGCCCTGTACGATACGTATCTCGCGCTTCGCCACCGTCGCTCGACGGCGGAGTCTCCCCGACGCGTCGCCGTCGTCATCACCGAACGCGACTTGTTGGAGAAGGGCGCGTACGAGACGCTCGAACAGTTCCTCGAGTGGGCGTTCGAGTACGGGGCCGAGCGCGTCACCATCTCGGTGAGCGTCCTCGACCCGGCGGTCGTGCCGACGCTCGAACGCGAGTTGCGCGACGTGGACGCTCCGCGCCCGCTGGTCGTCCGCGGTCCCGAGGACACCGAACGCGCCGACGCACCCATCCAGGTGAGCATCGGCCTCGGCGGTAAACACGAGTTCGCCGAGGCGGTCCGCTCGCTCGCCCGCGAGGTCGAGGCGGGGGAACTCGACCCCGAGGACATCGACGGTGACGACATCGAGGGCCGTCTCGTCTTCCCCGACGAACCCGACCTGGTGCTCAAGACGGGTGCCGAACGGCTCTCTGACTTCATGATCTGGCAATCGGTGTACTCGGAACTGTACTTCACCGACGTGAACTGGCGGGACTTCCGCAAGCGCGACTACCTCCGCGCGGTGCTGGATTATCAGGACCGAAAGCGGCGGTTTGGGCGCTGAACGTAGTGAAGCGCTCAAACGCCGTCGGTCTGCTCACTCCGTTCGCTCCCCGACGGATGTTCGGGCGATAGCAGGTCGCCGCGTAGCGGCGGAAGTTTCGACACTAGCCCGAAGGTCACCGCGGTAGCTCTCCACTCTCTACACCAATCAAGTAGGTGACAATTACTCGCGGCACTGCAGCCGTAGTCCGCCTATTACGATGTACACACGTCGCTGAGGAGCGGTATGGACATCTCGACGTTCGTCGACGCAGACGACGCCGTCTCGCCCGCCATCGGGGTCGTTCTGATGGCCGGAATCACCGTGCTTCTGGCGGCGACTGCCGCCGGGCCGCTCCTGGAGTTCGGGGACTCGACCCTCTCGGCACCCGTCTACGCGACCGCCGACGCCGACGTCTCCACCGACGAGGACCGTCTCACCGTCACGTGGCTTTCGCACGACGCGGCCGACTATCTCGACGTGGCCGTCGTCGTCGACGGCGACCATTACTCGACGGCGCTGTCGGAACCCGGCGACGCACTCCGTCTCGACGGCGACGGCATCACGAAGACGGGCACGGAGAACTCCTACTCGGACGCCTTGGACATCGACGACGGCGACGAGATACACGTCACCGTCACTGCGGTCCGCGACGACGGTCGAACGGTCGTGCTACGGCGGACGCTCACCGTCTGAATCGTCGGCCCGGCGTCGGTGGCGACGCCGGAATCTCCCCGACCGGCTCAGTCGGCCAGTTCGGTCTCGTGGTTCGCCAGCGCCTCGTCTATCTCGGCGGCACCGGCGCTCGTCAGTTGGTCGCGGAGTCGTTTGGCGACGGTCTTGGCCTCCGCCAGTTCCGCCTCGGCGAGCGAGCGGACCAACGCGACGGCCCGGTTGGTGCGGTGGCGCTGCCACGACGCCTCCCGGGACTCGTACGTCCGGATGCCGCGGAGGAAATCGACTTTCGAGAACTCCGGCCAGTAGGGCGCACAGAAGAACACCGCAGCTTCGTTGCCGTTGGCGTGCCACGGTAGGAAGTTCGAGGTTCGCTCGTCGCCGCCGGTGCGGATGATGAGGTCGACGTCGCGGACCGGCCGGCGGTAGAGGCGACTCTCGACCGCTTCCACGTCGATCTCGTCGGGCGAGAGGTCGCCGTCGTCGACGGCGCGGGCGACGTCGCGGGCCGCCTCCAGCAGTTCGGCGCGGCCGCCGTACGCCAGCGCGATGTTCAGCGTGAACTTGTCGTAGCCGCGGGTCCGGCGTTCGGCGTACTCGACGGCGTCTCTGACCCGCTCGGGGAGACGGTTTATCGCACCGATGGCACGGATGCACACCTCGTTGTCGTGGACGCGGTCGGCGTCGGCGAACTCGTACAGTTTCGACTCGATGAGGTCGAACAGCGGTTCGCGTTCCTCGGGCGGGCGCTCGAAGTTCTCCGTCGAGAAGGTGTACAGCGTCAGTTCGGCGATGCCGAGCTCCTGACACCAGTCGAGGACGCGTTCCGTCGTCTCCGCACCCGCGTGGTGGCCGTCCGGCGCGTCCTCGCCGTTCCGCCTCGCGTACCGGCGGTTTCCATCCTGGATGATGGCGACGTGTGTGGGTCCCTCGCCGACTTCACCGCGTAGCAACCGCTCGTATCCCGATGCGAACTCCTGGCGGACCCGCCGAAACATGTACGCACCGTCACGCTCGCACCACATGTGTCTTGTGTACTGGTTTCGACGCATTCGACCTCGTCACACCGACACACACCCCAGTCGACGGTTACTCACAGTCGGCGATTGCCCACGCGCGCCGCCGCGCCCGCGAACACGTCATTGGTCCGCCTGCGCGAACCGTGAGGGGTTTATCCGGTCCCCCCGACGGTGTTTCCATGAGCAAAACGCTCGACGACGACCTCTACAAGCGGACGAAAGCGCTGCTGGAACCCGGCGAGATTCAACTCAACGGTGTCATCGTCCACACCGACCTCTCGGGCCGCGAGGACCTGGAGATGCACGAACTCACCGTCGACCTGAACGACGTGATCGCCGAGCACGCCGGCAAGGGCGAGACGTACATCTACGCCGGAAACGACAACAGCGACTTCGCCTCCAATCAGTTCCAAGGGCTGACGCTGGAGGACGAGGAGTTCGTCTGGGAGTGTCAACAGCTCCTGCGAAACGGCGCGTTCAACCTCGTGTTCTACTACGAGGCCGACGCCGACCACGAGGCCATCATCGAGGACATCGAGGAGATGGGCTACCGCGTGACCGGCGTCCGCGGCGACTGACTCCGGCGACGAGCCGCGGTGACTGATTCGGCGTCGGTTCGTGGCGACTGATTCGGCGACTGACTCGATAACGGGCCGCGGCGACGGTTCGCGGCGACCGCCGCCGGCGGACTGCCCGCTGCGGCCGAGTTATCCTTCGACGTTCGTGACGACGGTGCCCGCGAGTTCGCCGAGCGGTCGCTCGATGCGGTACTCGGGCGTCTCGACGACGATGGGCGAGGATTCGGTCACGTCGAGGAAGTGCAACACGAGCTCGAAACTGCCGTCCTCGGCGATGGGGCCGGCCTCGCGCTGTCCGGACTCCTCGTGTCGCGCCCACGCGTTCTTGCCGGCGAGCGAGGCGTCGGTCCGCCCGCGAATCGTGTACGACGGCGGTTCCACGTCGACCTCCGCGCCCTGCAACGGATAGCCGCGGTCGCGCCACTCGAAGAAGCCCTCGTCGAGCGCGAACACCTCGGTGTAGCCCGAATCGATGAGCGACGCGGCGCGCATCGACGAGAGGTGGTGCGGACAGCCACAGTAGGTGACGATGCGCTGGGATTTGTCCCAAGCACCGGTAGGGTCGTTCGCCCGACCGTCCGGGGCGGGCGAGAGCACCGCCCCCTCGATGTGGGAGGCGTCGTACTGCCGCTGCCCGCGGGCGTCGGCGAACTTCGCCGAGTCGTCTTGGAACCACTGATAGACGTCGTCTATCGGGGCGAGCGGAACTTGGGCGTTCGACCCGTCGACAGAGATGGTCTCGTAGCCGTTGGTGCTGTTGTTCGTCGGCTCCGAGGACGAGTTCGAACAGCCAGCGAGTGCCGTGATGCCCGCGGCACCGGTGGCGGCGAGGAACGTGCGACGCTGCATTTTCAGTTGGACGTAACTATCGGACGAATAAAACCGTATCGACGCAGCTGGCGCCGGCTCGTGGTTCGAACGTCGAAGCCGGCGGCGTCGAAGCTGGCGGCGTCGAAGCCGGTGGCGTCGAGTCCGCCGCGACCGGCGCGGCTTCGAGACGCTTATTCACCCTCCGTTCGGAGTGTCGCCCATGAGACAGGCGGATGCGGACGCGACGCTTTCGACGCTCGACCGCGCCATCATCAACGCGTTTCAGGGCGGATTTCCGGTCGTGGAGCGTCCGTTCGACCCGGCGGCGGCCGCGTTGCGCGAACGCGGCGTCGACGTGACGGCGGACGAACTTCTCGCGCGCGTGCAGACGCTCGACGAGGAGGGCGTCCTCACGCGCTTCGGCGCGCTCGTTAACGCCGAGAA